>NZ_JAOCDI010000070.1:0-17611 GCF_029840855.1 Pseudomonas sp. GD03862
CGGCAACGGCAACAGCAACAGCAACAGCAGGCGGATGGGCACTGCCAGAATCACAGTTTACTACTGGCCCTTCAGCTGAGCTGGGGTGCCGACCGGCGGATTGTGAGCAGTGGAAGCAAATTCGCACCCATTTGCAGTTGCTCCACGCGGCGTGGCGCCTTAGACTGCCGCCCCCTGTAAAAGAGTGCCGGTTGGCGCTTGAAGAATTCCGCTGGCGATGCATAGGCATCGACGGCACATGAATCGCCCAAATGCACATTTTTTCATAGAGAAATCGATGACCAAGGAACAGTTGCTGGCCATGTCGGCCGATGACTACATGAACGCCGACCAGCTTGCCTTCTTTACTGAGCTGCTGCAGGCGATGAAAGTCGAAACCCATGAACGCATCGAACTCAGCCGCACCACCATCGAAGGCCTGGACACTCCGTCAGACCCTGCCGACGTGGCTTCGGTCGAAGAAGAACGTAGCTGGCTGGTAAATGCCATCGACCGCGACCAGCGCCTGCTGCCACAGCTTGAAATGGCCCTGGACCGTATTGCCGACGAAAGCTTCGGCTGGTGCGATGACAGTGGTGAGCCCATCGGCCTGAAGCGCTTGCTGATCAGCCCGACCACCAAGTACTGCATCGAAGCCCAGGAGCGCCACGAGCAGCTCGACCGCCACCAGCGCCAGGTATAAAACCGCGCGTGGTGCCAAGCCCCTCGGAGCTATCCCTGGGGCTTTTTGCGTTTCTCGACGAGACCGTTTTTGTTGCGCCTTACGAAACACTGCTGTACCGCGATGCGCTGTTTCCGCGTCGCTGTCAGGCGTATCATGGCTTTATCGTTAGGGTGCTAATTAAATTCCGGAGGGGATGATGAATAGCCGAGTCGATGTGGCTGTGATGATAGGGTCGGGTGTGCCGGCCACCTTGCAGGCGCTGGGCAAGCGTATTTGCTGGGTAGTGCTGGTCAATGGCGAGCGTCGCGGCACCGCCTTCGCCACGCGCGAAGAAGCGCTTGAGTGCCAGGCTGCCTGGCAGCAGCAGCTGAAGAAAGGGCTGGCTGCCTGAAAATGTTTATTGCCTCTCGACGGGTTTCGGTGTTTTCGGGCATATTTGTCCTACAGTAATGCGCACATGGATGCCAGGGCTTGTCTTCTAGCAGGCTCACGCCATTGGTTGCGTTTTCTGGCGAGTGATTTCAGGCATCACGCTTCCCAAGCCGGGAATGAGCCAAACGCCTTCGGTTGAAGGCGATTCTGGCAAACCAGAGTAAAGATTCCTGCGCGCTGCATCGTCAGCGAGCACAGACATTTCGCATATCGCTTTATTACTCTTTTTGCCTATCGATAAGAAATGGCCGTGCCTCCCCGAGCTTGGGTGAGGGCGGGTTGTAACCGGTTGAGGATTACTTCATTGGCAGTCAGCACACTTGATACACATGCGTTGTTCGCCCTGGGCGACTTGCGCGGTAAATTGGCCCAACTGTTTCAGGGCCGCTTCATCTATGTCACCGAACAGAGTCCCGAAGGCCTGTACATGGCCGAAATCGACACCGAGAGTGCACTGGTGGTCGATGACAAGCAGCGCCTTGAACTGAAAGTCGGTGACCACTTTCGTGCTGCCGTTTTGCCCAGCCGCGAAGGTGGCAAGCTGGAAATGCGCTTTCGCGACATCAAGTTGAATGTGTATGGCGTGGGTGATTACGCCTTCGTTTCTGTGCCGGAAGGCGAGGGCATCGTATTTCGTGAAGGTCATGGCGTGATGCTGGTATTCGCCGCGCAGCAGCAAGTGCAGGAAGGCCTGGGCAAGTTGCTTAAAGCAGTGACTGGCAAAGTCGCCAAATGGCGCAAGGGTGAACTGACCACCTTCAAGGCCAGTGAATGACCGACAGTCACGACTCACCAGCCTCGCGGGCCGAGTTTCATCGGCAGCACCAGGCAGATGCCGTAGCTGAGGCAGAACGTTTGCTGGCCGGGCGTGAGAAGCTGCAAGGCGCCTGGTTGACTTGGGTGGCGGCTGAGCTCTATCGCCTCAGCCCGCCACCGTATGCTGCCATGGTCCGGCGCGAGTTGCAGCGTCTCAGCCAAGGTTGAGACGGCAAACCTTCAATTGCCACGGTCCCGGCCGCTGCTGACCTCTTCAGGCACCGGCTCTTTCGACATGCGCTTGCGGAATAGCGCCGCCCGCGCCAGCAACAGCGTGGTTATCGGCACGGTGATCGACAGCAGGATCGGAATCAGCCACGCGTGGAGCACCGGGGTGCCCTTGAGCCACGAAAAGTAGATGATCGAGGCCAGTGCCACGCACCAGGCACCAAGGGTCGAGGCCAGCGCTGGCGGGTGCATGCGCTGGAAGTAGTCTTTCAGGCGTACCAGGCCTATAGCACCGACCAGGGCGAACAGGCTGCCGGTGAGCAGTAGCGCGGCAGTGACCAGCTCCAGCCAGAACGGCAGTACCAGGGCTTCAGTCATTCGATCACCTCACCGCGTAGCAGAAACTTGGCCAAGGCAAACGAGCCGACGAAACCAAACAGTGCAATCAGCAGGGCACCTTCGAAGTAGGTGTCACTGGCATAACGGATACCCAGCACCAGCATGGTGAGCATGGCCAGGATGTACAGGTAGTCCAGGGCCAGCACGCGGTCTTGGGCGGACGGGCCACGGAACAGCCGGATCAGCGCCAGGCCCATGGCCAGGGCGAAGATGAACAGGCTGGCGAGGACGGCATTGGCGAGCAGGCCTGTCATTGGAAAATCTCCATAAGCGGGCGTTCGTAAGTGTCCTTGAAGTGCTGTATGAAGGCCGCCTCATCGTCCAGCTCAAACACATGCAGCAACAGCACACTGCGGTCCAGTGCCAGTTCGGACCAGACTGTACCAGGCACCACGGTGGTGATCATCGACAGCGCTGCCAGGCCGTGGGGGTCACGCAATGCCAATGGTATGTGAACGAACGCAGAGCGCGGCGGCTGCTTGCCGGCCCGCAGTACACCACGGGCCACCAGCAGGTTGGAGGTGATCACATCGATGCCGACCCGGCAGATGAGGCGGGCGATGGCGAGGGGTCGCCGTACGTGTGCATGCTGCGGGCGCAGGGGCGCCATCAACAGTGGCGCCAGTATGCCAAGTGCGGCACCCAGCAGCAGGTTGCCGGGGCTGACCGAGAGGTTCAGCAGCAGCCACAGGCCAAACAGCGAGACCGATAACAGTGGAGCGGGGAACAGTCGGTTCATGGCTGCACCTGTACGTCGCGCGAGGTGGGGCCAGGAATCGGCTGGGCGGCCATCACGGCTTTGATATAAGCATCGGGGGCCTGCAGGCTGGCGGCAGTGTCCTGGGTGTAGCGCAGCAACGGCTCGGCCTTGAAGCTGAGGATGAGGCACAAGCCGAGCAGGATGACGATGGGCAGGCATTCATAGCGCCGCAGCACCGGTGACGGGCGCTCTTCGGGCTTCCAGAAACGCTGGATGCCGACGCGGCCGAAGGCGATCAGCGAGGCCATGCCGGACAGGATCAGCAACGCTACCAGGCCCCAGCCGGCGGCACTCAGCGGCTGCTCGGCCGGTACGCCGAGGCCCAGTGGATTGAACAGCGCGCTGATCAGGTTGAGCTTGCCGACAAAGCCCGACAGCGGCGGCATGCCGATGATCAGTAGTGCGCAGGCAATGAAGCTGAGGCCGAGGAAGGCCATGGTCCACGGGATGATCTGGCCGATTACCACCTGCTGTTCATCGTCGAGGTTGATGCCCTTGGGCGGGAGCAGCGATTCCAGTGGCGGCGGCATGGCGTCTTCTTCTTCGTCCAGCGGCGCTTCATTGGCCGAGCGTGAGCGTTCGACCAGTTCGGCGAGCAGGAACAGTGCGCACAGTGCAAGGGTCGAGTTGACCAGGTAGAACAGCGCAGCGCCGGTCAGGGCCGCCTGGGCAAAACCCACCGCACCCAGCAGCGTGCCGGCCGAAACCAGGATACTGAGTGCCGCCATACGCTCCAGGCGCTGAGCTGCCAGGATCGATACCGCTGCCACCGCCAGGGTAACGAGGCCGCCGTAAACCAGCCATTCGCCGCCGAAGTGAGCCGAGGCCCCGGCCTGCCCGGAGAACAGCAGCGTCCACAGGCGCAGCACGGCGTACAGGCCGACTTTGGTCATGATGGCGAACAGTGCAGCCACCGGCGCGCTGGCTGACGCGTAAGCTGGCACCAGCCAGAAGTTCAGCGGCCAGATACCGGCCTTGACCAGGAAGGCCACGGCCAGGATTGCCGCGCCGGCATGCAGCAGGCCACGGTCGGCCTCCGGTACCAGTGGAACTTTCAGCGCCAGGTCGGCCATGTTCAGGGTGCCGGTCACGCCATACAGCATCGCTGCGCCGATCAGGAACAGCGACGAGGCAAACAGGTTGATAGCGATGTAGTGCAGGCCTGCGCGCACCCGCGCACGCCCCGAACCATGCAGCAGCAGGCCATAGGAGGCGGCCAGCAGCACTTCGAAGAAGACGAACAGGTTGAACAGGTCGGCGGTGAGGAAGGCGCCGTACAGCCCCATCAGCTGAATCTGGAACAGCGCATGGAAGCTGGCCCCAGCACCGTCCCAGCGGGCACGGGCAAATAGCAGCGCGCTGAAACCGATGACCCCGGTCAGGGTCAGCAAGAGCGCGGACAGGTGGTCCACCACCAGCACGATACCGAATGGCGCCGGCCAGTTGCCCGGCAGGTACACGCCGATCGACGCTGCCTGGCCCTGGGTGCGCACCCACAGCAGCAGACAGACCGCGATTGCCAGGCCGGAGAAGGTAGACAGCAGGTTCAGCCTGGCCTTGATGTGCCTGTGCTTTTCACCCAGCAGCAACATTATCGCCGCCGTAATCAGCGGCAGCAGGATGGGGGCGACAATCAGTTGACTCAGATCACTCATTCGTCACGCTCCCGGCCATCCACGTGGTCGGTACCGGTCAGGCCGCGCGAGGCCAGCAGCACCACCAGGAACAGCGCGGTCATGGCGAAACTGATGACGATGGCGGTGAGCACCAGTGCTTGTGGCAGCGGGTCGGTGTAATGCAACAGGTCCTGGGTAACGCCATCCTTGATGATTGGCTCCTTGCCGATGAACAGGCTGCCCATGCTGAAGATGAACAGGTTGACCCCGTAAGAAAGTAAACACAGGCCCATGATCACCTGATAGGTACGCGGGCGCAGGATCAGCCACACCCCGGAGGCAGCCAGCACGCCGATGGCGACTGCAATCACTTCTTCCATCAGGCGGCTCCTGCTTGGCTGGTTTTTGCCGGGTTGCCCGGGCGATAGGCGCGCACCGACTGGTGCGCCAAGGCTGTGAGGATCAGCAACGTCGAGCCGACCACGACGGTGTATACGCCGATATCGAAGAACAGCGCGCTGGCCACGTGCACATCACCCAGCAACGGCAGGTGCAAGTGGGCGGTATGGGTGGTGAGGAACGGGTAACCCAGCAGCATGGCGCCGACCCCGGTCAGGGTCGCGCACAGCAGCCCGGTACCCATCCAGCGCAGCGGCCGCAGGCTCATCTGCGCCTCGACCCACTGGGTGCCGGCCACCATGTACTGGAGGATGAACGCCACCGACATGACCAAGCCAGCGACAAACCCGCCACCGGGCTGGTTGTGCCCGCGCATGAACAGGTACATCGACACCAGCAAGGCGATCGGCAGCAGCAGGCGCACCAGCGCTGCAGGCACCATCATGAAGCCCAGCGCGGTATCGGTGGCATGCCGCGGGTTGATCAGGTCGGTGACCACGTCCGGCGCCAACTGGCGTTGTTGCGCCGGCAGCTGCATGCTCTCTTTCGGAGGACGGAAGCGCCGTAGCAGGGCGAACACGGTCAATGCCACAGCCACCAATACGGTGATTTCACCGAGGGTATCGAAGCCGCGGAAGTCGACCAGCATGACATTGACCACATTGGTGCCGCCGCCCTGAGGCAATGCACGGCTCAAATAGAACGAGGAAATGTCGTTGGGCGTCGGCCGGGTCAGCATGGCGTACGACAGCACCGCCATGCCGCCACCCACGAGCACGGCCAGCAGCAAGTCGCGCAGGCGGCGCAGGCGCGCGCGCTCCAGGCTACCAGGCAGCGGCGACACGCCTTCGATACGCCGTGGCAGCCAGCGCAGGCCGAGCAGGATCAGTACGGTGGTGACCACTTCCACCACCAACTGGGTCAGTGCCAGGTCGGGCGCAGAGAACCAGACGAAAGTGATGCAGGTCATCAGGCCGCAGACGCTGACCATGATCAGTGCCGCCAGGCGGTGGTACTTGGCCTGATAGGCGGCGCCGATGGCGCAGGCAATGGCGATCAGCCACAGGGCGACGAACACGCCCGAACCGGGAATCTTCGGGCGATCACCCCAGCTCAGGCCGCTATACAGCATAGGCGTGAGGCCCGCGAGGAACGCGGCGAATACCAGCATGAACAGCTGCGACTGCAGTCGGCGGGTGGTGAGCACGCGCTCGATGCGACGCGCCAGCAGCATCAGGTGAACCTGGCCGTGCTCGAACAGTCGCTTGCCATTGAAGCGCTCGATCACGGGCGGGTAGGGGAAGCGGCCCAGGCGCAGTTGCTTGCGCAGCAACAGGTACAGGACGATGCCGCCGCTCATGGCGACCAGGCTCATGATCATCGGCGCGTTCCAGCCATGCCAGATGGCCAGGCTGTATTCCGGCAGGGTACCGCCAACCACCGGCAGGGCCGCAGCGGCCAACAGGGGGCCGACCGACTGGGTGGGGAAGATGCCCACTACCAGGCACGTGAGCACCAGCAGCTCCACCGGAGCACGCATCCAGCGTGGCGGCTCGTGCGGGGTATGGGGCAGGTCCTGGGCTGTCGGCCCGAAGAACACATCGACGGTAAAACGCAGGGCATACGCCACGCTGAAGGTGCCGGCCAGGGTGGCGATTACCGGCAGCGTGGCCTCGACCCAGGCGGTGGAACTGATGAATACCGTTTCGGCGAAGAACATTTCCTTCGACAGGAAGCCGTTCATCAGCGGCACGCCGGCCATCGACGCGCTGGCGACCATGGCCAGGGTCGCGGTGTAGGGCACCAGGCGGATCAGGCCGCTGAGGCGGCGAATGTCACGGGTGCCGCTCTCGTGGTCGATGATGCCGGCGGCCATGAACAGCGAGGCCTTGAAGGTGGCATGGTTGAGAATGTGGAATACCGCGGCGACGGCAGCCAGCGGGCTGTTAAGGCCCAGCAGCAGGGTAATCAGGCCCAGGTGGCTGATGGTCGAATAGGCCAGCAGGCCCTTGAGGTCGTTCTGGAACATGGCGGCGAAAGCGCCGAGCAGCAGGGTGAGGGCGCCGGCACCGCCAACGATCCAGAACCACTCCTCGCTACCGGAAAGTACCGGCCACAGGCGTGCCAGCAGGAACACCCCGGCCTTGACCATGGTTGCAGAGTGCAAATAGGCCGACACCGGTGTGGGCGCTGCCATGGCGTGGGGCAGCCAGAACTGGAAGGGAAACTGTGCGCTCTTGGTCAGGGCGCCGATGAGTATCAGGGGCAGCAGCACCGGGTAAAGCGCATGCTGGCGGATGACATGCCCGGCAGCCAGGACCTTGTCCAGGTCATAGCTGCCGACCACATGGCCGAGCAGCAGGGCCCCTACCAGCAGGCACAAGCCGCCTGCACCGGTTACCATCAGCGCCATGTAGGCGCCGCGACGGGCGTCGGCGCGGTGGTGCCAGTAGCCGATCAGCAGGAAGGAGAACAGGCTGGTCAGTTCCCAGAAGAACACCAGTTGGATCAGGTTGCCGGAGATGACCAGGCCGAGCATGGCGCCCATGAAGGCCAGGAAGAACGCGAAGAAGCGTGGTACCGGATCTTGCGGTGACATGTAGTAGCGGGCATACAGCGATACCAGTGCGCCAATGCCCAGTACCAGCAACGAGAACAGCCAGGCAAAGCCGTCCATGCGCAACACCAGGTTCATTCCCAGGCTGGGCAGCCACAGGAACTCTTCGCGAATGACGCCACCATGGGCAACCTGAGGGTATAGAAGTGCTACCTGGACGGTGCCGACCAGGGCTACGAGCCCGGCAAGAATGGACTCGGCGTTACGTGCGTTGTGCGGCAGCACAGCTGCCAGGCAACTGCCCACGAACGGCAGAAGCAATAGCACTATCAAGGACATAGCGGCCTATTCTGGAGAAGTTTGCAAAGAATCATACGTGCCGAGGTGTTTATCACCAACACGCAAGCTGTCGCAGGATCCTACAAACCGGCTGTGACAAGCGGTTTTTTTATAACAGTTTTTTACAAAGAATAGCCGCTGGTGACCGTTTTACAGCCCCGCCTGGCGTTCGCCCGGGTTCTGCACATCGCGTGTTTCGACAGTTTCGCGAGGGCGCCGCACTTTGAGTTCACTGACCACCACGGCGACCACGATCAGCAGGCCGCCGAGCAGCGCCACGCCAGGCAGGCGCTCGCCAGCCAGACGCCCGACGATGCCGGCCCACACCGGTTCACCGGCATAAATGAGTGTGGCGCGGGTGGGCGAGACCGACTTCTGTGCCCAGTTCATCGCCACTTGGATCACTGCACTCATTGCGCCCAGGCCCACTGCACTGGCCAGCAACAGCCAGGAGAAGTCGGGGATGCGCTCCTGGGTCGGCACGATCATCAGGAACGCCAGCAGCGATGCAGTCGCCAGTTGCACCACAGTAACCCGGCGCACATCGACCTGACCGGCGTAGCGGCTGATCAGAATGATTTCACCGGCGATGGCCACGGCGCTGATCAGGGTGACCAGTTCGCCCTCGCTGAAACGCAGGCTGCCGCCTTCCGGCCCGGCCAGCAGCATCAGGCCGATGAATGCCAGGCAGATACCCATGCTGGGCATCAGGCCAGGGCGACGCCCCAGCACCAGCCACTGCAGCAGCGGCACGAACGGGACGTACAGCGCAGTGATGAACGCTGACTGGCTGCTGCTGATGGTTTGCAGGCCCATGGTCTGCAGGCCATAGCCGAGCATGATCGACACGCCGATCAGCATGCCGGCCTTCAGTTCGGTGAAGGTCAGACCGGGCAGCGCTCGCGCCGAGACCACACCAACGAACAGCGCGGCTGCCGCAAAGCGCAGGCCGACGAAGAACATCGGGCCGCTGACGGCCATCACGTTATGCACCAACAGGAACGTGCCGCCCCACAACATGGTGATGAATACCAGCACCAGTTCGGCCTTGCTCAGGCGGAAGGTGACGGCAGGGGTGGGCTTGTTGCTGGGCTGGTTCATGGTCTTGCACACTCGGAAAGGGCGGCGCACAATCGCCGCAAAAGTGGGCAGTATACTGCGCAATCTTGACCAGTGAGCAATATAGTGCACAAGGATTCTTCGCACCGGGCATCGGTGCTGCAACATGTCAGTCTCAATGTGCGCCGCCTGCGCAACGCCGCCGGCATGAGTCAGGCGGCACTGGCCGAGCGTTCAGGGGTCAGCCGGCGCATGCTGGTCGCGATCGAGGCGGGCGAGAAGAATGTCAGCCTGACCACATTGGACCTGATTGCCGAAGCCTTGGGCGTGGCTTTCAGTACCCTGATCCAGGCGCCGGAGCTGCGCGACCCCGGGCGCATTGAAGAGCTGGCGTGGGCTGGCGAACACCCGCACAGCCGAGCGGTGTTGCTGGGCACCAGCCCGGCAAGGCGCGAGGTGGAACTTTGGGAATGGACCCTGGCACCGGGGGAGTGCTATTGCAGTGAGGCCGATGCCGAAGGCTGGAGCGAGCAGATCTACGTGGTCGATGGGCAACTGACGCTGATCATCGAAGAGGTCGAGCATCGCTTGCAGGTGGGGCAGTTCCATGTGTTCCCCAGCAATTGCCAGTATGCCTACCGTAACGATGGCGTGGTGGCTGTTCGGTTTGTGCGCAATGTGGTGATTTGAGGCTGCAGGCTTTGGGGCTGCTGTGCGGCCCCAAAGGTCTCAAGCCGATCAGTTTTTCAGCAGCTCGTCGGTCTTCACCACATCGGCATAGGCAAACGCCAGCGCCGCCATCGCCGAATCGTGCACATGAGCCGCCGGCACCTGCTTGCCGTCGAAGGTCAGTGGCAGGGTTGCGCAGGCATCGTGCGCCACGGTCACTTGATAGCCCATATCGGCCGCAGCCCGGGTGGCAGCATCAATGCACATGTGGCTCATGCTGCCGACGATGGTCAGCGCCTCGACGCCATGCCGGTCCAGCGTGTGCTCAAGATCGGTACCGAGAAAGGCGTTGACCTTGTGCTTGAGCACCACCGGCTCGCCCGGCAATGGCTCGACCTTGGCGTGGATGGCCGCACCCTGCGAACCGGGGGCAAAGAAGGGAGCATCGGCAGTGTCGAACTCATGCCGCACATGCACCACCAGGTCGCCGCGCTGGCGTGCTGCTGCCAGCAGGCGGGCGGCGTTGTCGGCTGCCTGGTCGACGCCATCGAGGGGCCACTTGCCGCCTGGGAAGTAGTCGTTCTGGATGTCGATGATGATCAGTGCCTGCTTGCTCATGCTGCCTCCTGTGGCAGTAGTCGTCGAGAGACGTTAGTTATAGGCTGTGTTCACCCACCTGAGGATTGGCGCGAACGACACTATGCGGGCAAAAACTGACACCGGCGCTAACCTGGATATCGGCTTGCTGTTGTACCCCGGCGTGCAGCGCGCCGCTGTGCATGGCCTGGCCGACCTGTTCCTGGTGGCCAACCGGGTTGCGGCCGAACTGGGGGCCGTCGAGTTGCCACACATTCGCGTCAGTTGCTGGCAGGCAGATGAGACGGGGCAGTTGTTGCCTGCGTCGGATAACTCTGCTGTCACCGTACCGGGCCTGCGCGTCCTGATCATTCCGCCAAGCCTGGAGTCGGCCCCGCAAACCGAATTGCTCGAACGCCACCGCGCGCCGCTGTGCCTGCTGCACGGGCGTGGTACGGTGCTGGCGTCGGTATGCATCGGTGTATTTTTCATTGCCGCCAGCGGTTTGCTCGACGGGCGCCCGGCCTGCACGCACTGGAACTATGTGCAGGCGCTTGCCCAGCGCTTCCCCAGGGTGCGGGTGGAGGCCCAGCAGCCGTTGCTGGATGACGGCGACATCGTGACCTCGGCAGGGTTGATGGCCTGGACGGACCTCGGCTTGCGCTTGCTGGAGCGCTTTTTGGGGGCGACGGTGGCTCAGGAGACCGCTCGCTATCTGGCCGTCGATCCGGTCGCGGCGCCGCTGCCCGGCGCTGTGTTCAACCCGCGCCTGGACCACGGCGACGAGGCCGTGTTGAAGGTGCAGCACTGGTTGCAGGGCAATGGCGGGCAGGATGCCGACCTGGCCACGATGGCGGCCTGCGCGGGGCTCGAGGCGCGCACTTTCTTGCGGCGCTTTCGTGCCGCTACCGGGCTGCGCCCGACCGAGTATTGCCAGCAGGTGAGGGTGGGGCGGGCGTGCCGCTTGCTGGAGTTTACCCGGCGCACCGTCGAACAGATCGCGTGGGGTGTCGGTTACCAGGATCCGGGCGCGTTTCGCAAGGTGTTCCAGCGTGTCATCGGCCTTACCCCGAGTGACTATCGGCGGCGGTTTGCGGTATCCGGCCAGGGTCTGTAGAAACCACTTGACCTTGACTTTACTTGAGGTCTTACCCTGCTCGGCATCGCGCTGCATGCGTACGTAGCCAGGAGACTGTCGATGTTGGCAACACCTCATGCCTTGTGGTTCACCCAGATGATCGAATACGAAGTACCCAGTATGTACCAGCAAGCATTGGCTCAGGCCCTGGTGGAGCGTAGTGAAGCATTGGCTGCGCGTTGCGAAGGGCTGCAGGGTGTGAGCATCCAGGCCAGCGACGATGGCTGCCGGGTGTTGCAGTACCTGCAATGGCAGTCACGCCAGGCCTGGGCTGCGGCGGCCGTGCACTTCGTCGAGGAATCGTTTCTTGACCTGCTGGGCCAGCATCAGGCACGCGGTGTCAACTTCGCCGCCTACCAGGCCCTGCGCAGCCTGGTGCGCGGGGACGATGGCGTGCTGCATTGCCAGATGGGCGGTCCTCAGGCATACCAAGGTGCGTAGTGCGGGTAGCGATCCAGGCGGGCACCGATGACCATTTCGCTGATCCATGCCGCCAGGAGCGAGCTGTACGCTTTCTGGCTCTGTTCGCTGGACAGCGCGTGGTCGGCGCCGTCGACGATGCGATGGGTGAGCGAGTGGGCGTTGACGAACGCCGAGCGGTAATTCATCAAGGTACTGTGCGGCACGTAGTCATCCTGCTCGGACTCCACCAGCAACACATCCCCGCCGAATTCTGCGCACGCGGCCAGCGCGCGGTTGTCGGCCGGGCCCAAGGGACGCTGGCGATAGGCATTCAGGCGTTGACGGTCAAGGGTTTGCTTCGGGCTGCCCCATTCGTCATCCCAGTACATGGCAGGTACCCGCAGGGCCAGCCATCTGACCGGCCGTTCGCGGGTCAGCAGAGTCGCCAGGTAACCGCCATAGCTGCTGCCGATAACGGCGATGGCGCTGCTGTCGACCGCCGGGTGGCTGACCAGTCGATCGTAAGCCACCAGCAAGTCCTGCAGGTTTTGTTCACGGGTGACCGTGAGGCGCTGGCTTTCAGTTTTTTCGTGACCGCGCAGGTCAAAGGTCATGCACACGCATCCCAGTCCGGTGATATGCCGGGCGCGGGCCAGGTCACGTTGCTGGCTGCCGCCCCAGCCGTGTACGAAGAGAATGCCCGGCATTTTGGTGCCCGGGCTGACCAAAGTGCCGGCGATGCGGTCATTCTCGACCTGCAGTTCAACGGTTTCACTCTGAATGGCCATGGTCGCGAATCCGCGCAAATTTGCTGAGTTGTCCGAGTTCACTGTCGTTTCCTTGGTAAAAGAGGGTGGCGTCAGCGGGCAGGTCGGGGTTGCCGAATACTTCGTGGGTGGAAGCACGCACCCGTTGCAATGCGGGGTCATCGGCAAACGCCTGCAGGGCCAACAGTTCGGCACTGCTGGCACCACCCAGGCGCCAGGATTGTTCGAGCACCCCGCTGCACAGATGGCCCGAAGGGCTGATGCCGCGGGCGATGTCATAGTTGCGACGTGAGGCGACAAAGCCCGGGAAGTGCTGCTCGGCGGCTTGTTCGTAAACCATGGCCTGGTTGATGGCAAGGCGCAGGTGGTCGTCCAGTGGGAGCTGTAGCAACGCCTGATAGTCGCCGCGTACCACCACCAGGTCAGAACCGCCGTAGACCTCGGTACCCTGATGGTCACGTGTCAGTTGCTGGGTGCCGTGGTAGCTGCAGGTCAAGCCGGCGACGCGCACCTGGCCGACGCTGAAGGTTTGCACCTCGCTCAGGTCTTCTTCGAGCACCAGGCCCCACTGCGCCAACGTGTGGTCATCCATATCGGCCAGCAGAGGCTCCAGGGCATCTGCAGTGGTGATGACCTGTTGCCCGCGTCCCGCACAAGCCAGTACCGGTTTGACCCTCAGCGGGCCGTCGAGCAGCAGCAACTGTGCGGCAGTGCGAGCGTCGCCTTTGCTGAACACGGTGTAGCCGCGCAGCAGGGCATCGCTGGCCTGTCGGGCGAAGTCGTCGGTCCAGCCTGGCGGGAAGCTGGCTCCGGCGGGTAACGGGTGAGAGATCGCCTTGGTCGCCATGTAGGGGTACGGCACCATGCCGCCAAACAGGTCCTGTTCGCTGCAAATACCCAAGGCGGCATATCGTCTGGGGTCGATCAGGGTCTCGGTTGGCAGATAATAGTAGGCATCGGCTGCATCTGGCGGCCGCATGGGCTGTATAAGTGGGCAGCCCAGCAAACGTGCCAGGCCTTCGGCAAGCTTGAGATGAACGCCGTGCTCGTGTTCGGGCGTGTGGTCGCGGGTGTCAAGCAACACCACGCCGGCTTTCGGTTCGATGGCACTGGGCATGGTCATTTGCCTGTGTGCAATGAATGTACTGTGTGTGAAGCCGGTGTCCTGGGGAAGTTCAGGGAAACTTGATCGGTGGTCCTGGTCCTGTTGTAGGAAGTGTCCTATTGGCACAGGGCGTCGTGGGCAAGGCATGCCGTATCTTGGTCGTCGCGATTGCAGCGCCCTGGCGGCTGTTCCATTATCGGCCTATTGGATCAACCGTTATGAAGCCGCAGGAGAGCGCATGAACGTCCAGACCACCCTTGAGCAAAGCGTGCCGCAGCGACTGGTGCACGTGCGCCAAGCCATGGCGGCAGGGGGCATCGATGCCTTGCTGGTCCCCTCGGCCGACCCCCACCTTTCCGAATACCTGCCCGGTTACTGGCAGGGGCGCCAGTGGCTTTCGGGGTTCCATGGCTCGGTTGGTACGCTGGTGGTCACCCCCGGCTTTGCCGGGCTGTGGGTCGACAGCCGCTACTGGGAGCAGGCAGCTCAGGAGCTTAAGGGCAGCGGCATCGAACTGATGAAACTGTTGCCGGGCAAACCCGGGGCGTTGGAATGGTTGGGCGAAAATGTCGAGCCCAACGGTCGCGTGGCAGTGGATGGTGCGGTCATGGCCCTGGCTTCGGCGCGCCAGCTGGCTGAGCGGCTGAAGGCGCGTGGAGCGCAGCTGGTGACAGACATGGACCTGCTGGGTCAGGTCTGGGACGGGCGCCCGGCGCTGCCCGGTAACCCGGTGTACCAGCACCTGCCGCCCCACGCCACGGTGAGCCGGGCGGAAAAGCTCGCGCAATTGCGCCACGGCATCCAGGCCAAGGGTGCCGACTGGCATTTCATCGCTACCCTGGATGACATTGCCTGGCTGTTCAACCTGCGCGGCAGCGATGTCTCCTACAATCCGGTTTTCCTGGCCTTTGCCCTGATCAATCAGCAGCAGGCCATCCTGTTCGTGGGCCAGGACAAGGTGGACGAGCACCTGCGTCATGTGCTGGAGGTCGACGGCATCGAGGTGCGCGACTACAGCGAAGCAGGCAAGGCGCTAGGCACCGTTCCTGCGGGGGCGCGGTTGCTGGTGGACCCGGCCCGGGTCACCTGCGGCCTGCTGGACAACCTGGCGGCAGAGGTGATTCTTGTCGAGGGGCTAAACCCCACCACGCTGAGCAAGTCCTGCAAGGGTGACGACGACCTGGTGCATATTCGCCAGGTCATGGAGCAGGACGGCGCAGCCTTGTGCGAGTTTTTCGCCTGGTTCGAGGCGAACCTCGGCCGGGAGGTCATTACCGAGCTGACGGTTGACGAGCAATTGAGTGCCGCGCGAGCTCGACGGCCGAATTTCGTGTCACTGAGTTTTTCTACCATTGCCGCCTTCAATGGCAATGGCGCGATGCCACACTACCGGGCCACCGAGCAGTCGCATGCGCTCATCGAGGGTAATGGCTTGCTGCTGATCGACTCGGGCGGTCAGTACCTGGGCGGCACTACCGACATCACCCGCATGGTGCCGGTCGGTAACCCCAGCCAGGCTCAGAAGCAGGACTGCACCCGTGTACTCAAGGGCATGATTGCCTTGTCGCGTGCCACGTTCCCGCGAGGGGTACTGTCGCCGTTGCTCGACGCCATTGCCCGGGCGCCGATCTGGGCTGACCAGGTCGACTATGGCCATGGTACCGGCCACGGCGTGGGCTACTTCATGAACGTGCATGAGGGACCTCAAGTGATCGCCTACCAGGCGGCACCTGCACCGCAGACGGCGATGCAAGTGGGCATGATCAGCTCGATCGAGCCGGGTACGTACCGCCCGGGGCTGTGGGGCGTTCGCATCGAGAACCTGGTGGTCAACCGAGAAGCGGGGAAGAGTGCCTTTGGTGACTTCCTGCAGTTCGAAACCTTGACGCTGTGCCCTATCGACACCCGCTGTCTGTTGCCCGAGTTGCTGACCAAGGAGGAGGTGGAGTGGCTGAACGGCTACCACGCCTGCGTACATGAGCGCCTGGCGCCCTTGCTCCAAGGGGATGCGCTAGCCTGGCTGGAGATGCGTACTGCACCGCTGTAACGCAGCGGAAAAAGGGCAGTTTGCGAACTGCCCTTTTCTCTATTTACAGATGATGATCATGCTCCGGCTGGTGTAACCCGCCGGGTTGATGCCGAACAAATAGTCACCGGCCTCTTCATCGCTATCGCCCGAGCGCGCAATGACCCGGTAGCCGCGCGTGCTGCAGGCGCTTGCGGCCTTGCTGTAGCAATTGTCCCACGAGGAAGAAAGACCGGAGCAATTGATATGCAGGCCCTTCTTGCCCCTTTTCACCTCGGTCTTGGCTGTGGCGGCACATCCAGCAATGGCCAAGATGGCCAGGATGAGAAAAATTCGTTTCATTCCTGTCCTTAAATGCAGGGCAAATCAGTTGTCACGACCCTGTCGTTGTCGCTTCGGTTCTTCCTGAACCTTCCCCCAGCGTCCGTGTTCGGCCCAGTAGATAGCGTAAAGATGATGATTCTGTGACAGCTTAATCAGCGAGACAGGCTGCTACAATCATTAATCCTTTCTCAAATGAAAATATTTCTCATATCAGTCTGCTGCGATGGCCGGGCTGGGCGCCTTGCGCATGGACAGGGTGGTGCCGACCGAAGCGGTAATGATTGCCAGAATCGCCAGCCATTGAGTGAGCGTCAGCACCTCGCCGAGGAAAAGCAGGCCGGACAATGCGCCAAATGCCGGTTCGATGCTCATCAGGGTGCCGAACGTGCGCGCCGGAATCCGCGTAAGGGCAACCATTTCCAGGCTGTATGGCAGGGCGGTGGACAGTATTGCAACGGCAAACGCCATGGGGATCACGGCAGGTGTGAGCAGAGCGCTACCGGCGTGGGCGATACCGATGGGGGCGACGAACAGGGCCGCGACCACCACCCCCAGGGCCGCGCTCTGGATGCCGTGCTCGGCCCCTGCACGTTGCCCGAACAGGATGTACAGCGCCCAGCACACACCCGCCCCCAGCGCATAGGCGGCGCCCACTGGGTCGAGTGCCTGGCCGCTGTGACCTGCCGGCAGCAACAGCAGCAGGCCTGCGATGGCCAGGGCAATCCACAGGAAATCGATCGCTCGGCGCGAGGAGAAGATCGCCACGGCCAACGGGCCGGTGAATTCCAAGGCGACGGCGATACCGATTGGTACCGTTTGCAGGGCCATATAGAAGAGGAAGTTCATGCCGCCCAGTGCCATGCCGTAGATGACCACATTGCGCAACGTGTTGGCGGTCATGCGTACCCGCCACGGGCGCAATATAAGGAGCATGATGATGCTGGCGAAGATCAGGCGCAGGGTGGTAGTGCCTTGTGCGCCGACGATCGGGAACATGCTTTTGGCCAGGGAGGCGCCGGACTGAATCGATGCCATGGCGATAAGCAGTAGGCCGATCGGGAAGAGAGTGGCGGCCAGGCTGCGGGGTTGGGTGTTCATTTAAGTGCGGCAATCCTTGGGCGGGGGAGATGGTGAGCAATATAGTGCGCAATTGGTGGGGGAGGTGGTAGCCCTCAAGCGGCTTTGCCAGAAATATTTCAAATCATTGAAATTAAAGGTTGACCTTCTCGATGGCCTCCCTATAATGCGCACCACTCCAACGCGGTAGCGAAGCAAAGCTAGCCACTGTGTTGAGTCAAGTGTTTGAAGCTAAACGAGTTTCTCGCAAAAAACTTCAAAATAAACGCTTGACAGGTTCTGAGGAAAGCGTAGAATGCGCGCCTCGGTTGAGACGAA
>NZ_JAOCDI010000071.1:0-17483 GCF_029840855.1 Pseudomonas sp. GD03862
CCGCGCAGCGCCAAGGCCCTTGGCGGGACGGCATGGTGCACGTGCCGGGCGGCGAGTTCAGCTTTGGTTCAAGCCGCTTTTACGACGAAGAAGGCCCGCCTCACCCCGCCAAGGTGTCCGGCTTCTGGATTGACGTGCATCCGGTCACCAACGCCCAGTTCGCGCGCTTCGTCAAGGCCACCGGGTATGTCACCCATGCCGAGCGCGGTACCCGTATCGAGGACAGCCCTGCCCTGCCCGACGCGCTGCGGGTACCGGGTGCGATGGTGTTTCATCAGGGTGCGGACGAGCTCAGCCCCGGCTGGCAGTTCGTGCCCGGCGCCAACTGGCGACACCCGCAGGGGCCGGGCAGCAGCCTGGCCGGGCTGGACAATCATCCGGTGGTGCAGATCGCCCTGGAAGATGCCCAGGCCTATGCCCACTGGGCAGGCCGCGAACTGCCCAGCGAGGCGCAGCTGGAATACGCCATGCGCGGCGGCCTGACCGATGCCGACTTCAGCTGGGGTACCACCGAGCTGCCCAAGGGCAAGCTCATGGCCAATACCTGGCAGGGTCAGTTCCCTTATCGCAATGCGGCGAAGGATGGTTTTACCGGTACATCACCCGTGGGCTGCTTCCCGGCCAACGGCTTTGGCCTGTTCGATGCCGGCGGCAATGTCTGGGAGCTGACTCGCACGGGCTATCGGCCAGGCCATGACGCACAGCGCGACGCCAAGCTCGACCCCTCAGGCCCGGCCCTGAGTGACAGCTTCGACCCGGCAGACCCCGGCGTGCCGGTGGCGGTAATCAAAGGCGGCTCGCACCTGTGTTCGGCGGACCGCTGCATGCGCTACCGCCCCTCGGCACGTCAGCCGCAGCCGGTGTTCATGACGACCTCGCACGTGGGTTTCAGAACGATTCGGCAATGAATGGCAACGGCGTGGCGGCCGCGTCGATGGCCACCACCTGCCGGTCGAGGTCGGGCAGCAGGTAGCTGAGGAAGAACCCAACGCTTTCCCGCTTTTCCCGGCGCTGTTCCGACCCCACTGGCGACGCCTGGATGCAGCGCGCGCTGCGGGCCCAGGCGAAGGCCTGCAGCACCGTTGCGCACAACTGCAGGAAGTCGCCTGCGGCGCGGTACGGAAATTCGGGATCGCCCGCGGTCATCGACAGCACCTTGGCCAGCACTGCCTCCAGCGTGTCGCACGCGCTGCCCAACGCGGTGGCAGCTGCGCCAGCGTCCGCAGCGGCCTCGGTACGCAACTCACCCAACAGCAGGGCGAACCCTTCCCCCCCATCGCCCAATACCTTGCGCAGCATCAGGTCGTTGGCCTGTATTTCGTTGGTGCCTTCGTAGATCATCGCGATGCGGCTGTCGCGCAAGGTCTGCTCGATGGCAAACTCCTGGGTGTAGCCATAGCCACCCAACACCTGCAAGGCCTTGCTTGCCAGGATGAACCCCTGCTCGGTGAAGGCCGCCTTGACGATGGGGGTCAGCAGCGCCGCCAATGTCGCGGCCTTCGCCCGTTGTGCAGGCTCGACGGCGGCGTCGGCGATATCCAGCCACTGGGCCGTCCAGTAGGCCAGCGCGCGCATCCCCTCGGTACGCACCCGCAACTCCAGCAAGACCCGACGCATGGCCGGGTGCAGGTGGATCGGGTCGGCGCCCTGGGCGCCCCCCTTGGCCCGCCCCGGGGCACTCATCTGGCGCCGCTCCAGGGCATAGTCGCGGGCCTGTTGCCAGGCGGCCTCGGCATGCCCCAGCCCTTGCAGGCCAACATGCAGCCGCGCGGAATTCATCATCACGAACATCGCCGCCAGGCCGCCATGGGGCTGACCTATCAACCAGCCCCGGGCCCCCTCCAGGCGTAGTGCGCAGGTGGCGCTGCCACGGATGCCCAGCTTGTGTTCCAGGCCGTCGCAGTACAGTGTATTGCGCTGGCCATCCTCCAGCCATTTCGGCACCAGCAACAGCGAGAGCCCGCGGTTGCTGGGCGGCGCATCCGGCAACCGGGCCAACACCAGGTGGAGTATGTCGCGGGTCAGGTCGTGTTCGCCGCCAGAGATGAACAGCTTGTTGCCACTGACCGCGTAGCCACCGTCGCCCAGGGGCACGGCGCGGCAGCGCAACAGGCTGAGATCGCTGCCGGCCTGGGGTTCGGTCAGGCACATGGTAGGCAGGGTGGCACCACTGACGATGCCCGGCAGATAGCGCGCCTGCAGCTCGGCGCAGGCATGGGCTTTCAGGCACAGGTAGGCACCGTGGGCGATGCCGGTGTACATTGCCCAGCCGTGGTTGCTGCCGAACAGCATTTCTTGCAAGGCCGCCTCCAGCACTAACGGCAGCCCTTGGCCGCCAAGCGCCGGGGCGCATGCCAGCGACGGCCAGCCACCGTCGACATAGGCGCGATAAGCCGCCGCGAATCCGTCCGGGGTGCGTACCTCCCCGCCCTCCATCTGGCAGCCCTGGCGATCGCCCGAACTGTTCAAAGGGGCCAGCACCTGCTCGCAGAAACGGGCCGCCTCTTCCAGTACCTGGGCCGCCAGGTCGAGGTCAACGTCGGCATATGCCGGTAATTGCGCCCAGGCCTGATCGGCCCGCAGCCAGTGTTGCAGGACGAACTGCATGTCGCGCAGGGGCGCCTTCCAGGTCATCGGATACCTCCGGGTCAGGCAACGAAATGAGGGTTTTCGATCAGCAGCGCCATGCCTTGGCCACCGCCGATGCATGCCGCTGCGATGCCATAGCGCAAGTTGCCGTCGCGCAATTGACGGGCCAAGGTGTGGACCAGGCGCAGGCCTGTAGCGGCCAATGGGTGACCAAGGGCGATAGCGCCGCCATGGACATTGAGCTTGTCCACATCGAGTTCGAGCGCCTGGGCCACCGCCAGCACTTGGGCGGCCTGGGCCTCGTTGATTTCCAGGCGGTCGATCTGCTCCAGGCGCAGGCCGCTGCGCTCGAGCAGCAAGGTAATGGCCGGTGCCGGCCCGATGCCCATGAGGCCGGGCGGCACGCCAACAGCCGTGGCCATCAGCAAGCGCGCCAAAGGCGGATGAGTGCAATCGGAGTAGCGCGTGACCAAGGCTGCCGCCGCGCCATCGACCACCGCGCAACTGTTGCCAGCCGTCTGCACGCCACCGGCGTGCACCGGGCGCAGCCGAGACAGTGCGGCGGCATCGGTAGGCCTCGGGTGGCTGTCCTGGCTGACCTCACTCACGCCACGCGGCAATGCAATGCCGCGTGGCTGGCAGCCTTCTGCCTCCAGTGCCTGCGCGGTGACGCTGACGATTTCCTCGTCGAACCAGCCCTGCACCTGGGCTTGCAGGGCCCGCTGATGGCTGCGCAGGGCCCACGCGTCCACCGTTTCACGCGCCAGGCCATAGGCACGGGCCAGGTTTTCCGCAGTACCGATCATGTCCACGCCGGCAGCCGGGTCGTACAGGGCTTCCCAGAGAAAGTCCTTGAACCCGACCGGCGCCCCCAGGCGAAAACCGCCCCGGTGTTCATAGGCCGCGATCGGATTGCGCGACATCGACTCCGCGCCCACGCACAGCACCTGGCGGGCGCCACTGCGCAGCTGTTCACCGGCCTGACGCAACAGTTCAAGGCCCGTGCCACAGATGCGCTGCACCGCCAGTGCCGGTACCGACTGCGGCACGCCACAGTAGAGGCCGACATGGCGTGGCAGCATGTAGGCGTCGAAGCTGGCCTGGGCCATGCTGCCGGCGAGCACGCTGTCTACCGCCTGAGGGGCGGCAGCTGCACGTGCCAGCACCGCGCGGCCGGCCTGAATGCCCAGGTCGATGGGCGAGATCGCGGCCAATGCGCCACCCAGGTCGACCCAGGGCGTGCGCACCATCTGGACGATGGCCGTGTCCTCGAAGACGGTGCACAGCCCGGCCGCACTCAAGGCCGCACCTTGGCGTGCAGTGCGTCGGGGTCTTCGCCACGGTACAGCGCCTCGACCTGAGCGGCGCGCCGCTGCAGCACGGCGCGCTGATTGATCGAGCCCTTGTCGGTGATTTCACCGGCGTCGATCGACGGCGGCTCGGCCAGCAGCGACAGCCATTCGATACGGCTGGCGTTGCCCTGGGCATCGCGGTTCAAGCGCTCCAGCCAGTCAGCGAACCAACTGCGCACGGTGTCGTTGGCCAGCACCTGCGCATCGCTGGCATCCTCTGCCAGCCCGGCCAGGCGCCGACACTCGGGCAGACGCGGGAACACCAGCAGGCCCAGGCATTCACGGTCCGGCGCGGTGACCACGATGTCCTGTACGTAAGGCGAGCCCTCCAGCACTGCGCGGTTGCGCAGCGGCCCGACACTGACGAATACCCCGGACGAAAGTTTGAAGTCCTCAGCGATACGGCCATCGAACATCAGGCCAAGCTCGGGCTGCCTGGCATCGGCCAGCTTCAACGCGTCGCCCGAACAGTAGAAGCCCTCCTCGTCGAACGCCTCGGCGGTCTGCTGCGGCGAGCGCCAGTAGCCCGGCATGATATGCGGGCCACGGAAGCGCGCCTCGAGCTTGTCGCCCACCGGCACCAGCTTCACTTCGCAGCCAGGTGCCGGCAGCCCGACATAGCCGGCCATCGACAACGGCCCGGTGGTGAAGGTGCACGATGGCGAGGCTTCGGTCATGCCAAGGCCGGCCATCATGCGGATGCGTTCGCCACAGTGTTGCTCGGCAATGCGGTCCAGCCGGTCCCAGACGCTTTGCGACAGGCCTGCGGCGGCAAAGAAGAACAGCTTGATGCGGGCAAAGAACACCTCGCGCAGCGCGGGGTCCTGCTCCAGTGCCTTGACCAGTTCCTCCCAGCCCTTGGGTACGGTGAGGTAGGCCGTGGGGGAAATCTCGCGCAGATTGCGCAAGGTCTCGGCGAAGCCTTGCGGGGTCGGCTTGCCGGCGTCCAGGTAGAAACTGCCCCCGTTGTAAAGCACGATGCCGAGGTTGTGGCTACCGCCGAACGTGTGGTTCCACGGCAGCCAGTCCACCAGCACCGGCGGCTCCTCGGCGAACGTCGGAAAAGTCTGCAGAAGCATCTGCTGATTGGCGCACAGCATGCGCTGGGTGGTGATCACCGCCTTGGGCAGCTTGGTCGAGCCCGAGGTGAAGAGGAATTTGGCGATGGTGTCCGGCCCGGTGGCGGCGAAAGCCGCATCGGCCGCCGCCAGGTCACCCGGTTGCAACAGGCTGTCGAAGCTTATATGGGGGCGACCTGCGACCTGGCCACGCACGCTGATCACGCCGACCGAATCGTTCAGCACCGCCTCGAAGGCGCGCTGGAACGGCTGGCTGTCGCTGACGAAGATCACTCCGGGGGTGAGCACCTCGCAGACATGGCGCAACTTGGCGAAGTCTTGCGACAACAGCGCGTAGGCCGGCGACACCGGGCAATAGGCAATACCGGCATACATGGCGCCGAGGGCGATTTGCAGGTGTTCGATGTCGTTGCCGGAAAGCAGCGCCAGCGGGCGCTCGGCACTGAGGCCCAGTCCTAGCAAGTTGGCGGCGATGGTGCGCACATCGGCGAGCATCTGCACGTAGCTGATCGAACGCCAGGCACCGTCTGCCTGGCGTGCCGCGATGAAAGTGGTGTCCGGGCGCACCTGGGCCCAATGCACCAGGCGCTCGAGCAGGCGCGCCGGCAGCGGCGCCAGTGGCTCGACAGGTTGCATGCGCAGCACGTCGTCGACGTGACTGACCTGCACCTGGGGATGCCCGATGGCCACCTGGCGGTAGCGCGGACGTTGGCCAGGGTCGGTCGACCCTGAGCGGGCTTCGTTATTCACGCAGGTTGCTCCTTGTTCTTGTTGTACATCCTGCCGCCGCCCGAAATGACGGGCGGCGGTCATCTTGCCGGTGGCCTGGGCCTGCCGCGGCTAGATGGGATAGTGACGCGGACCGTGCTGGAGGGTGACCCAGCGCAACTGGGTGAACTGATCGATGGCCGTGCGGCTGCCGAAGCTGCCATAGCCGCTGGACTTGACCCCGCCAAACGGCATCTGCGCTTCATCGTGAACGGTCGGCCCGTTGATATGGCAGATACCCGACTCCACCCGTTGAGCCAAGGCCAGGGCGCGGCTGGTGTCGCGGCTGAAAATGGCCGATGACAGACCGAACTCCGAGTCGTTGGCCAGCTGCAGCAAGGCTTCGTCGCCTTCGGCGCGCAGTACCACCGCCACCGGGCCGAAGGACTCCTCGCGGTACAGGCGCATGCTGGCATCGACGTTGTCGAGCAAGGTCGGTTGCAGGATGCTGCCTTCCAGCTGGCCGCCGCTGACCAGGCGCGCGCCCTTGGCCACGGCATCGTCGATCAGTGCCTTGATGCGCTCGCCGGCCGCTGCGCTGACCAGCGAGCCGAGCACCGAGGTGCTGGCTTGCGGATCACCTGCACGCAGCCCGGCGATCTTCACCGCCAGCTTGTCGACGAAGGCGTCGGCAATACGGCTGTCCACCACAAGGCGCTCGGTGGACATGCAGATCTGCCCCTGGTTGAAGTAGGCACCAAAGGCCGCCGCTTCGACCGTGGCGTCCAGGTCGGCATCGTCGAGCACCAGCAAAGGCGCCTTGCCGCCCAGTTCGAGCAGGGCCGGCTTGAGGTGGCGGGCCGCCAGTTCGCCGACGATGCGCCCGACGTGCGTCGAACCGGTGAAGTTGACCCGGCGTACCGCAGGGTTGGCGATCAGCCGCTCGACGATGGCCGGGGCATCCTGCGGCGCATTGCTGATGACATTGACCACGCCGTCGCCGATGCCTGCATCGTGCAGCACCTGGCCGATCAGCCGATGGACCGCCGGGCTCAGCTCCGAGGCCTTGAGCACCACGGTGTTGCCGCAGGCCAGCGGCATGGCAATGGCACGCGTGGCCAGTATCACCGGGGCGTTCCACGGTGCGATGCCCAACACCACGCCGCAGGGCGCGCGCAGGGCCATTGCGAAGCTGCCGGGAACGTCCGAGGGGATCACTTCACCGGTGATCTGCGTGGTCATGGCTGCAGCCTCGCGCAGCATGTTGGCGGCCAACTTCACGTTGAAGCCATACCAGTTGGCCATGGCCCCGGTTTCACCGGCGGCGGCGATGAACTCGGCGGCCCTCGCCTGCAACAGATCAGCGCCTGCCAGCAAGCGGCTGCGCCGCTCGCCCGGTGCCAGGGCGGCCCAGGCCGGAAACGCCGCGCTGGCAGCAGCCACCGCGGCATCGGCATCGGCCAGTGTGGCGGCGGCAGCCTGCGACACCACCTCGCCAGTCACCGGGTTACAGCGCTCGAAGGTTCGTCCATCGCTGGCGGGGCGCGACTGCCCGCCAATCAGCAAAGGCACCTGCAACATGCTCATTCCTCTTGTTGTCGTTATAGAGAAATACCCGCGGGCTTTGGCGCGGCACACCGTCGCCCGCGGTGCGACTCAGCGCTTGTAGGCCTGCAGGCCTGGCTTGATGCTCTTGTCGTCGAGGAACTGCTTCATGCCCTGCTCGCGGCCGCCAGTAGTGTCCAGCAGGCGCGACTGGTCGAGCTTGGCGTAGAGGTAGTCTTCGTTCTGTTCCCAGGTCAGCTCGCGGCAGCGCTTGAAGCCATTCTTCGCGGCGCGCAGCACCACCGGGTTCTTTTCCAGCAGGTTCAGCGCCAACTCGCGGGTGGTTTCACGCAGCTCGGCCAGCGGCACACTGTCGTTCACCAGGCCCATCTCGGCAGCCTTGCGACCATCGAAGGTCTTGCCGGTCATGATGTAGTACAGCGACTGACGATGGCCAACGGTATCGGCCATGGCCTTGCTGACCAGATTGCCAGGCGGGATGCCCCAGTTGATTTCCGACAGGCCGAAGGTCGCTTCGTTGGCGCAGATCGCCAGGTCGCATGCCACCAGTGGGCTGAAGCCGCCGCCGAAGCACCAGCCGTTGACCATGGCGATGGTCGGTTTGGCATACAGACGCAGCAACTTCCATTGCCATTGCGAGGCTTCGCGACGAATCTTTTCCTGGAGGATTTCCGGGCCGGCGTCCACCTCGCGGAAGTACTCCTTCAGGTCCATGCCGGCGGTCCAGGACTCGCCGGCACCGGTCAATACCAGCACGCCAGCGTCAGCGTCCTGTTCGAGGGTTTCCAGCACGTCGACCATTTCCCGGTTCAGGGTGGGGCTCATGGCATTGCGTTTTTCCGGGCGATTGAGGGTCACCCAGGCGATGCCCGCTTCCAGTTCGACCTTCACGGTGGTCCAGCGGCCTTCATATTTGCTCATGGTTCTGCACTCTTGTTGTTCGAGGTGATGGGGCCACGCTAACGGGTCGAATTAGTTATGTCAATTAACCATTAACAAATTTATCTTTAACCCATGGGTAGGCGCGCTGCCTTTTTCCAAAGTCTCTCTAGCCGAATCGCATAAGGACAGGCAAAATAGGTAACTTTATTACCCATGATCGAGGAGCATGAACCCTGATGGCTAGGTCTGCCCGTAGTACCGACGACGCTTGCGTGGCTGCTCCTGTAGGAGAAGGGGTGCTTGAAGACTTGATCGGCTACGCCTTGCGACGCGCGCAATTGAAGCTGTTTCAGAACCTTATTGCCCGGCTCTCGGCCCATGACCTGCGCCCGGCACAATTTTCCGCCCTGGCGATCATCGACCAGAACCCCGGGCTGATGCAGGCCGACCTGGCGCGTGCGTTGGCAATCGAACCCCCGCAAGTCGTGCCAATGCTGAACAAACTGGAAGAGCGCGCGCTGGCCGTGCGCGTGCGGTGCAAACCGGACAAGCGCTCGTATGGGATTTTCCTGAGCAAATCGGGCGAAGCCCTGTTGAAGGAGTTGAAGCACATCGCCGCCGACAGCGATCATCAGGCGACATCCAACCTCTCGGATGACGAAAGGACTGAACTGTTGCGGTTATTGAAGAAAATCTACCGGGACTGACTCAGTCTGCCCAGCGTGGTGAAATCCGATCGACCTGTTGCGCCTCTTTGACGTCCCAAGAAAGCACCTTGGCAAATCAACCCAGAGGCGAGGTACTCATGAACGACCGCATCATCGCGTTTTTCACCGAAACCACCGTATTCGGCATCTCCATTCTCAATCTGCTGGTGGCGCTGACAGTCGCCACCTTGGTCTTCCTGGTCGCCCGTGCCGCCATCAGTTTCCTGATGCGCCGGGTACGGCGCTGGTCCGAACACGAAGGCCCACTGAGCCAGATAATGGCCAAGGTGCTTTCCGGCACCAGCAACTTTCTGTTGTTGCTGGCCTCTTTGCTGGTGGGCCTGAGCATGCTCGACCTGCCCGAGCGCTGGCTGAGCAGGGTCAGCAGCCTGTGGTTCGTGGTCGCTGCCTTGCAGATTGGCCTGTGGGCCAACCGCGCCATCGGCCTGGGCCTGAGCCGCTACTTCGCCCGCCACCGTACCGACGGCCTGAACCAGGGCAGCGCACTGGCAACCCTTTCGGCCTGGGGCGCGCGGGTCCTGTTGTGGTCAGTCGTAGTGCTGGCAATGCTGTCGAACCTGGGGGTGAACATCACCGCCTTCGTCGCCAGCCTGGGCGTGGGCGGCATCGCAGTGGCGCTGGCTGTGCAGAATATCCTTGGCGACCTGTTCGCTTCGTTGTCGATCGCCGTGGACAAGCCGTTCGAGATCGGTGACTTCATCGTCATCGGGCCCCTGGCGGGCACCGTTGAGCACGTTGGCCTCAAAACCACACGCATCCGCAGCCTCGGCGGCGAACAGATCGTCATGGCCAACGCCAGCATGATCAGCAGCACCATCCAGAATTACAAGCGCCTGCAAGAGCGTCGCATCGTGTTCGAGTTCGGGCTTTCCTACGACACGCCCACCGAGGCCGTGAAGAAAGCGCCAGGCATCGTCGAAGACGCCATCAAGGCCCAGGAGCAGGCGCGTTTCGACCGCGCTCACCTGCGTGGCTTCGGCAAAGAGGCGCTGGAGTTCGAGTGTGTCTACATCGTCCAGGACCCAGGCTACAACCTTTACATGGACATTCAGCAGGCGATCAACTTCAGGCTGCTGGAGCGGTTCTCGCAAATCGGCGCCAAGTTCGCCGTACCGGTGCGCGCGATCAAGGTCACGGCATTGCCAGAGGCCGCCGGCCTGCATGGCCAGGCTCGCGAAGGCCTGAGCATCAGAGGCGCTTGATGCTGGCCGGCTCGCCAGATAGGTGCGCCGCAGGGCGTGCACATGCGCACGCCCTGCCCGCGCTGAAACGCTATTTAAGCGCCGCGGTGAAGCTGTCTTTCAGCACCTCGAGAAGGAAGTCCGCATTGGCCCGGCTGAAAATCATCGAAGGCCGCATTTTCAGCACGTTGTCATGCGGGCCTTCGGTGCCGATCAACACGCCGCGCTCCCGGGCACCATCAGCCACTTTTCTGGCCAGGGCCGTGGCTGGCGCCTTCGACTTGCGGTCAGTGACCAGCACGATGCCGAGGAACAGGCCCAACCCGCGCACATCGCCAATCACGTCGAATTGCTGCTGAAGCTTGCGCAAACCCTCGAGCAGGTAATGGCCGACACTCAAGGCGTTTTCTTTCAACTGGTCGCGCTCGATTGCATCGAGTACCGCCAGGCCTACCGCGCATGACACCGGGTTACCGGCGAAGGTATTGAAATACTCCATGCCGTTGTTGAAAGCATCGGCAACCTCGCGCGTGGTCACTACCGCCGACATCGGGTGGCCGTTACCAATGGGTTTGCCCATGCTGACGGCATCCGGGACCACGCCCTGGGTCTCGAATGCCCACCAGTGGCTGCCTACCCGGCCAAACCCGACCTGAACCTCATCGGCCAGGCACAGCCCACCTTCGGCTCGCACCATGGCATACACCTCCTCGAGGTAGTGTTCGGGCAAAAACACCTGCCCCGCCACGCTGGGGATCGACTCGGCAATGAAAAAACCGGGGCGCTTGCCTGCCTTGCGCATGGCATCCAGCTGCTCTGCCACCGACTCGGCAAAGCGCTTGCCGTGCGCTTCCACGGGCCAGTGCTCGGGGGCGTAGTAGCTGTCCGGGACCACGGCCTCGTAAACATGCGCCGCCCTGCCCTTGCCCGCCTTGCGCTTGTACTTGTAAGGGCTCAGATCGATCAGTTCCTGAGTGGTGCCGTGGTAGGCCCAGTCCAGCACGATCGCCTGATCACTGCCTGTGTAGTTACGCGCCATACGCAGCATCAGGCTGTTGGCCTCACTCCCCGAGCAGCCAAAGGACGCTACGCAAAGGCCCTTGGGCAAAGTGCCGGTCAGGCGTTCGGCGTATTCGACGATGTTGTCGTGCAGGTAGCGGGTATTGGTGTTGAGCAGAGCAGCCTGGCGGGTCAAGGCTTCGACCACGTCGGGATGACTATGGCCCAGGTGGCACACGTTGTTGAAGCAGTCCAGGTAGGCCCGCCCGAAGTTGTCGATCAGCCATACGCCATCACCGCGCACGAACTTGATCGGGTCGGTGTACGAAATGGACAGGTTGGGTAGCAGCAGTTCCTTGCGCCTGGTAATGATCTGGGCCTTGGTCATCCCCTGCTGGCTGTAGGTCTCTGGCGGGATACCGGCCAGGGCCGAGGCATCGGGGAACAGGTCGGCCCACGCTTCGCGGTACGCTGGTTCACCCACGCCAATGACCTCGCACGCGCGCAACTGGGTATCGGTGACCAACTGCAGATGCAGGTGGGGAATCCAGCCGCCGTTCTCGTGATCGCTGCCCATGTAACCGACCAGGTCGCCGGCTTCGAGCTTGTCACCGGCCTTCAAACGGCTGAGCGCCTCGTGGGCCATGTGCCCCCACAGCGTCAGAAATGGCGGGCAACCGGGCGGGGTATGCTCGAGCATCACCAGGCCGCCATAACCCAGCGGATCTGGCTCGACCTCGACGCTTCTGACGGTGCCGGCAATCGGTGCGTACAGCGGCGTACCCGCTGGCATCAGCAAATCTACCCCCACATGCAGGGTCCGGTACTGCCCCTTGATGAAGCGAGACTCAAAGGCGCTGTCGGTATAGACGGCACGTACCTCGCCCCATGGCCCGATGCCCAGCGGGGCCTTGTGCGCGGCAGAGAATTCATTCCACCACCGCGTCGCATCTGCAGGGCGCTGCTGGGCCGAGGCAATGGTCATCTCGTGGCTGGCATCGCCAAACGGCGCGATGACCTTGTCCAGAATGGCGGCTGACGGGCGCACCAGGTCGGCAAACGACTTGTGGTTGTCGGCAATCCAGCGGCGGACTTCCCCCGCACCTTCGATGGCATCGAAACCACAGGCCTTGCGCAAAATGCCGGTGGCCAACCGTGAGTTCATCGAATCGAGCTGTTCCAGTAGACGCCAGGCAGGCGCTTCACTGATCGCCAGGTAGGGGTTGTCGTCTGTCTGATCCTGCCGGGAAGCGGAGAACGTCACGCTGATGACCAAACGCATGGCAATCAGGTTGAACAACACATCAAGCTCTTGCGCTTGCAACGGGTACTTCTCGTGGAAGCCGGCCACCAGCGCAGCCGCAGCGCCGATCGGGTCGTCCATGTCGAGAATGGCGTACGCGCTGGCGATCGCGACCTCGGCAATCAGAACGGTGTGCACGGCATCCCCAAAATCGATGAAGCCAGTCACGCTATGGGGCGTTTCGGCATCGACCAGGATGTTCCAGTCGTTGGCATCGTTGTGGATCACCTGGGCCCGAAGGGAAGCCAGCTTAGGCTGTACAGTCTGTTCGAACCGGGCGATGAAGCGCTCGGCAACGGCCCGGCGATCAGGGTCCTTGATGCAGTGCAGCCGCGAACGGGAGCGCGCAGCATGGCGTAAGTCCCAGTCCAGGTTACGGACTGCGCCCGGGTGCATGAAGCCCTGCAGTGCACGGTCAAGTTCACCGAGTGCCTGGCCGAAGTTTCTCATCAACGCCAGGGAGCGTCTGGCCTTGGCAAGTGGCGTGCCGGCCAGCCAGCTGACCAGGCGCACAGCGTGCTTTTCACCGGTGCTGCTGGCCACAGACGGCAGGTAGTCGCCAGTCACGCTGGCCCGCAGGTGTGGCACGCCCAAATGCGCGCCATGCACGGCCAGGTGATCGAGTAGCGCGGTTTGAAACTCGCTTTCTACCCTGGGCTCGCTGGCATTGACGATTTTCAGTATCCAGCCTGCATCTACGCCAGTCTCCAGCCGGTAATTGCGATCACGCTCCCCATCCAGGGGCGTTGCAGTGCCGGTGACATCGAAGAAATCTTTTGCAAGGCCCTCTGCATCGCTTGCCGAAAACCGAGGTGCCGGGTGGGAAAGGTCTGTCATATCATCAGGTTCCGAGCGCGCTGATTGTTTTTCAATAGCTTGTCATGCGCCGCCGAAACGGACACCCTGCATACGGTCGGGCGCAACAGGCATTATGCCGGTTCCGACCGGCATAATGACGGCAAGCTTATCAAGGGGCTGCAATGCGTGACCTGGATGCGAAAGATCGTGAGATTCTTGAGGTACTTTCGAAGGACGCGCGTATTGCGCTCAAGGCGTTAGCCGGCCGCATAGGCCTTTCCCGAAGTGCAACCACCGAGCGTGTCGCCAACCTTGAACGCAGCGGGGTCATTCGCGGTTATCGCGCTGACATCGGTGAAATAGACGCCAACGTGATACGCGCGATCTTGCTGGTGACGTTGCAGCGCACGCCTGCCATGGGGCTGCTCGACCAGTTGGCAACGGACGCGCGCGTACGGCGGGTTTCGTCGGTGAGCGGTCAGCTCGACCTGGTGGTTGAAGTGGAGACCCGAACGATCGACGACCTCAACCAGGTACGCGACAACGTGGCACGTCACGAATCAGTGGATGACATTACCACGTCGGTAGTCCTGCGCCGTGATATCGACCGCCAGGGCGCCTGATACCTGCAGAGGCAGTAGACAGGCCGTACTCACCCAAGCCTCACAGGTGTCGAAGCACGCCCTGAATCTCGCCTACGACCTGCCGCGTTGCCTCGTCGACGGTCCCTTCATTACGGCACAGCACCCAGCCTTGCTCTGCAACCGCACGCTCGAACGCCTCGGTACAGGCAACCTGTTCTTCCAGGTTATGGATCACCGTACTGCCCAGCCCACGCGTGCGCGCCGCGGCCCTCGCCCATGAGGTTTCAGGCGTTGTGACAACCCCGACATGCAAATCGGGCACTTGCACGTTTCGTTCGAGGTTCAGGCGTAGGATCTTGTCAAACGGCACTGTGCGGCGAAACGCAGCGTCAGAAGGGTACCAGCGATCAATCAGGATGATGCTGTCAGCGGGCTGCCTGGGCAGTACATGTCGGGAAATCCAGGCGCGGCTTTCAGCGAAGCGCTCGCAAACCTTGAACTCAAGGTCCTGGCAAGGGCTTCTGGAAAGCTGGTTGACCAAGGCCATGGTCTCGCCCCGGTGAGGATCATTCTTTCTTTCGCAAAGGCGGATCACCTTGTTCCCGTCCAGCCGTAACGCTTGAGTGACGGCCTCCAGCAGCGTGGTCTTGCCGGTCCCCTTGGGCCCATCGAAGGAAATAAACAGCGGGCGGTTCATCGTGCAATACCAGTTGGCTCAAGCGCGGGATAAGACCATTGATCAGAGCTGCCTTCAAGCGATTCTCGACGGGAGTACATCCGTACTCCACGCTGTGATCAAAGCATTGTCTTGGGAATGGACCGGTATTGCCCGACCCGCCATCCCCAAGGCGTTCAATGCCTGCTAGGCTGACGGACGATGGCGGACCTGCTGCCCGCCTCCCCTTACCCACAGGCACGGGCCAATGACCTACAACCCCCACGTTAACCTGACCAACTGCGACCGGGAGCCCATCCAGATTCCCGGGAGCATCCAGCCCCATGGCTGCCTGCTGGCCTGTGATGCCTCGGCGACCGTGGTGCTGCGCCATTCGGTCAACGCCCCACAAGTGCTGGGTGTAGCAAGCGATATCAATGGTCAGAAACTGCACGCGGTGCTGGGTGACGAGGTCACGCATACGCTTCGCAACGCACTTGCCCGTACCCGGGATGCCTCGCGCCCCGCGCTCAGTTTCGGCGTGACGCTGCCCAACGGCGAGGCCGTCGACATCGCCGCCCACTTGTACAAAGGCACGGCAATCCTCGAATTCGAGCCCGCCGGGGCGAGCATCGCCGAACCGATCGAGCTGGCGCGCACGCTGATTGCCCAACTGCGCGAAATCGACCAGACCAGCAAGCTGTTCCGCGACGCCGCCCGCTTTGTCCGGGCGGTGCTCGGTTACGACCGGGTGATGATCTACCAGCTGGGAGCCGACGGTGCCGGCAAGGTGGTTGCCGAGTCCAGGCGTGGCGACCTCGAAAGCTTCATGGGCCAGTACTTCCCTGCCTCCGATATCCCCCAGCAGGCCCGCGCGCTCTACCTGCGCAACCCGATCCGGGTAATCTCCGACGCCCGGTTCAATACGGTCGCCATCAACCCGGTGCTCGACCCCTCGGGCGAACCGCTCGACCTGTCCTACGCGCACCTGCGCAGCGTCTCGCCGATCCATTGCGAATACCTGTGCAACATGGGCGTGGGCGCCTCAATGTCGATTTCCGTCATCGTCAACGGCGAGCTGTGGGGAATGATTGCCTGCCATCACTACGCACCGCGCACGCTGGCCATGGGGCAACGTGTGGCCGCCGAGATGTTCGGTGAGTTCTTCTCCCTGCATATCGAGACCCTGCGTAGCCGGCAAAAACTCGAAGCCGCCGTGCGCATCCACAAAGCGCTGGACAGCCTGCTGCGCGACGCCAACCAGGCGGCGGACATTGATGGGTTCTTCCACGCACGCCTGCCCCGGTTGATGTCGCTGATTCCCTGCGACGGCATCGGCATGTCGCTGCTAGGCCGCTGGTCGTGCGCAGGGCTGGCGCCGCCCCAAACGGCCGTGCCTGATCTGCTGCGGCTGGCAGACATGGTCAGCGAAGGCCGAATCTGGGCGTCCAATCGCCTGTCGACAGTGCTCCCGTCGGCCCAGGCGTATTTCAATGATGTGTCGGGTGTGCTGATCGTCCCGATGTCGCAACACCCCAGGGATTACTTGATCTTCTTCCGCAAGGAGGTGGTCGAGACACTCGACTGGGCCGGTGACCCGAGCAAGACCTATGACAGCGGCGCGTTGGGCGACCGCCTGACGCCACGCAAAAGCTTCGCCATCTGGAAAGAAACCGTTCACCAGCAGTCGCTACCCTGGACCGAGCAGGACCGCCAGTTTGGCGATGCCATCCGTACCGCTATCGTCGAAGTGGTACTGCACAACAGCGAACTGCTCGCCAGTGAACGCGCCAAAGCTGAGGTGCGCCAGCGCATGCTCAACGAAGAGCTCAACCACAGGGTCAAGAACATCCTGTCGCTGATTGGTGCACTGGTTGCCCATCCGACCCCGGAAAGCCAGACCCTGCAGGACTATGTGGCAACGCTCAAAGGGCGTATCCAGGCCTTGTCGTTGGCCCATGACCAGGTGGTGCGCGGTGACGGTGGCGGGCGCCTGGCGAAGCTGCTGGAGGCCGAGCTTTCTCCCTATCGCACGGCGGCCGGCGTGATCGAGTTGCAGGGCCCGAACGTCATCCTCGATGCGCGCGCTTACTCGGTCATGGCCCTGGTGCTGCACGAACTGGCCACCAACGCGGCCAAGTACGGTGCGTTATCGCGGGCCGGCGGCAGGCTTTCGGTGAGCTGGGCAATCGACGCCACCAACGGCTGTGCAATCAGTTGGCGGGAAAGTGGTGGGCCAACGGTACGCCCGCCCAGCCGCAGCGGCTTCGGCACGGTACTGATCGACCGCAGCATCCCGTTCGACCTGGGTGGTACCAGCGCGGTGGAATATCACCCCGAAGGCCTGCAAGGCTTTTTCAGAATCCCGGCCAAGCACCTTTCCGTAGCCGAAGCGGCAGAAACCGCTCTCCCGGCCACGCCTCTGGCCCGTGCAAACGGTGCGTTTGCAGCGCGCTCGGGCTTGTGTGTGCTGATACTCGAGGATCAACTGGTGATTGCAGTAGGCCTGGAGCAAATTCTCAACGATGCGCAAATCAAGGACGTGATCACCGCCAGCTCCGAGGACGAAGCCATGCAACTGCTTGGCAGCCACAAGCCGGACGCGGCAATACTGGATGTCAACCTGGGCACCGGAACCTCCATTTCCGTAGCGGATGAGCTGGTTCGCCGGCAGGTTCCGTTCCTCTTTGCCACCGGCTATGGCGACGGCATCAGCATTCCCGAGCACTTGCAGCATGTGCCCGTCACGCGCAAGCCTTATGACGCCAATGCCATTCTGGCCAGCCTGCAAGGTCTGCTTGAGCTGGGGTGAGTGGGATTCAGAGGCAGTCTTGTGTCATGAAAAGGCCCGTAACGCCGACATATCACTGTCAGCTATACGGGCCTTTTCGCAGCGCAATGCCGCCCCTGAAAAAGGACGGCGTCGGCCTGTCAGGGCTTACACCGCCAGGGCGCGCTCACGCAGCTCGCTGTTGAGGATGCGGTCGTTCTCGCTGTAATCGACCGGGCAGTCGATCACGTGCACACCCGGGGTCTTGATGCAGTGCTCAAGCAGCGGC
>NZ_JAOCDI010000072.1:0-16936 GCF_029840855.1 Pseudomonas sp. GD03862
GAAGCGCTGCGCGCTCCTTTCGCGACGCAAGGCCGCTCCCACAAAAGCGGATGCCACAGAGGCCAACTCCCCAGGCGGCCCATGATACTCACCGACCTGCCAGCGGCTGGGTCAACAGCTGCATGCGCTGGGCAATGGCCGCTGGCGGTGCATCCGGGCGAATCTTGCTCCAGCGTTTACCTGCAACATCACCGGCAATCAGCTGCGTCGAATGCTGCTCGGGACTCGGCAGGAACTGCCCTATACGGCCAAGCACCAGGTCGACATTGGCCTTGTCGCCGGTCAGGAACAGCCAGTTCGGCCCATCCACCCCCTGCTTGGCGGCGAACGCCTTCAGCGCCTCGGGGGTGTCGTTCAGCGGGTCACTGCTGATCGACACGAAGGTCACCTGGGCGGCCAGCGCTGGCCCCATGGCCTCGCGTACCTCGCGTAGCTTGCGGGTGATCAGCGGGCAGGCATCGGTGCAGTGGGTGAAGATCACGTTGAGCATCACCACCTTGTCCTTGAGCACGTCACTGTAAAAGCGCAGCTCGCGGCCATTCTGGTCCTTCAGCACGGTGTCGGTGAACCAGGCCTTGGCGTCGCGGGTACCGCCACCACTGGCCATCGCCTGCGGTGCCGGCTGCGGCTCGGGGGCTTGCGGCGCATGGCCTTCGTGGGCGAACGCCACCGACGTGAGGATCCACAGGCAGCCAGCCAGCACCAGCCAGTCGAATGCACGCATGCCAGCGCGGTGGGCGGTTGCAGTGCTCATGGTTGCACCTCGTGATGGTCGGCAATGGCAGTACTCTTGGCATGGACCCGGCGCGCACTGAGGCGGTTGATTTCTTCGATCAATACGCCCGGGTCGGTGAAGCCGTAGTAACGCGTCCAGTGCCCGCTACGCCCGTCACCCACCAGTATCAGCGGCGGGTGCTGGCTGAGGTCGGCGTTGAAGCTGCCCAGCCCCTTCAGGGTTTCGGTGATGGCGTACGGGGTACCGGTCAGCCAGCTCCAGCCCGGCCCTTTCTGGAATGCCTTGGCATAGTTTTGCAGGCGCTTGGCGTCGTCACGCTGGGGGTCGACACTGATCGACACCAGGCGAACCTCCTCGCCTACCCGGCCGCCCAGCTGCTGCTGGACCTTGCCCATGATCGACGACACCACCGGGCATACCGTGGTGCAGCTGGTGTAAATGAAGCCCATGACCACCAGATGGTCACCCACCAGGTCTTTCTCCAGGCGTACCGGCATGCCGTCCTGGTTCAGCAGCGACACATCGGCAAAACGCACACTGGTCTTTTCCTGGTGCGCCGCCGGCGGCTGCCCGGCATGGCCGTCATGGTCGTGACCGGCGTGGGCCATGGCCAGGTGGCTGGCGAATGCCAGGCTCAGGGCCAACAGTGTGCAAGCAGGCTTGGCGTTCATCGCACATTCCTCACATCAGTCTGGGAAGCGTTGGTTGCAGCAGCCGGCAGAACGCGCAGGCTGGTGTAGTTTTCTTCGGCAAACTTGCGCCCCAACGAGGGCGACTGCACATGCAGGTACCAGGCGCCGGCCTCAGGCAAGTTCAGCGCCGCCTGGTAGACCCCCTCGCCCACCTCTTGCAACCGAAGGTTGCGCGGCATCGACGATGGCGCCAGGAAGTAGCGCAGGCTCAAGTCGTTCAGGCCCAGACGCGGCTGCCCGTCGTCACCGACAATCCGTACCCGCGCGGTGAAGTCGCTGTGCTGCGGCAGCGGCTGGTCGAGGCCGATGAACTCGGCACGCGCGCCTTTGGGTTTGCTGGCGTTGGCCCCTGCGGCCACCTCGGTGCTGAAGCAATGAATGATTTGCGGCTGGTTGAGCAGGAAGGCCACATCGAACTTGCCGGCGATGGGCAGCTTCACCGTCGAGCCATACACGCCGGGAGCCACTTCCCGCAGGCTGCGGTCAACGACGAGGGCGGCGCGGGCCTGGTGGCCGCGGTTGTTGTAGCCGGACATCGGCGCATTCATGCCTTCGGTGTAGAAGTAGGTGTTGTTGTCCACCGGGTTGACCACGAACACCGAATTGTCATCACGCGATACCGACAGCCCTTGGGCCAGTGGCAGGTCACCGGCCTGGCGCGGCGCTGCCGGGCCGGCCTCGAAGCTTTGCACGATTGGCGAGCGCCCCTCTCCCAGGCTGGCCAGATTGATCATGCTCACTCTCGGTGAGGCCAGGCCCCGCACGTAGGCATAGCCTTTGGTGAACGTCAGCTGGTACGGTTCGGCCGCTACCGGAACGTGGTGGATCAGCTTGTCGGTACTGGCGTCTATGACCAGGGCCTGGTTCTCCAAAGTATTGAGCACGATGCCGTAGCGGCCATCCTGACTGAAGCGCATCGGCCCCAGGCCCTGCTCGGCCTGGACCGTGTGGCGCAACTGATGGCTGCGGGCATCGAACACCCGTACGCTGCCCTCCTCGCCATCGACCACGTACACGGCCTGGGACAGCGCCGAATAGCTGACCGACAGCGGGTGCGGGCCCACCTTGATGGTCTTGGCCAGGCGCATTTCCGGGATGTCGATGACGCTTAGGGTGCCGCTGTCGCGATTGCTGACGTAGGCATAGCGCGAGTCGGCGCTGAAGGCAATTTCGTGGTGCCCGGTACCGGTGTTGAAGTGCTTCATGGCGCTGCGCCCCGGCACGTCGATCACTGTTACCCCGCCTTTGCCCGGGTCGCTGCTGTTGTTGCCAACCCACAGCCGATGCTGGTCCGGCTGCAGGGCCACGCGCAGGGGCTGGTCACCGGCGTCCAGGTCGGCCACGCGGGTAAAGGTTTCGGTATCGATCACCGAGACCTTGCCCCGCTCGGGTATCGACACGAAAACCTGCTTGTCGTCGCTGGTGGCCGCCCAGTCCATGGGCCGCCCTGGCAGCTCGATGCGGGCCATGGTGCTGGTCACGCCCCCCACCGACACCGTCGGGTCGATCACTGTCAGGCTGGCGTCATTGTTCAGCATCAGCAAGAAGTAGCTGTTCAGGTCGAGCAGCGGCCGGGCCCCGATGCTGCTCTTGAGAAACAGCGCCACCCGCGCCTTGCAGCTCTGCTCGCGGTCCCCTGCCGGGGCCGACTGTGCCGGGTCGATCCACGCCCCCGGGGCCATGCCCGACAGCGGTTGGCCACTGGTCTGGTCGCTGAGCTTGAAGCGGATGTTGGCGAAGCCGCCCTCCTTCAGCTCGCCGCCGGCCAATGGCCGGGCCTCGAACTCCACGGTCACGCCGTCCCGGCTGAGCCGGTGCAAGGCCTGCGGGCCACCCCGTTCCTGCAACAGCTCGCGCGGGTCGCACCATAGCTTTTCGTACGCCACGCCCAGGCCGATCAGCGCTACCCCCAGCACTACCCCCAAGTAAGCAGGGCGAGTCTTTTTATTCATGCTCGCGTTCCCCTTCCGTCACTGCGCCGGGGCCGTTGCCGGCGGCGCTTCGTTGGTCACCCGCAAGATCCCCCACAGCCCCGAGAGGTTGCCGTAGGCAGCGTAGTCGCGGAACAGGTAGTCACCCGCCACCGCGTTTGCACCGCCGGCACTCGGCAGCATGAAGCTGAAGTGCGCCGCTGGCAGTACGCTTTCCTGCGCGCCGATGTACATGGCCATCGGGTTGTAGCCAAAGCGCACCGAACCGATACCAGGCAGGCTAATCGGGTAACCATCCGCATCGCTCTTCTCGGCCTGGTAGTTGTGCAGTGGCCATACGTGCCCGTCCAGCTGGTAGACCATGCCGCGGCTGCCACCACTGGGCATCACGATATGGTTGCGCACCGGTTGGCCAGGCTTGGCGTACAGCACCGGGGTTTGCGGGTCGCCACCGACCAGGGCGTTGGCGTAGGCCATGTGGGCGTTGGGTACATCACCAAAGCCCAGGCCATTGGCGCGGCCGAATGGCGAGTCGGGCGCCATGCCGAAGCGCAGCCACAACGGTTCGGTCTTGTAGTTGACCGCCATGTTGCCGTTGTCTTGCGGATCACCGGCAGCGCCGTTGCCTTCGGTATTGATGCCTTCTACCGGACGACCATCGGCCCAGCGCATGTTCAGTGCGCGCTGCCACACCGTGACGAAGTCGCGGTAGTCCGGCTGGCCACTGACCTTCACCGTGGCCTGGGTACGGGTCGCAGTATCCTCGGTCCAGGTGGCGGTTTGCGGCAGGATGCTCATGGCGCCCACCAGGCCTTTTTGCGGCTGCTTGATGAAGTCTGACGGGGTCAGGTTGAGGCCGCCGAACTCGATAGGCGTGGTGTTTATGTTGTCCACTGTGCGGCCCAGCTGCGACACCGGTTTGCCTTCACGCTCCAGGTGGCCGGCGTAGTACTGGTACTCCTTGGTCGGGTAAGCGCCGCTGGTGCCGGCACGTGGTGGCACGGTCTGCACCGGGTTCAGGCCAACGTTGGCACCGTCTGACTTGGTGATGTCGTAGGCCAGCAGTTGCGCATGCAGGCCCACGTGGCTGGACGGCCGCATCAGGTTGTTGGCAAAGGCGGTGGAGCCTTCGCTGTCGAAGCGGTCACGCTTGACCACGTTGTGCATCACTGCAGTGCTCGGCAGGTCTGGCATCACCAGTGGCAAGCGGTTCTCCAGGGTGATGCTGATGCAGTCGCCGGCATTGGCGCGCAATACCAGCGGCTCTACCGGGACACCCGCCTTGAGCTTGCCGGTGGTGGCATCGAGGTCAGCCTTGCGCACGTACAGGATCGCGGTCGGGTCATGCAGCGGCGCACTGTGGCCACCGATGGTGAAAGGCTCCCCATCTTCGGGGTCTACACCACTCACCAGCGGGATGGCGGTTCTACGGCTGTTGAACACCAGGGTGCCGCCGTTGGCCTTGAGCGCGCCACCGACATGCTGGCCGATGCCCGCCGGGTCATTGATGCTGACGCCATTACGGTTTTCGAGGATGTCGTTGGCCAGCGCCGCGACGATCTCGTAGTTGCGCTTGACCGTGGTGCGGGTGCCGATGCCATTAGGGTTGGCCGTGGTTTTCGGGCAGATGCCGTTGAAGTTCACGGTGTTGCGCATGGCCACCGGCTGCGGGTTGTTGGGCAACGGGAACAGGTCGGCACGCTGCGCGGTGTAGTTGCGCATGATGCCCCAGATACCGTTCCAGTAGCCTTCCAGGGCGGCGTCCAGCGAGTACAGGTAGTCGCCGTTGGTGGCTGCCGAACTGGAGATCATCGACACCGGTGCCATGAAGCCCAGCTGCTCGGAGATGCCGATCATTTGCGACGACTTCCAGCCCGAGTTGGAGCTGCTGCCGAAGCCAGAACCGTTCTGCAGCCATTTCACGCCGTGCAGGGTGACGTTGTGCTCCTCTTCATGGCCGCCGGCGTGCATGCGCAGGCGCACGTTGTCGCCGGAATAGGTACGCAGCAACGGGGTGAACGGGTCGCCCGGTTCGGCGCCAGCCGTGTTGATATGCGGCGGGAACAGCGTAGTGCCGCCGGTAGGGCCGACTGCCGAGGTGATCGCCGATGGCGACAGGTTCATCGCCGGGATGGCGCGGTCGGTACGGGTTTGCAGGGCATAGCTGAGGTCGCCGGCCAGGCCGTCGGCCTGCATGCCACGCTTGCCGTCCGGGCCGACCTTGTTCGGGTCATACACGCGCAGGGCCAGCGGCTCGTTGCGGTAGTTGACGACGAACATCCCCGGGTCATCCACCGAGATCGCCTGCGGGCATGGCCGGCTTGGGCAGCCCGGGTTGAGACCACCGCGTTTCTCGACGATGGCTTCGAGCAGGTTCGACGCCTTGCCGCGCACGGGCGGGTTGATGGCGTAGCGGAAGCTGTCGGCAGTGGCCGGGTACGACTGGGCATTGGGAATGCCGTCCGGCCCTGCGCCTACGTACACCCCGGCTTCATAGGCATGCTGGAAGTCACTGTACTCCAGGAAGAACTCGCGGTAGCTGTCGTTCTTGCCGTCGCCATCGTGGTCGCCGGTCTTGATCACCGCCTGCCACGAGGTCGGGCCGCCGTCCTGGCGGGTGGCCGGGTTGTACAACTGCTCGCCGGTTTCGGCGTGGTACCAGGTGGAGCCGGCCGGTTCGGCCAGCACGGTGGCATACAGGCCCAGTTGCTGGTGGGTCGATGGCCCAAGGTGGTCATGGGTGAAGATGGTCCCCAGGCCACGATCGACGTTATGCACATTCACCAGCGGGTCGGCGAACCAGCGCTGCATCGCGGTACGTGCGCCCAGCCAGTCGGCGCGGCCAAAGCGGCCGAAGTACGGATGCTGTCTGGCTTTCGGGCAGGCAGCGGTGCCATCGCGGCTATCCCCTTCGGTGCAACCGTTGTAAGTACGAATGGCATGCACGCGCTCGACCACGCTACCGGGCGAGAGAATGCCGTCTTCATAGTTCCAGCCGTTGGCCGAGCCGTCGGCAGCGGTCAGGTCCCATTTGGGCAAGTGGATGTGCTGGCCGATCACGTCGGTCGGGGTGCGCACCTGGTAATCGTCCATCTCATAGATGTTCGGGATCAGGTTGGTGTGCTGGTACATCGCGCAGTCGAAGGTGTTCATGCGCATCACCAGCGGCTCTGGCGGGCGCTGCTTGGTAATGACCGGCCAGGCGTCTTCCCACAGGGCGATGATGCGTGCCTGCGGGAAGTGGTAGCCCACTTTGTTGTACACCGCGTCGAACTGGATGTTGGCCCCTTTGTAGATGCGTGGGCGGTCGGCAGTGAAGGCCGAGGCGCCACGGAAGTTCACGCCCGTCAGGCTCTCCCCACTGTTGAACTCCCCTACCCCGGAAGACTGGGTCAGGCGTTTTCCACGGTCATCCATGCAGGGCTCGTAGAACGGCGCACCCGCAGTCGGCAAGGCGCCGTTGGTGCGGAACGCACTGGCCACTGGCTGGCTGCCGGGGATCAATGCATAGCTGGGGTGTTCACCCATGGCGTGGAACTGCATGGCTGCCTGCTCGACATCGGTGCCCTCTTCCGGCAGGTAGATGGGCTTGGCCTTGTGCACGACCTTGGTGAAGTCCAGTTTGGTGGTGGTGGTATCCGCTACGCCACCGGCGGAGACGCCGTCCAGTGCATGGCGGCCAAGGCCGCCGTCCCAGCCATCGACCTGGTTCGCATCCAGGTTGGCCCACAGGGCTTTACCACTGTCTTTCAGTTGGCGGGCCAGGGCCGGGTCGAGCATGTCCAGGGGCGGGGTTGGCGGGCGGTTGCCCACGCTGCTTTCCATGCCACCGATCCAGAACGGGTAGCCTGGGTTTTTCAGCGTACCGTCGGCATTGCGGTTGGCCTCGGTGCGGTCGATCAGCGCCAGCGAGCCCACGGCCTTGCGCACGGGCGCCTCACTGGCGTGGTCGTCATCATCCTCGTCTTCGTGGTCATCATCGTTGGCGGCAACCAACGCTTCGGAAAGCTTGGGCACGACCACGACTTTGCCGGGCATGGGCGCCATGGCCTTGCCGGGCAACGGCACGATGGCCGGAATCGGCGTACCGGCAACGATCTCGCCATCGGGCAGGGCCCGGGCGCCAACGGCCGGCTTACCGCTACGCAGGGCAAACGGGATACTGTGGAAGCCATTCTCGCCCTGCCCGCTTACCTCCAGACGCGTGCCTTCTTCGAACACGTCATGTACCCGCCACATGGCCCACATGCCCTGGGCGAAGTGCGGGTAGAAGTGACAGTGGTAAATGGCATCGCCGGCAACGCGGTTGCGGTTGCCCGAACCACCGTTGGCGATTTCGTAGGTGTAGCCGACGCCGGCGCCGATGCCTTGGGCATCGATGTAGTCGGAGTTGTCGTCATTGGGGTTGAACAGCCACTGGTGGCCGTGCAAGTGGAAGATGTGCTGCTCGTGCCCGTTGTGGGTGTTGCGGAACTTGGTGAAGTCACCGATATAGCTGTGGTGCACATTGGCAGGCTCTGAAGGGTAAAGAGCCATGCTGGCCTTGACCCCGACGGCGCTGGCCGGTGGCACCTCGCCCGGGCGGATGTGTTCCAGGCCGACGTTGGCCGGTACATCCACCAGGGTGCCTATGTCGCCGACTGTGTGGGCGCTGAGGAAGAACTCTTCATAAGCACACGACAGGCAGTCGTGCATCGGGCCCACCCCCAAGCGGTTGGCCACCACTTCGGCACCCATGCCACCAGAGCCGTAATTGATCATGAACGAATCGCGCGCCGGCTCCAGCACGTGGCCCATCACCGGGTCGGCCCAGTAGCCAGGGAAGGCCTGGGTACCGGCAACCTCGTCGGCGAACTGCGAGGCGAAATCACGGAACGCTTCCAGTCGGTTGGGCAGCGCCGGGTTGCGTTTGCCCGCGCTTTCCAGCGGGTAAGTGGATTTTGGGAAGCTGCCGTCGGGGTTGGGGCCCATGACGATGGCATCGGTTTCGCTGCTGATGATCTCGTTGCCGTTGACCATGGCAATGATCGGTTTGCCGGCCTTGCCTTCGGCGATCCACGGTTCGACCTGCGGATAACGGGCTTCGTAGTCGATCACGGGCTGGCCGGTGGCGGTTCGACCCGTGGTGGCCAGGCGCATTTCTTCTTCAGTGAGGGTGTTGCGGTAGGTACGGCCCAGTTTGGGCACGACCACCACCTGGCCGAACAGGCCGTTGGAGACGTTGCCCGCCGTGCCCTCGCCGCCGAACGTAGCGGCTTTGCTGGTGGCGGCGAAGGCCCCTTCGCGCTCGGCATACAGGGTGTAGCTGCGGGTGCTGCCGGGGCTGACGAAGAAGTTGCCGTTACGCCCGGTATAGGCGGAAATATCGGCAATGCTGTTCACCGCCTGCATCCCGTTGACCTGGAAGCCGACCATGCGCTCGGCCACCTGCTCGTCGGCGACAAAGCCCTCGCCGCCTTCGTTTTCAACCTCCGGCCCCTCTTCCTCACCCTCAGGCTGTTCAGCCTCGATACCGTGCTTGTTGGGGTTCGCCTTGTAATCCAGCAGGTTGGTCAGGTTGACCGTGAGGCAGTCACCGGCCGCCACGCGCAGCACGATAGGCCGCGGGCGCTTGTCCGGGCGCAGGGTGACCTTGCCCGGAACCGCGGCCCCGCCCATGCTCAGCGGGACGAGCTTGTCGTCCACCACATCCTCGCGCAGGGCAAACATCATGCCGTTGGCGTTTTGCGCGCCAAGGCGGTTGAACATCAGTGGCTGATCCAGTGCCACCACGTTGGCGACCAGGGTGCGCTGGCACTGCACAGCCGCCTCGCTGGTTGCTTCCCAGCCAAGCAAGGCCAGTACAAGTGATGACAGGATGGGGCCTTTCAGCGGCGTCGACATGCTGCACCTCCGGGACACAGGATCTCTGCGGGGAGCTGGAGCAAGGTGTGTGCCAGAAGAAAAATTTCATGTTTATCAGCAAGTTGCACGATCAACCGCAACGGATTGGGGAGGATCCCCCAGCAGGTTCCCCCGAATCGGGGGACGAAATCCCGTGGGGGTAAAGGCTACTGCACAGGCGCGCGCTGGCCTCACACAAGGTAAAAACGCACGGTACCCTTGCACAATTGTCGATTGTGCAAGGCAAATTCGCATGCCAGGATCCTGCGATCCTCCAGCGAACTCCAGACTTCACTTGGAAAATCAATAACAAAGCAGGGAGAACGCAATGACTGCACACGCTCATACCCCGGCAGCAACCGACCATGTACTGGCCGAGGTCCGCAACCAGATCGGCCACCTGACCCTGAACCGCCCAGCCGGTCTCAATGCCCTGACCCTGGACATGGTGCACAGCCTGCGTCAGCACCTGGACCAGTGGGCCGACAACCCGCACGTACGCGCCGTGGTCCTGCGCGGCGAAGGCCCCAAGGGGTTCTGTGCTGGTGGCGATATCCGCTCGCTGTACGACAGCTTCAAGGCCGGCGACACGCTGCATGAAACCTTTTTCGTCGAAGAGTACGCCCTCGACCTGGTCATCCACCGCTACCGCAAGCCAATACTGGTGGTGATGGACGGCTTCACCCTCGGTGGCGGCATGGGCCTTGCCCAGGGCTGCGACCTGCGCGTGGTCACCGAGCGCAGCCGGCTGGGCATGCCCGAGGTCGGCATCGGCTACTTCCCGGACGTGGGCGGCAGCTACTTCCTCTCGCGCATCCCCGGCGAGCTCGGCATCTACCTGGGTGTCAGCGGTGCCCAGATCCAGGCGGCCGACGCCTTGTATTGCGGCCTGGCCGACTGGTACCTGGCCAGCGACCAGCTCGCCGCCCTCGACCAGGGCCTCGACCAGCTCGACTTCAGCGACCACCCGCTGAAGGACCTGCAAAACCTGCTAGCTAGGCTCGGTACCCAGGTACTGGATGATGCGCCACTGGAAAAGTTGCGCCCGGCCATCGACCACTTCTTCGCCCTGCCCGACCTGCCAGCCATCGTCGAGCAACTGCGTGCGGTGAGCATTGGCGACAGCCACGCCTGGGCGGTGGCCACCGCCGATCAGCTGGAAACCCGCTCGCCTCTGGCCATGGCGGTTACGCTGGAGATGTTGCGCCGAGGGCGCGAGCTGGGCATTGACGACTGCTTTGCCATGGAACTGCACCTGGACCGCCAGTGGTTCCAGCACGGCGACATCATCGAAGGCGTGCGTGCCCTGATCATCGACAAGGACAAGCAGCCCCGCTGGAACCCGCCGACCCTGGCCGCGCTGCAAAGCCAGCGGGTCGAACAATTCTTCGAAGGCCTGTGAGCCCGGGAGTACACAGATGCAAGACCTCGAACTGAGCGAAGAACAGATCATGATCCGCGACATGGCCCGGGACTTTGCCCGTGGCGAGATCGCACCCCATGCCCAGGCCTGGGAAAAGGCCGGCTGGATCGATGATGGCGTGGTGCGCAAGATGGGCGAACTGGGCCTGTTGGGCATGGTGGTGCCCGAAGACTTCGGCGGCAGCTACACCGACTATGTCGCCTACGCCCTGGCAGTAGAAGAGATCGCCGCCGGCTGCGGCGCCACCGGGGCGATGATGAGCATCCACAACTCGGTAGGTTGCGGCCCGCTGCTGGCCTACGGCACCGCCGAACAGCAACAGCAGTGGCTGCCACGCCTGGCCAGTGGCGAGGTGATTGGCTGCTTCTGCCTGACCGAGCCACAGGCCGGCTCCGAGGCGCACAACCTGCGCACCCGCGCCGAGTTGGTGGATGGCCAGTGGGTCATCAACGGTGCCAAGCAGTTCGTCAGCAATGCCCGCCGTGCAGGCCTGGCGATCGTCTTCGCAGTGACCGACCCGGAGCTGGGCAAGAAAGGCCTGTCGGCGTTCCTGGTACCCACCGACAACCCTGGGTTCAAGGTCGACCGCAGCGAACACAAGATGGGCATTCGCGCCTCCGACACCTGCGCGGTCACCTTCGACAACTGCCGCATTCCTGCCGCCAATATCCTCGGTGAGCGTGGCAAGGGCCTGGCCATTGCCCTGTCCAACCTCGAAGGCGGCCGTATCGGCATTGCCGCCCAGGCCTTGGGCATCGCCCGCGCCGCATTCGAAGCGGCGCTGGTCTACTCGCGTGACCGCATACAGTTTGGCAAGCCGATCAACGAACACCAGAGCATTGCCAATCTGCTGGCCGACATGCAGGTGCAGGTGAACGCCGCACGTTTGCTGATCCTGCATGCCGCCCGCCTGCGCAGTGCCGGCAAGCCGTGCCTGTCGGAAGCGTCACAGGCCAAGCTGTTCGCTTCGGAAATGGCCGAGCGGGTGTGCTCGATGGCAATCCAGGTGCATGGTGGGTACGGTTATCTGGAAGATTACCCGGTGGAGCGCTATTACCGAGATGCGCGGATTACCCAGATCTATGAAGGGTCGAGCGAGATCCAGCGGATGCTGATTGCGCGGGAATTGAAAAACTATCCGCTGTAACGCAAAGGCAACGCGGTTCTTGGGGGAGCGGGCGACGCTGTGGCTGGCACCGGCTTTGCCGGTGTTCGCGGGCGCGCCCGCTCCCACAGGAATGTCACCGCAGCAAACTTCTCGCCTCAGCGCCAATACCGCTCATCATCCACCACCCTGGCATGCCCCTCGAACAGCGCAGGCAGCTGCTCCTTGAGGTAGTCGATCCAGGTGCGCACCTTGGCATCCAGGTAGTGGCGTGACGGATACATCGCATACAGCGCACTCTCCCGCAGCCGATACGGTGCCAACAACCGGCACAAGCGCCCCTGCCCGATCGCCTCGCTGGCGGTGTAGAACGGCAGCAGGCCAATGCCCATGCCCAGCTCGCTGGCCACCAACATGGCGTCGGCGACGTTGGTAGAGAAACTGTCGTTTGGCGCGATCACGCACTGGTCAACCCCTTGCGGGAACACCCAGTCGCCTTCGTACATCGGGTAAGCCATGCGCAGGCAGCGATGGCCGTGCAAGTCTTCCGGGCGCTCCGGTACACCGTGGGTGTCCAGGTAGCCGGGGGCCGCGCAGGGGATACTGAAAATGTTGCCCAGCGGCACAGCGATCAGTTGCGAATCCGGCAGCGCACCGTCCACGGTGATCACCACGTCATGCCCTTCGGCCAGCGGGTCGGGGTTGCGCTGCGACAGCGTCAGCTCGATCACCACTTCCGGGTAAAGCATGTTGTAGCCGGCCACCAGCGGCATCAGCAACAGCCCCATGCCGTGCGGGCAGTGCAAACGCAGATGGCCGCGAGGCGTAAGGTGCGCCCCTCGCGCTTCGCCCACGGCTTCTTCGGTCAGCAGCATGATCTGCCGCGCACGCTCCAAAAACCGCTCACCCGCCTCACTCATGCGCAGGCGCCGGGTGGTGCGGTGCAGCAGGCGGGTCTGCAGCTGGTTCTCCAGCTCGGCGACGATGCGCGAAACCTGCGCTGCAGAAATATCCAGAGCATTGGCAGCTGCAGCGAAGCTGCCACATTCCACCACACGGGTGAAGGTACGCATGGCATGCAGCATGTCCATGAAGGGGTGCTCCTTGTTTTATTCCTGCATTAAAGGCAGGAATCTATCACGGTTTAGCCCATTTATTGTGGATGACCAATGAATAGATCATTAGCCATCCATTAAAAAAGGAGCCTGTCATGAAACGCTCGATCGCCGTCCTTGCCATTACCGCTGCCTTCGCCTCGTTCGGTGCTTTTGCCGATGCAGGCGAAAACCAGCCCGTCAGCAGCACCTATGAATACGGCATGCCGCTGGACGTGGCCAAGGTCATCTCCATCACGCCGGCCAGCAACGCCGCTGACTGCCAGGTTGGCACCGCGCACATGGTGTACGTCGACCATCAGGGCCAGAAGCGCGAAATCGACTACCGGGAAATGGGCAACTGCTCGCAGCAGTGAGTCAGGCCAGCACCTGGGTGATCCAGCCCACCTGCTGATTGAAATCGTCGATCTTCGCCTGAGGCACCGCATCGCGGGCCCGCTGGAAATTGGCCAGGGTCTGCTGCTTCTGCCGCAGCATGCGCCGCCACTTCACCACAAACGCCTCGCTTTTTTCCTGCATCAACACGGGGCCGAAGTACAGCTGTTCAGCGCTATACACCCCCCTGCCCGGCTCAGCGACGATAATCTCGTAATCGAAGCGGTTTTCCCGCAGCAGTTCCTCGCTGACGATCTGGTAGCCATTGCCCGCCAGCCACTGGCGCAGCTCGCGCTCACCGCCATTGGGCTGCAGTACCAGGCGCGTGACGCCGCCAAGGCGCTGCTTGCCGGCCTCGAGGATCTCGCACATGGTGTCGCCGCCCATCCCGCAGATGCTCACCACCGAGATACGGTCTTGCGGCTCGACCGCTGCCAGCCCATCGGCCAGGCGCACGGTTACCTGCTCTTGCAGGCCGTTTCTGCGCACATTGCGCTGGGCCGAGGCGAATGGCGTCTGTGCCACTTCACCCGCTACAGCGGCCTCGAGTACGCCACGCAGCATCAAGGCCACCGGCAGGTAGCCGTGGTCCGAGCCAATGTCGGCCAGGCGCGCCCCCTGCGGTACATGGGCGGCCACGCGCTCCAGGCGCCTGGACAAAGTCTGTTCGTTCAACGTAAACCTCTGGTTTTGCAATCGCCCGCGATTCTGACGGCGAACGCCGCGCATTTCAAACGCCGAGGCACCCTCGACCGGGCTGGTGCGCTCGCGTAGGCTTGCCGTTTTCCTTCCGTTGCAAGGCAGACACACCATGGCACATGCAGACATCATCTACACCCCGGACCCGGACGCCGAGTCGATTTCCTCGGACGTTGCCGAGTACAACGGCGTGCTGGTCACCACGCAAATCCCGACCCACGCCGACGGCAGCCTGGAGCTGGGCGGCATCGTCGAGCAGAGCGAATGCACCCTGCAGGCGCTGAAAGTGGCCCTGGAAAAGGCCGGTAGCGGTATGGACCGCGTGCTGCACCTGACCATCTACCTGACCGACATGGCCGACCGCGCGGCGTTCAACGAGGTGTACCAGCGCTTCTTCAGCAAGCCCTGGCCGGTGCGTGCGGCGGTGGGTGTGGCTTCGCTGGCCTTTGAAGGCATGCGCGTGGAAGTGACGGCGATGGCTGCCAAGCGCTGAGCTGCGCTTGTGGGGGTGCGCAGCGCCCCCGACATCGTTGACTGACCGCAAGATCGCCGGGGCCGCTCTGCGGCCCTTTCGCGACGCAAGGCCGCTCCCACAGTTGCGCGTGCCCGCAGCCAATCCCGCACCTCTCGGCACCCCAATGATGCCGCCAGCCCGTTTCACCGCTACAATGCCCGCCTAAACCGTGACAGCCCGAAAATATAACGACATGTCCCTTCCAAAGAATCACCTGGAACTGCTCAGCCCTGCCCGTGACGTGGCCATCGCCCGTGAAGCGATCCTGCACGGCGCTGACGCCATCTATATCGGCGGCCCGAGCTTCGGCGCGCGCCATAACGCCTGCAACGAAGTCAGCGATATCGCCGAGCTGGTCGAGTTCGCCCATCGCTACCATGCACGCGTGTTCACCACCATCAACACCATCCTGCACGACAACGAGCTGGAACCGGCGCGCAAGCTGATTCACCAGCTGTACGATGCCGGCGTTGACGCGCTGATTGTGCAGGACCTTGGGGTGATGGAGCTGGACATCCCGCCGATCGAGCTGCATGCCAGCACCCAGACCGACATCCGCACCCTGGAACGGGCCAAGTTCCTCGACCAGGCCGGGTTCTCGCAACTGGTACTGGCGCGGGAGCTGAACCTGCAGCAAATCCGCGCCATCGCCGCCGAAACCGATGCCGCCATCGAGTTCTTCATCCACGGCGCGCTGTGCGTGGCGTTCTCTGGCCAATGCAACATTTCCCATGCGCAGACCGGCCGCAGCGCCAACCGTGGTGATTGCTCGCAAGCCTGCCGCCTGCCCTACACGCTGAAAGATGACCAGGGCCGCGTGGTTGCGTTCGAGAAACACCTGCTGTCGATGAAGGACAACAACCAGACCGCCAACCTGGCTGACCTGGTCGATGCCGGCGTGCGCTCGTTCAAGATCGAGGGCCGCTACAAGGACATGGGCTATGTGAAGAACATCACCGCCCATTACCGCAAAGAGCTCGATGCCATCCTTGAAGACCGCCCTCAGTACGCCCGCGCGTCCAGTGGCCGTACCCAACACTTCTTCCTGCCCGACCCGGATAAAACCTTCCACCGCGGCAGCACCGACTACTTCGTGACCGACCGCAAGGTCGATATCGGCGCCTTCGACTCGCCAACCTTCACCGGCCTGCCGGTGGGCGTAGTGGAAAAGGTCGGCAAGCGTGACATGCAAGTGGTCACCGACGTACCGCTAACCAACGGCGACGGCCTCAATGTGCTGGTCAAGCGCGAAGTGGTGGGCTTCCGCGCCAACATCGCCGAACCGCGTGGCGAGTTCGAAGAAGACGGCCAGAAGCGCTACCGCTATCGCGTCGAGCCCAACGAAATGCCCGAAGGCCTGCACAAGCTGCGGCCCAACCACCCGCTGTCGCGCAACCTCGACCACAACTGGCAACAGGCCCTGCAACGCACCTCCTCCGAACGCCGGGTCGGCGTGGAGTGGCACGCGGTCCTGCGCGAGCAGCGCTTGATGCTTACCCTCAGCAGTGAAGAAGGCGTGAGCGTGCAGGTGGCCCTGGACGGCCCATTCGGCGTAGCCAACAAGCCGCAGCAGGCACTGGAGCAGCTGCACGACCTGCTCGGCCAACTGGGTACCACCCTGTACCACGCCGACCGCATCGAACTGGATGCCCCGCAGGCGTACTTCATTCCCAACTCGCAGCTCAAGGCCCTGCGCCGCGAAGCCATCGAGGCACTGACTGCAGCACGCGTGCAGGCGCATCCGCGTGGCGGGCGCAAGGCCGAGACCACGCCACCGCCGGTGTACCCCGAGTCGCACCTGTCGTTCCTGGCCAACGTATACAACCAGAAGGCCCGCGACTTCTACCACCGCCACGGTGTGCAACTGATCGATGCGGCCTATGAAGCCCATGAAGAACATGGCGAAGTGCCGGTGATGATCACCAAGCACTGCCTGCGCTTCTCCTTCAACCTGTGCCCCAAGCAGGCCAAGGGCGTGACCGGCGTGCGTACCAAGGTGGCACCGATGCAACTGATTCAGGGTGACGAAGTGCTGACCCTGAAGTTCGACTGCAAGCCGTGTGAGATGCATGTGATCGGCAAGATGAAGAGCCACATCATCGACCTGCCGACCCCGGGCAGCGCGGTGGCCCAGGTGGTAGGGCATATCAGCCCGGAAGACTTGCTCAAGACCATCCCGCGCGGACCGCACTGAGTTCGCCTGAAAGGGCCTCTTCGCGGGTAAACCGATGTATGCCCACCCCCGGTGTAGGAGCGGGTTTACCCGCGAATACGGTAGCCGCGACAACGGTGAACGGCGGGTGGACATTGGCCAGCAGGCCCGGCCCTTTCGCGGGTAAACCCGCTCCTACACAGGCCCTGTAGGAGCGGGTTTACCCGCGAATACGGTAGCTGCGACAATGGTGAACGGCGGGTGGAAATTGGCCAGCAGGCCCGGCCCTTTCGCGGGTGAACCCGCTCCTA
>NZ_JAOCDI010000073.1:0-16742 GCF_029840855.1 Pseudomonas sp. GD03862
GAAGTACAGCCGATCGGCTTGGGCGCACGCGACTCGCTGCGCCTGGAAGCTGGCCTGTGCCTGTATGGCCACGACATGAACAGCGAGACTACGCCGATCGAAGCCAGCCTGCTGTGGGCAATTTCCAAGGTGCGCCGTGCCGACGGTGCACGTGCTGCCGGCTTCCCGGGTGCCGAGGCGATCTTCGCCCACGTGCGCGATGGTGTTGCGCGCAAACGTGTCGGCCTGTTGCCGCAGGAGCGTACGCCTGTTCGTGAAGGTGCGGACATTGTCGACGCAAACGATAAACCGGTGGGTAAAGTGTGCAGCGGGGGCTTTGGCCCGACACTCGCTGCCCCTGTCGCCATGGGTTATATCGATAGTGAACATGCTGCACTCGACACCGCACTGTTTGCCGTGGTGCGTGGAAAGAAGGTGGCCTTGAAAGTCAGTAAAATGCCTTTCGTGACACCACGTTACTACCGTGGCTGAAACGGCTTTGTGAAGGTTTTGGGCAGCGTAGACATATTCGTTTTCGAACCTGCCCAATAACTTTTGAACATGGCGCCAGGCCAGGCGCCATGCCGTTTCCGACAAATCGGTCGGTTATCGGCAAGCCGCCAGTTTTCCATACGACCAAGGGCTTGTTTTTCGCTCGGGAGTTGGCGTAGAGTCACTGCACTGTGTTTGCATGGGTCGCAACAGTTCGTGACCTGGGCCAGTAGCCGAGATTTGCTACAACCCGTTCGACGTCTCTTACTTCCTGCAACCCAGCCCAGTAATCTTTCGCTTACAAAAAAGTGCGAAAGTAACTGTCATCAAAATTTAAGTTTCATAGGAAATAAGACAATGGCTGAGCGTCAGAAGGGTACCGTCAAGTGGTTCAATGACGAAAAAGGTTACGGCTTCATCACCCCAGAAAGCGGTCCGGATCTCTTCGTTCACTTCCGCGCTATCGAAGGCAACGGCTTCAAGAGCCTGAAAGAAGGCCAGCAAGTCACCTTCGAAGCAGTCCAAGGCCAGAAAGGCATGCAGGCTGACAAGGTTCAACCTGTCTGATCCAGCGCCAGACTTTGAAAAGCCCCTGCCAAGTGCAGGGGCTTTTTTTTGCCCGTAGAATAGTGGGCTCGTCTTTTGGAGCGTCCTGCATGTCCAAGCCTCTACTCACTCCCCAGGGGGATTTTCCACCGGTCGGCCTGGGCCGGCGCCTGGCAGCGATGTTCTATGACTTTTTACTGTGCACCGCACTGCTGATCGTGACCGCCGGCGCCTACAAGATGATTCAGATGTCGATCATCGGCGAAGCACGCATGCGCGAGCTGACCGAGGCCGGCGCACTGGATGGCGACCCATTGCTGTCTACGGTATTGCTGTTTGCCCTGTTCGGCTTCTTTGCCAAGTTCTGGACCCACGGCGGGCAGACGCTGGGTATGCAGGTATGGGGCGTTCGGGTGCAGAATGCCGATGGCTCGGCCATCAGCCTGTGGCAGGCGCTGTTGCGGTTCGTCGTGTCGATCGCCTCGTGGCTGTGCCTGGGGCTGGGTTTTTTCTGGGTGCTGATCGACAAGCGCAAGCGCGGTTGGCATGACATCTATTCGGAAAGCCAGCTGGTGCGGGTGCCGAAACAGAAGAAATAAGCCAGAGGATTGGAGTTGCCTTCGGGCCCTTTCCTGATGCCTGCGCGGTACCTGTAGGCGCGGGCTTACCCGCGAAGAGGCCGGGCCAGATCAACACCCACGAAAAAGCCGACCCTGCGGTCGGCTTTCTTGTGCAGCTCAGGCTATTACCCTGCCCGGCGCAACAACCACACACCGGCCAAGGCACAGATGCCCGCCGGTATCACCACCGCCAGCAGTGGCGGGAAGCCGAATACCTGGCTCGAAGGCCCAAGCAGATCCTGGCCAATGCGAAACACAAAGCCCACCAGTACACCCGTGAACACGCGCTGACCAAGGGTTACCGAACGCAGCGGGCCAAAGATGAACGAGATCGCCATCAGCACCAGGGCCGCCGTTACCATCGGCTGCAGCACCTTGGTCCAGAACGCCAGCCAGTAGCGGGAGTTGTTCAGGCCCTGATCAGACAAGTAGTGGATGTAATCCCACAACCCGGTAATCGAAAGCGACTCCGGCGCGAGGATCACGGTATTGAGCAGTTCTGGCGTGAGCGAAACATCCCAGCGCTCCTCCGGCGCATTGACCACCTCGGTGTGGTCGCCACGGAAGTAGGTGGTACGCACATCGGCGAGCAGCCAGTGGTCGTTCTGGTACTGCGCACGGCGGGCAAAGCTCGAGGTGACAATCTTGCGCTCGCTGTCGAAGCGGTAGCGGGTCACGCCCAGCAGCAGGCCATCGGGCTGTACGGCGTTGATGTGCACGTACTCCTCGCCCTGGCGGTGCCACATGCCACGTTTGGAGCTTTGTGCTTCACCACCACCCTGGGCCAGGGAACGGTCGGCCTGGGCCTTGTTCTCGGTCACCGGTGCCACATATTCGCCAATCAGCAGCCCCACCAGCATCAGCACCAGCATCGGCTTCATCACCGCCCAGACGATACGGCCAATGGACACGCCGGCCGCACGCATGATGGTCAGCTCGCTGCTGCTGGCCAGACTGCCCAGGCCGATCAGGCAACCGATCAGGGCGGCCATTGGCAGCATTTCATACAGCCGCCGAGGTGCGGTAAGCAGGACAAAGTTGCCCGCTTCCATCACCGTGTAGGTGTCACTCAGGTCGCCCATTTCATCGATGAAGGCGAAAAGCGAAGCCAGGCCGAGGATGATCCCCAGCACGGCCAGGATGGCCAGCAGCACGCTCTGGCCGATGTAGCGATCGAGCTTAGCCATGGGCCACCTCCGCACGGCGGGCGGCACGTTTGAGGCGCAGCGGCTCCCAGTACATCAGGCCAAGGCCGATCAGCAGGAACAGGCCGTGGACCCACCACATGCCCAGGGCGATCGGCAGTTTGCCCTTCTCGAGGGCGCCGCGTACGGAAATCAGCATTGTCAGGTAGGCCATGTACAGAAGAATTGCCGGCAGCAGCTTGAGGAAGCGGCCCTGGCGCGGGTTGACCCGCGACAGTGGCACCGCCAGCAGGGTGACGACGAACACCAGGATCGGCAGCGACAACCGCCATTGCAGCTCGGCGCGCTCACGCAGGCCCTCCTTGCCGATCAGTTCGGAGGTGGGAAGCGCTTCGCGCTCGGTCACTTCCTCGGCGACTTCCGGCTTGGGCAGCAGCACGCCGTAAGTGTCGTACTTGATGGCGCGGTAGTCGGCCTGGCCCGGGTTGCCGTCGTAGCGGTAACCGTTTTCCAGCACCAGGTAGCGGTTGCCGTCGGCCTGGATTTCCTGGTGGCCTTTCTCGGCAACCAGCACCGAGGGGGCGCGGTCCTTGGTCTTGTCCTGGTTGAAGCGCTTCTCGGAGATGAACACCCCGCCCAGGTTGATGCGGTCATCCGACAGTTGCTCGGTATAGGTTACCCGCGAGCCATCACGCAAGGTCTGGAAGCGGCCCGGCACCAAGGTGTCGAACTCGGTCAGGGCATCCTGCTGGCTGATGATCTGCTGCACCTGGGCAACGCCCAGGGGGGCCAGGCTCAGGCTCAGCCAGGCCACCAGCAGGGCAACCAGGGCAGCCGGCGCCATGGTCATGCCCAGCAGGCGCTGCTGGCTCATGCCAGTGGCCGACAGCACGGTCATCTCGCTTTCCAGGTACAGGCGCCCGTAAGCCAGGAGGATGCCGAGGAACAGCCCCAGAGGCAGAATCAGTTGCAGGAAGCCTGGCAAGCGGAAGCCCATAATCAGGAACAACACGCCCGGGTCGAGCACGCCCTGGGCAGCCTGGGCCAGGTACTTGATGAAGCGCCCGCTCATGATGATCACCAACAGCACAGCGCTGACGGCGCTCAAGGTGACCAGGACCTCGCGGGACAGATAACGAAAGACGATCAAACCAGACACTCCTGGGTTGTCAGGGCGGACTGCCATGCAATGGCGCCAAACAATGACTTAGTACATCCAAGACCAATGCCGGTTCGCCAAAGGCGAACCTCCATGTAAAGTGCGCGCATTATCCTGTGATTGACCGCCCCTGTCACTTGGCCGCGTACGAAGGCGCACATCGGGGTTGTCAGCACGCTTGCCACAGGCTCAAACTGGCAGCTTTTCCGCTGGTGCGCGACGACGCGGCCAGGCCCGTCCAGAGCGCTGGAACACACAGCGCCATACGTATCGATCATTCGGGGATCCTGACATGGAACTGGTTGTAAAAAGCGTAGCTGCTGCATCCGTAAAAACCGCCACACTGGTCCTTCCGGTAGGTGAAAACCGCAAGCTCGGCGCTGTTGCCCAGGCTGTCGACCAGGCTAGCGAAGGCGCCATCAGCGCCGTGCTCAAGCGCGGCGACCTGGCCGGCAAGCCGGGCCAGACCCTGCTGCTACAGAACCTTCCGGGCCTGAAGGCCGAGCGCGTGCTGCTGGTGGGCAGCGGCAAGGAAGAAGCCCTGGGCGACCGCGCCTGGCGCAAACTGGTGGCCAGTGTCGCTGGCGTGCTCAAGGGCCTGAACGGCGCTGACGCAGTACTGGCCCTGGACGATATCGCGGTCAGCAACCGCGACGCCCATTACGGCAAGTACCGCCTGCTGGCCGAAACCCTGCTGGACGGCGAATATGTGTTCGGCCGCTTCAAAAGCCAGAAAGCCGAGCCGCGCGCGCTGAAAAAGGTCACCTTGCTGGCCGACAAAGCCGGCCAGGCCGAAGTCGAGCGTGCGGTCAAGCATGCCAGCGCCATCGCCAGCGGCATGGCCTTCACCCGCGACCTCGGCAACCTGCCGCCCAACCTTTGCCACCCAAGCTACCTGGCCGAACAGGCGAAGGAGCTGGGCAAGGCGCACAAGGCCCTCAAGGTTGAAGTGCTGGACGAGAAAAAGATCAAGGACCTGGGCATGGGCGCGTTCTACGCCGTGGGCCAGGGCAGCGACCAGCCGCCACGCCTGATCGTGCTCAATTACCAGGGCGGTAAAAAGGCCGACAAGCCATTCGTGCTGGTGGGTAAAGGCATTACCTTCGACACCGGCGGCATCAGCCTCAAGCCAGGCGCCGGCATGGATGAAATGAAGTACGACATGTGCGGCGCCGCCAGCGTGTTCGGCACCCTGCGTGCAGTGCTCGAGCTGCAACTGCCGATCAACCTGGTGTGCCTGCTGGCCTGCGCCGAGAACATGCCAAGCGGCGGCGCCACCCGCCCAGGTGACATCGTCACCACCATGAGCGGCCAGACCGTGGAAATCCTCAACACCGACGCTGAAGGCCGCCTGGTGCTGTGCGACACCCTGACCTACGCCGAGCGCTTCAAGCCGCAGGCGGTCATCGACATCGCCACCCTGACCGGCGCCTGCATCGTCGCCCTGGGCAGCCACACCTCCGGCCTGATGGGCAATAACGACGACCTGGTCGGGCAGTTGCTCGATGCCGGCAAGCGCGCCGACGACCGTGCCTGGCAGTTGCCGCTGTTCGAGGAATACCAGGAGCAACTGGACAGCCCGTTCGCCGACATGGGCAACATCGGTGGGCCGAAGGCCGGTACGATCACCGCGGGTTGCTTCCTGTCGCGCTTCGCCAAAGCCTACAACTGGGCGCACATGGACATTGCCGGTACCGCCTGGGTCAGTGGCGGCAAGGACAAAGGCGCCACTGGCCGCCCGGTACCTCTGCTGACCCAGTACCTGCTGGACCGCGCTGGCGCCTGAAGCCGTGAAGCCGGTGGTGCCTTGCGCGCCACCGGCCGGCGATTCCCACCATGAGCAAAGTCGACTTCTACATTCTGCCCACCGACTCGCTGTCGGCGCGGCTCGATTTCGCCTGCAAGCTGTGCGAGAAGGCCTGGCGCCTCGGCCACCGGGTCTATCTGCACTGCCAGGATGCCGAACAGCGCAGTGAACTGGACCAACGCCTGTGGCGCTTCAAGGGCGAGGCCTTCGTGCCCCACGACCTCGCCGAGGTGCATGCCGATGCTGACGTGGTTCTGGGCCTGGCTGACAACGCCGGCGAGCACCACGGTCTGCTGATCAACCTCGGCGCCAGCGTGCCGGGTTTTGTCGGGCAGTTCGAGCGGGTGGCCGAAATCGTTGTTGAAGAGCCGGCTATCCGCCAATCAGCCCGTGAGCGATTCCGTTTCTACCGCGAACAGGGCTATGCTCTGCAAGACCACCGCTTACAGCGACTTTGACGACGATGGACAAGCCCTCCCCTTTGCCCGATTCCGCCCATCTGCTCGATGACCTCGAGTCGATCCGTCAGCTGCTTGGCGACGCCGACCTGCAACCGCCACTGCTCACCGAGACGGTAGAGCAGATTCCGTTGCTGCTGGACGAAGCCGCCAGCGACCCCGCGGCACCCGCCGAACCGGTAGCTGCCGAGCCCGAGGACGACCCGCAGACCCGCCGCCAGGACACCCTGCTGCACCTGGAAAGCGAGCTGCGCGCCGCAGCGCAGATGATCATGCAGGACGTGATCAACGACTTTACCCCGCATATCGAGAACGAAATCAAGCGCCGGCTGGATGCGCGGATCGAGCGGCTGATCAAGCGTTCCGAGTAGAACCGGCAACGGTGTCGCCTGCGGCCCCCAGCTTGGTTATACTTCCCGGCTTTCCCGAATAAATGCACAGGGTCCCGCCGCGCATGGATAAGACCTACCAGCCGCACGCAATCGAAACTTCCTGGTACAACACCTGGGAGTCCGAGAACTATTTCGCTCCACAAGGTGCAGGCGAGTCCTACACCATCATGATCCCGCCGCCGAACGTAACCGGCAGCCTGCACATGGGCCACGGGTTCAACAACGCGATCATGGACGCCCTGATCCGTTTCCGCCGCATGCAAGGCCGCGACACCCTGTGGCAGCCAGGCACCGATCACGCGGGTATCGCCACGCAGATGCTGGTCGAGCGCCAACTTGAAGCCAAAGGCCAGAACCGTCATGACCTGGGCCGCGAAAAGTTCCTGGAAAAAGTCTGGGAATGGAAGGATCAGTCCGGTGGCAACATCAGCCGCCAGATTCGCCGCCTGGGCTCGTCGGTTGACTGGAGCCGCGAGCGCTTCACCATGGACGACGGCCTCTCCGAAGCGGTAAAAGAAGCGTTCGTGCGCCTGCATGAAGACGGCCTTATCTACCGCGGCAAGCGCCTGGTCAACTGGGATACCAAGCTGCACACGGCCATCTCCGACCTCGAAGTGGAAAACCACGACGAGAAAGGCCACCTGTGGAACCTGCGCTACCCGCTGGCCGACGGCGCCAAGACCGCCGAAGGCCAGGACTACCTGGTAGTTGCCACCACGCGTCCGGAAACCCTGCTGGGTGACGCTGCCGTGGCCGTCAACCCGAACGACGAACGCTACCAGGCACTGATCGGCAAATTCGTCGAACTGCCATTGGTCGGCCGCCGCATCCCGATCATCGCCGATGACTACTGCGACCCCGAGTTCGGTACCGGTTGCGTGAAGATCACCCCGGCCCACGACTTCAACGACTACGAAGTCGGCAAGCGTCACAACCTGCCACTGCTGAACATCTTCGACAAGAACGCCTTCGTGCTGGCCAGCGCCCAGGCCTTCAATCTCGACGGCAGCGTTAACGAGCAGGTCGACACCCAACTGCCGGCCCAGTACGCCAACCTTGACCGCTTTGTCGCGCGCAAGCAGATCGTCGCCGACCTGGACGCCCAGGGCCTGCTGGTCAGCATCGACGACCACGCCCTGAAAGTGCCGAAAGGCGACCGCTCCGGCACGGTCATCGAGCCGTGGCTGACCGACCAGTGGTACGTTTCCACCAAGCCGCTGGCAGAGCCTGCCATCGCCGCCGTGGAAGATGGCCGCATCCAGTTCGTGCCCAAGCAATACGAGAACATGTACTTCTCCTGGATGCGCGATATCCAGGACTGGTGCATCAGCCGCCAACTGTGGTGGGGCCACCGCATTCCTGCGTGGTACGACGAGGCCGGCCAGGTCTACGTTGGCCGCAACGAGGAAGAAGTGCGCGCCAAGCACAAGCTGGGCGCCGACGTGGTCCTGCGTCAGGATGACGACGTACTCGACACCTGGTTCAGCTCGGGCCTGTGGACATTCTCCACCCTGGGCTGGCCGGAACAGACCGAATTCCTCAAGAAGTTCCATTCCACCGACGTGCTGGTGACTGGCTTCGACATCATCTTCTTCTGGGTTGCGCGCATGATCATGCTGACCATGCACCTGATCAAGAATGAAGATGGCACCCCGCAGGTACCGTTCAAGACCGTGTACGTGCACGGCCTGGTACGTGACGGCCAGGGCCAGAAGATGTCCAAGTCCAAGGGCAACGTGCTGGACCCGCTGGACATCGTCGACGGCATTACCCTCGACGCCCTGCTGGAAAAACGCACCAGCGGCATGATGCAGCCCAAGCTTGCCGAGAAGATCGCCAAGCAGACCAAGGCCGAGTTCCCCGAAGGTATTGCCAGCTACGGCACCGACGCCCTGCGCTTCACCTTCTGCTCGCTGGCCTCGACAGGCCGCGACATCAAGTTCGACATGGGCCGCGTCGAAGGCTACCGCAACTTCTGCAACAAGATCTGGAACGCTGCCCGCTACGTCCTGGACAAGGGCGAAGACTGCGGCCAGAACGGCGAAGCCTACGAGCTGTCGCTGGCCGACCGCTGGATCATCTCGCAGCTTCAGCGTACCGAAGCCGAAGTAACCCGCCAGCTGGAGCAGTTCCGCTTCGACCTGGCCAGCCAGGCGCTGTACGAGTTCATCTGGAACCAGTACTGCGACTGGTACCTGGAGCTGTCCAAACCGGTACTGTGGGACGAAAATGCCCCGGTAGAGCGCGCCCGCGGCACTCGCCGCACCCTGGTGCGCGTACTGGAAGTGGCACTGCGTCTTGCGCATCCGTTCATGCCGTTCATCACCGAAGAAATCTGGCAGCGCATCGCGCCGCTGGCCGGCATCGACGGCAAGACCATCATGCTGCAGCCATGGCCAGTGGCCAACGAAGCACGCATTGACGCCGCTGCCGAAGGCGACATCGAGTGGCTGAAAGAGTTGATGGTCGGCCTGCGCAATATCCGCGCCGAAATGAACATCGGCCCCGGCAAGCCGCTGCCGCTGTTCCTGAAGAACGCCAACGCCGACGACCAGCGCCGCCTGCAGGAAAACGAAGCGCTGCTGAAGAAGCTGGCCAAGGTCGAGTCGTTCACCGTACTGGGTGATGCCGACGAAGCGCCGCTGTCCGCTACCGCCCTGGTAGGTGACCTGCAAGTGCTGGTGCCAATGGCCGGGCTGATCGACAAGGATGCCGAGCTGGCGCGCCTGAACAAGGAAATCCAGCGTCTGCAAGGTGAAGTGCAACGTGTTGGCGGCAAGCTGTCCAACGCAGCCTTCGTCGACAAGGCCCCGCCTGCGGTGATCGAGAAGGAACGCGCCAAGCTGGCCGAGTCCGAACAGGCCCTGGCCAACTTCACCGAGCAGCATGCGCGGATTGCAGCGCTGTAATCACTAGAGAGACCGTTGGGGCCGCTGCACGGCCCTTTCGCGACACAAGGCCGCTCCCACAGGACGGCGCCAACCTTCAAGGCGCCACCCTCCTGTGGGAGCGGCCTTGTGTCGCAAAAGGGCTGCGTAGCAGCTCCAGGGTCTTCAAGCCACCGCTCGTATAGGGCTGGACACTGCCATGACCCCGAACAAACCCACCCTGCACCCGCGCAACCGCCACCAGGGTCGCTACGACTTCCCCAGCCTGATCAAGGCCCACCCTGATCTGGCCCGTTTCACCATCACCAACCCCCACGGCAAGCCCAGCATCGACTTTGCCAACCCCGAAGCCGTCCGCGTGTTCAACCGTGCACTGCTCAAGGCCCAGTACGGCATCCAGCACTGGGACATCCCAGCCGATTACCTGTGCCCGCCCATTCCTGGCCGTGCCGACTACATCCACGTAGCCGCCGATCTGTTGGCCGATGACAATGCCGGCGACGTCCCAAGGGGTGCCCAAGTGCGCGCGCTGGACATCGGCGTGGGGGCCAACTGCATCTATCCACTGCTGGGCTACAGTGACTACCGCTGGCGCTTCCTCGGTTCGGACATCGACCCGGTGGCGCTGGCCTCGGCCAAGGCTATCGTCCAGGCCAATGGCCTGGGCAAAGCCATTACCCTGCGCCAGCAGGCCAACCGAGCGCACATCCTCAGCGGCCTGCTGCAGGAGGGCGAACGCTTCGACCTGACCCTGTGCAACCCGCCCTTCCATGCCTCACGCGACGAAGCCACCCGCGGCAGCCAGCGCAAATGGAAGAACCTCGGCAAACAGGACCCCAAACGCAAGCTGCCCGTGCTGAACTTCGGTGGCCAGAACAATGAACTGTGGTGCGAGGGTGGCGAAATCCGCTTTGTCACCCAGCTGATCGGCGAAAGCGTGCAGTACGCCGAACGGGTACTTTGGTTCACCAGCCTGGTGTCCAAGGCCAGCAACCTGCCGGGCATCGAAGCCGCGTTGAAGAAGTCCGGCGCCAAGGCCGTACGCATCATTGAGATGGGCCAGGGGCAGAAACAGAGCCGCATGGTCGCCTGGAGCTTCCTTGACGACGCCGCACGCCAAGCCTGGCACGCCCAGCGTAAATCACAGGCATGAAAAAACCGCGCCCGGGCAAGCCGGGCGCGGTTTCGTCAAAGCAACAATTACTTGTTGATGGCGTCGGTCAGCACTTTGGCTGGAACGAACTTGACGACTTTCTTGGCAGCGATTTCGATGGCAGCGCCAGTCGAAGGGTTGCGGCCGGTACGGGCAGGACGCTCGGAGACTTTCAGCTTGCCGATGCCTGGCAGAGTGATTTCAGCGCCGTTTTCCAGTTGGTCAGCAACGATCTGGCCCAGTTGCTCCAGAGCGTTCTTGGCGGTGGCTTTTGGCGCGGCGATCGATTCGGCGATGTCGGCAATCAGTTGGTCTTTGGTCAATGCCATGGTGGTGTTCCTTCCCTATCAAATTCGATGGTTAAGCAGCGGACTACGACGTTATCGGGCCAGCCCCTTGAAATGGAGGGCCGCGCCAATTGCGTATGTAGATACGAAAATCGGCGTTTGGTTCGACACGACGAAAGCTTGCTGCCAGCAATGCGCACACGAGGGGCGCAAGACCGCGCAAAACTACCACATGAATGGATAAATATCCGCTTCGCACTTTGATTAAATGCAGGTTTTTCGGGGGTTTCAGCTGAAAACACACAAAATTGAACAAAAAACGAACAACCGACATATCTGCCAACATACGGCCACTGCATCACCTCAGGTCTAGGTTAAACTTGGCAACTTTTGCAGCTCGCCGAGAATTCCATGCCAATCCGTCATTGCATCGTTCACCTGATCGACAAAAAGCCCGATGGCAGCCCCGCCGTACTGCATGCTCGCGACTCCGAACTGGCTGCCTCCGATGCCATCGAAAACCTCCTGGCCGACCTCAATGACAGCTACAACGCCAAGCAAGGCAAGGCCTGGGGCTTTTTCCACGGCGAATCGGGCGCCTACCCGCTGAGCGGCTGGCTGAAGCAGTACCTGGATGAAGAAAAAGACTTCACCGCCTTCAGCCGCGTGGCTGTCGAGCATCTGCAGAAGCTGATGGAAGAGTCCAACCTGTCCACCGGCGGCCACATCCTGTTTGCCCACTATCAGCAAGGCATGACCGAGTACCTGGCGATCGCCCTGCTGCACCATAGCGAAGGCGTGGCGGTGAATGCCCAGCTCGACGTGACCCCTTCCCGTCACCTCGACCTTGGCCAACTGCACCTGGCAGCACGCATCAACCTGTCGGAGTGGAAGAACAACCAGAACTCCAGGCAGTATATTTCGTTCATCAAGGGCAAGAACGGCAAGAAGGTGTCGGATTACTTCCGCGACTTCATCGGCTGCCAGGAAGGCGTCGACGGCCCGGGCGAAACCCGCACCCTGCTCAAGGCCTTCAGCGATTTCGTCGAAAGCGAAGACCTGCCGGAAGAATCCGCCCGCGAAAAGACCCAGACCCTGGTCGAGTACGCCACCACCCAGACCAAGCTGGGCGAGCCGGTGACGCTCGAAGAGCTGTCCAGCCTGATCGACGAGGACCGCCCCAAAGCGTTCTACGACCACATCCGCAACAAGGACTACGGCCTGTCGCCGGAAATTCCTGCTGACAAACGCACCCTCAACCAGTTCCGCCGTTTCACCGGGCGTGCCGAGGGGCTGTCGATCAGCTTCGAGGCACATTTGCTGGGGGACAAGGTGGAGTATGACGAAGCGGCGGGGACCTTGATCATCAAGGGGCTGCCGACAACCTTGGTGGATCAGCTGAAGCGCCGCAAGGACTGATTTCCCCCAAGCCGCCAAAGGAGGCCACCAGTGCCTCCTTCGCCGACTTGCGCAGCCGTTTCACCAACCGCTCCTGGCGCAGCGCCGCGCTCTTGTCCGGCCACTGCTCCACATACACCAGCGCCTGGGCCGGGCTGGTCTTGAAATAGCGGGCGCCCTGCCCTTTCTGATGCGCGGCGAACCGACGCTGCGGGTCATCGCTGATGCCGCAATACAACGAGCCATTGGCAGCCCTTACCAGATAGACAAACCAGGGCTTACCCATTGCAGGTTCGACGACTTCACTCACCCTGGGCCTGCTGGAATGCGCGCAACCCCTTGAATGCCTGCAGGCGGACCTTGTTCTGCATCAGCGGCGACCACCCCAGCAGCATTCCAGGAACACCCAACGCTTGCCGCGACCAGCGCCACAGGTCAAAGGTGTCGTCATGCTGGCAAATCAGCCCATCACGAATGACAAAGCGTGCCTGGATATCGTTGACCACAACACGGCCGGTCTGGCTGAACAGGTAGGTAGCCACCCAGTGCGCGCTGCCACTGTGCTCATCTGCGCGTATGCTGTCGAATGTCAGGGTGAAGTTCTTGGCGCGGGTGGTGAGCATCCGCCACATATCGCCTGCGTCCTTGCCGCGCAGGGTGCCGAACACCGGGTCGCTGAAAACGATATCGTCGCTGTAGCAGGCCAGCATGGCGTCGGCATCCAGGCGCTGGAAAGCCTGGTAGAAACGGGTGATCAGGGCGCGGTTGGCATCGCTCATTGGGGGCTGGTCCGTCCTAGGTTCGAAAACTGCACGATAATCTGCCCCGGTGGCTTATGCCAGTCCCGCCCTCTTGGCAGGCACGAGGACGGGACTGCTAAAACAGGCCTCAGACTTTTTCGCAGGTCACCTGCACATGCAACGCCCGCCCGGCACCCAGCCCGAACACCACGGCGCCAACGCCCAGCACCGCAAAAATCCAACCCAGTGCCGTCCAGCCGCCGGTCAGGTCATGCACCAGCCCCACCGCAAAAGGCCCCATCGAGGCCAGGGTATAACCCACCCCTTGGGCCATGCTCGACAAGTTCGCCGCCACGTGGGCGTCCTTCGAGCGCAGCACGATCAAGGTCAGCGCCAGGGCAAAGGTACCGCCCTGCCCCAGGCCCAGCACAATGGCCCACCCCCACAGTCCGGAAAGTGGCGCATACAGGCAACCGAACAGCCCCGCCAGCGTGCCCGACATGACCACCACGATTGCCAGCCGCTGGTCCTTGCCGCGGGTGGCCACCCAGGGGGCGCTGAGCGAACTGATCAACTGCACGATTACCGACCCTGACAGCACCAACCCTGCCTCGGTCGGGGTGAGGCCGCGGCCGATCAGGATCGATGGCAACCAACCGAACACGATGTAAGCCAGTGATGACTGCAGGCCCATATACAGGGTCACCTGCCAGGCCAGTGGGTCACGCCACAAGCCTCGCACGCGATAGGCCACCTTGTGCAGGCCATGCCCCTGACGGGCCTGTGGCAGCCACACCAGTATGGCCAGCAAAGCCGGCAGCACCCAGAAGCCCAACCCCAGTGCCCAGCTGCCGTCGAAATGCTGGGCCAAAGGTACGGTGGCACCTGCGGCCATGGCCGCGCCCAGGCATAACGCCATGGTGTATACACCGGTCAGCGTGCCAGCGTGCTGTGGAAAGTCGCGCTTGACGATACCGGGTAACAATACGCCGATAATGCCGATGCTGGCCCCCGCCATCAGGCTGCCGAGGAACACCCCGATTGCCCCAAAGGTACTTCGTACCACAAGGCCAAGTGCCAGAGTGAGGAGGATGCCAAGAATCACTCGCTCGCTGCCAAAGCGCCGCGCCAGCAACGGCGCCAAGGGAGCAAACAGGCCAAGGCAGAGCACCGGCAAGGTGGTCAGCAAGCCAGCCTGTGAAGCATTCAGCCCCAAGCCTTCAGATACTTGGCCCAGCACCGGCGCCATGCTCGACAATGCCGGGCGCAGGTTCAAAGCCACCAGCACCAGGCCCAGCAGCAACAGCCAGGGCCGCCGCAACACCACAGCCTGCTGCTGGACCTGTTCGTCGTCAGCTTCAGCGTCGATCAGCAGCTCATCGAGATCCCGCTCGTTCGACGGGGAATTACGGGTGATGGATTCAGCCATGGCCTTCTCGGTCTCAGGATTCAATGAGGATACGGGTCAGGCGCTTGGCCCGTTCAGCGTCACGTTGCTCGATGGCGTCGAGGATCTGTCCATGCAAGTCGAACGTGGCCTGGCAGCGCGGAACGGTGGCCATATTGTGTTGCAGCGCGGCAGCCACGACCCCGGAAAAGTAACGGTAAAGCTCGCTTAATGCCGGGTTGTGGGCGGCATCGACCAGCCGCTGGTGGAACACCAGGTCGCAGGCCACATAGGCATCGACATCGCCGTGAAAATGCCCGGCACTGCCTTCCAGGGCATCCCGTAGCGCTTGCAGGTCGGCATCGGTACGGCGCAAGGCCGCCAGCCCGACGGCCTCCGCCTCGAGAATATGGCGGGTTTCACGGGCCTGCTCGGGCGTACACCGGGACATCGCGTGCACCGCCTGCAGCGGGTCCTGGGCAGTGCGCAGGTAGCTGCCGTCGCCCTGGCGAATTTCCACCAGGCCACTGAACGCCAGCACGCGCATGGCCTCACGCACGGTGTTGCGGCTGATGCCCAGCTGCAAGGCAAGCTCTGGCTCGGTAGGCAGGCGCTGACCGACCTGCCAATCGCCCAGCACGATGCATTCGCGCATGCGCTCTACCGCCAACTCCACCAGGGAGCGCTTGGTCAGCTCTGTATTCATGCCACTCAACCAATCATCCGACGAATTGATGCAGCTTACTGGATTGCAGGCAAAGAGGTAAACCACCTGGTATTTCTGCCAGTTGTGGGCATGCCACTTTGTTGCAACGCTCGTTGCGTGCTTTCAAGGATGCGACCCCATGCGACTGGCAAGTTTGCTGTTATTGCTGTTCCTGGCCCTGCAGCCGGGCTGTGACCCGGCCCGGCACCCGAGCCGCCCTAAAACCTTGCTCATCGGCCTTGACGGCGTGCAATTGCAGCAGTACCTGCAATTGGGCGATGCGACCAACCTGAAACAGCGGCTGCACTACGGCAAGGCTTACGCCGGGGGGATCAATGGTAAAGCCAGCGAGCAACCCACCTTGAGTGGCCCAGGCTGGATCACTTTGCTGACCGGCGTGTGGAGCGACAAGCATGGCGTTGAATCGGACGACGACTCGCAACGGGTAAACCCGGCGTTTCCTAGCCTGTTCAAGCGGCTACGCCTGGCCTACCCCAATGCCTACCTCTCCAGCATCGTCAACTGGTCGCCCATCAACACGGCATTTCTGCTGGAGGACGCCCATGGCGCCGATGTACGCGAAAGTGGTTTGCCAGATGAACAAGTGATTGAACGAACGTTGCAGATCCTCGGCGACACACCCGCTGATTTCACGTTCATTCAACTGGACGAACCTGACCAGATTGGCCATCACAGGGGTTATGGTGAGCGCTATGCGCAGGCGTTGCGCAAGGCCGACAGCGAGATCGGGCGGCTGTTGGACAAGGTAGACCAGCGGCGTCGCATGTTCCCACAGGAAGACTGGCTGGTACTCGTCAGTACCAACCATGGCCGGGACTATTGGGGCAAAGGCCATGGCGGCGCTTCGGAGCAGGAAAAGAGCATCTTCATCGCCAGCAACAAACCGTTGAATCAGGAACTGACCGAGCTGAGCATTCCTGTGGAAATGCCTGGGCCCGGCGGTCTGTACGGGCTTCCCGCGCAGACCTCGGTAGCGCCCACGGTGCTGCGCCACATGGGCCTCAAGCTGCAGCCGGAATGGCTATTGGACGGCACGCCTTTACTGGGTGATACCGGCGTGCGCAAGGCGCGGGCCGATGAAAACAAAGGACGGCTACGCTGGAACAGTAACGCCAAGGGTTATCTGACCATTATCAAGAACGGCCATGTGGTTGCCCAGGTTGCGGCCAGAGACGAGCAATGGACCGATCCGGAGGGGATGGACAAGCAGAACGATTATGCACTGGTACTGGATGGTACACCGGCGGCAGTGCGCAACAGGCCTGCAGCCAAGCCATTTGTAATCGAAGACCGCCGCTATTAATCCCTTGGGAAGCAACAGCTCTGTCGTTCCTCAAGGGCTTGCGCGCCCCCCGTAGGAGCGGGTTCACCCGCGAAAGGGCCGGCCCTGCTGGCCAATTTCACCAGCCGTTCACCGTTGCCGCCGCTACCGTATTCGCGGGTAAACCCGCTCCTACGATGGACGCGCACAGGCTGTTGTAGGAGCGGGTTCACCCGCGAATGGGCCGGGCCTGCTGGCCAATTACCACCAGCCGTTCACCGTTGCCGCCGCTACCGTATTCGC
>NZ_JAOCDI010000074.1:0-15981 GCF_029840855.1 Pseudomonas sp. GD03862
AAGTACAACTTCGGCTTCGTCGACCCCTACTTCACCGCCGACGGCGTGAGCCTGGGCTACAACCTGTTCTACAACACCACCGACTACAGCGATTACTACGACGATGGGGTTTCGTACTATGCAATCAACAGCTACGGCGCCGGGGTCAGCTTCGGCTACCCGATCAACGAAACCTCGCGCCTGACCTACGGCCTGACCCTGCAGCACGACGACATTTCGCCCGGCACCTACAGCGCTGACGAGATCTACGATTTCATCTCCCGCGAAGGCAAAAGCTTCAACAACCTCAAGGCGTCGATCGGTTGGTCGGAGTCCACCCTCAACAAAGGCGTACTGGCCACCCGGGGCCACTCGCAGAGCCTGACGCTGATGGCTACCACCCCTGGCAGCGACCTGTCGTTCTACAAGCTCGACTACAACGGCCAGGCTTTCCTGCCGGTCACCAGCAACACCACGCTGCGCCTGCACACCAACCTGGGCTACGGCAACGGCTATGGCTCCACCGACGGCTTGCCGTTCTATGAAAGCTACAACGCCGGTGGGCAGGGCTCGGTACGCGGGTTCAAGGACGGCACCCTCGGCCCGCGCAGCACACCGGCTACCGGGGCCTATTCCAGCGCTGGGCAGGCTTACTATTCCGACCGCGACACCGATGTGCTGGGGGGCAATATCCTGATTACCGGCGGTGCCGAGTACCTGTTCCCGCTGCCCTTCGTGAAGGACCAGAGCCAACTGCGCAGCTCGGTGTTCGTCGATGCCGGCAACGTGTATGCCGACACCTGCTACCTGTCCACCACCCAAGGCTGCGGCAGCGTCGACCTGGCGCAGATGGCTGTGTCGCTGGGGGTTGGCGTGACCTGGTACAGCCCGATGGGGCCGCTGAGTTTCAGCCTGGCGGCGCCATTGAAAAAGCCGGATAACGCCGAAACCCAGGTGTTCCAGTTCTCGTTGGGGCAGACCTTCTGATGCTGCTCATGAAATGAACCGCGCAGCACGGGGGTTGAGCATTACCCGCTTTTACCCCCGCTTTACCCAAGTTGACAGTCACCTTGCCTAAGCTGGCCAGTACTCGAACCCCGCCCAGCAGGACACCCTCATGCCTCCGTTCACACCCTGTTTCCCTACATCACTGCGCGAAAATGAAATACCCGTCGCCCTGCTCGATCTGGTGCAGGAACGCCTGGCCACCCTGCTTGGCCCACGCTTCACGGTGGTACTGGGCGGTAGCGGCAACGACGATGGTGTCAGTCATTACCACCTCGCAATCCAGCACAACCAGAGCGGGGTTTCCCTGGAGGACTACGGTGACGTCGGTGCCGGTTTCGTCGAGCACCTGCTGCGCATGGGCACCCAAGTGCGGGACATGCTCGACTCAGCCACATTCAACCGTATGGGCAGCGACGACCCTGGCCGATCATTGGTATGGCTCCGCGAGCTGGTCAGCCCTGGGGAAACCATTACAATGCCCGGCCCAACCTGAAATATGTTTTCCCCATGAAATCACTGCTTTACGCCGTAACCTTATTATTTTCCTTTACCCTCCCCGCTCTGGCCAACCCGCCGGCCACCTTCACCGAAGCCAAGGTGGTGGCCAAGCAGAAGGTCTACCTGGACCAGGCCAGCAGTGCCATGGGCGACTTGTACTGCGGTTGCAAATGGACCTGGGTGGGCAAGTCTGGCGGGCGCATCGACGCTGCATCGTGTGGCTACAAGACGCGCAAGCAGCAGAACCGCGCCGAACGCACCGAGTGGGAACACATCGTGCCCGCTCACACCTTCGGCAACCAGCGCCAGTGCTGGAAGAACGGCGGCCGTGAGCACTGCGTGGACAACGACCCGGTGTTCCGCGCCATGGAGGCCGACCTGTTCAACCTTTACCCGGCCGTGGGTGAGGTCAACGGTGACCGCAGCAACTTCAACTACGGCATGGTCACTGGCAATGCCGGCGAATACGGCCAATGCACCACCAAGGTCGATTTCGTCCAGCGCACCGCCGAACCGCGTGACGAAGTCAAAGGCCTGGTGGCCCGCACCACGTTCTACATGTTCGACCGCTACAAGCTGAACATGTCGCGCCAACAGCAACAGCTGCTGATGGCCTGGGACAAGCAACACCCGGTGTCGGCCTGGGAGAAAGAACGCGACCGGCGCATTGCCGCGATCATGGGCCATGCCAACCCGTTCGTAAGCGGCGAACGCAAGTGGACTGCCGGCTACAAGCCGGTTGGCAGCGGCGTGGTACAGGCGGTGCCGGTAAACGCGGCCAAGCCAGAGGCCAAACCAAGCCTGGCCAGCGCCGGTTCGGTCGGCGCCGTGCTTGGCAACCGCAACAGCCACGTCTATCACCTGTCAGTCGGCTGCCCGGGCTACAACCAGGTTACAGCGAAGAACCAGGTTACCTTCGCAAACGAAGGTGAAGCGCAGGCAGCGGGGTATCGCAAGGCAGGTAACTGCCGCTGACCGTTTCAAAGGCTGCGCGGCCCCTGTAGGAACCGGGGCGCGTCAGCCGTTGACCAGGTTTACCGGCCGTTCACCGGCCAGCGCGCTGAGCAGGTTGTCCACCGCGCAACGCGCCATGGCCTGGCGGGTGTCCTCGGTCGCCGAGCCGATGTGTGGGGTCGCTACCACGTTATCGAGCTGCAACAGCGGCGAGTCGGTCGGCAGTGGCTCGTGCACGAACACGTCCAGCCCCGCACCGCGGATGCGCCTGGCCCGCAGCGCTTCGATCAGCGCCTGCTCATCCACCACACGCCCGCGTGAGATGTTCACCAGTATTGCGTCAGGCTTCATCAACGCAAGTTCCCGTGCGCCTATCAGGCCTTCGGTGCTGGCACTCAACGGCACCGTCAGGCAAACGAAATCTGCCTGCTGCAACAGCTCATCCAGGCTGCACTGGCATGCGGCATAGCGTGCTTCCACCTCGGGCTTGGCACGCTGGCTGTGATACAGCACGCGCATGCCAAAGCCGGCAGCCGCGCGCCGGGCCAGGGCCTCGCCAATGCGGCCCATGCCGACGATGCCTAGCGTCTTGCCGTGCACATCACTGCCAAAATGCGCCGGCCCCAGGTTGGCCTGCCAACGGCCGTCACGCACCCAGTTCGCCAGCTCCACCACCCGCCTGGCGGTAGCCAGGATCAAGGCAAAGCCTGTGTCGGCCGTGGTTTCGGTCAACACGTCGGGCGTGTTGGTAAGCATCACACCACGCCTGCTGAGTTCAGCAATGTCGTAGTTGTCCACGCCTACCGAAACGCTCGACACCACTTCCAGTTGCGGGGCAAGGTCGAGCAGGCTGGCATCCAGGCGCAGGCTGGCCCCCAGCAACCCGTGCGCCCCCGGTAACGCATCGCGCAGGCGGGCCAGGCCGTCGGGCTGGGTGGTATCCACCCAGGTCACCTCGACGCGATCTTGCAGGCGTGCCATCAAGTCGTCTGACAGGCGTTTATACAGGACGATTCGCTTCTTCATTGCAGGTTTCCTAATGGTTCATGGCCAGACGCGAGCTGTCGCGCTTTGCCCGGCCAGAGGTCTGGGAAGTATTGAGCGCAGCGGTAAGTGCCACTGCCGTCAGCAGCGCACCGCACATGAACAGGTAAGAGGCGCCGGGCCCGCCCGTAGCCCCATTGAGGTAGCCCACCAGCCACGAACCGCCAAACGAGCCCAGCGCCCCCATGCTGTTGATCAGCGCCATGGCGCCGCCTGCGACGTTGGCCGGCAGGATCTCGGGCACGATCGCGAAGAACGGGCCATAAGGGGCGTACATGCAGGCGCCAGCGACCACCAGCAATGCATACGACAGCCAGAAATGCTCGCTGCCCAAGGCGTAGGAACCATAGAACGCCAACGCAGCAATCAGCAGCGGCGGCCAGACGAAGCGCTTGCGCTTTTGCAGGCGGTCGGATGCCCAGGACACGCCCACCATTGCCAGCACTGCCGCCAGGTAAGGCACCGAGGCCAACCAGCCGGCCTGCACGATATCGACATTCGCCGCCTGCTTGAGAATCGACGGCAGCCACAGCACGAAGCCATACACGCCGATGCTCCAGCAGAAGTACTGCAGCGCCAGGATGATCACTTGCGGCGAGCGGAACGCTTCGCGGTAGTTCTTTACAGGCTTGATACCCTGCTGCTCGGCAGCCAGCGCCTGCGCCAGGGCGGCCTTTTCCTGCTCGCTCAGCCAAGCCACCTGGGCCGGGCGGTCATCCACCAGGCGCCACCAGAAGAACGCCCAGATCACGGCGGGCAGGCCTTCGATGATGAACATCCAGCGCCAGTCGTAATGCTTGATCAGGTAACCGGACACCACCGACATCCACAGAATGGTCACCGGGTTGCCCAGCATCAGGAAGGTGTTGGCGCGCGAACGCTCGGCCCGGGTGAACCAATGGCACAGGTACACCAGCATGGCCGGCATGACCGCAGCCTCCACTACCCCGAGCAGGAAGCGGATGCCGATCAGCATGTAGACGTTGCTGACCATGCCGGTAAGCGTGGCAAGGCCGCCCCACAGGATCAGGCAGACGAAGATGAGCTTCTTCACGCTGCGCTTTTCAGCGTAGATGGCGCCGGGCACCTGGAAGAAGAAGTAACCGAGAAAGAACAGCGCACCCAACAACGAAGACAGCACCGGGGTGATGTGCAGGTCTTCGGCCATGCCGGAGGCGGCGGCGAAGCCGTAGTTGGCGCGGTCCAGGTACGCCAGGCTGTAGGTGACGAACACAATCGGGATGATGTACCACCAGCGGCGAGGTGCCAGGCTTTGGCTTTGCATGGTTTGTTTCTCCTGAGCTTGTTGTTTTTGTTGCAACAGGTGATTCGGGGTCGGCTCATGCGCTTCTGCGCAGGTCGTAGGCCTCCAGTTCATGACGCAGCGGCAGCCCTTCCATGTCGCCCCGCGACTGCACGGCACGGCTGCCGCACCAATTGCCGCGCGCTACCGCCTCGGCTACCGGACGGCCCTCCAGTAGCGCGCTGAGCACACCGACGGCAAAGGCATCACCTGCACCGACGGTGTCCACCACGCGGCTGACTGGCACGGGGGCTACCTGCCCTTCGCCCTTGGCGCTGCGGAAGTAGGCGCCAGCGTCGCCCAGCTTGATCACCACCAGTTCCACCCCTTGGTCCAGGTAGAACGCGGCGATATCGGCCGGGGTGTGCTGACCAGTCAGCAACCGCCCCTCTTCCAACCCCGGTAAAACCCAGTCGGCCTTGGCCGCCAGGGCATTGATTTCGCGAACCATGCTGCTTTGATCGGGCCACAGCGAGGGGCGCAGGTTGGGGTCGAACGATATGCTGCGACCGGCTGCGCGCATCCCGTCCAACAGCGCGTGGGACAGCGCCCGACAGCTGTCCGACAGCGCCAGCGGAATACCGGTAGCGTGCACGTGGCGAGCCTGCAGCCAAACGGGGCTCACCATCGCAGGTGACAGCCTGCTGGCCGCCGAACCGCGGCGAAAGTACTCCACTGCCGGGTCACTGCCATCCTCGCTGCGGGCCTTGAGCTGAAAGCCCGTCGGGTAGTTGGCATCCACCTCGACACCGGAACAGTCCAGGCCTTCGCAGCGCAAACTGTCGAGCACGAAACGGCCCAGCGAATCGTCACCAACCCGGCTCAGCCAGCGCACCTTGAAGCCCAGCCGCGCCAGGCCGATCGCCACGTTGCTGTCGGCGCCGGCGATGCGTTTGCCAAACTGCCCGACACCGGCCAGGTCACCGGCTTGCTCGGCGACGAACATGGCCATGGTTTCGCCGAAACACAGCACGTCATGTTCATGCATGGTCCAGCTCCTGCGCCGCGCCCAGTGCAGAAAGGTGGCGCACCTGGGCCCGGGTCAGCGCCAGCAGGTCTTCGCCCACCAGGGGGTACTCGACGGCGCGCACCACGCCCGGCGCGAACTCGGCCATCAGCGCTGCCCACGCTTGCAGGTCCGCGGCTTGCGGCGGTATGGCAACCAGACGGCCATCGGCCCGGCGCTGCACAGCCTTGCAATGCACATAGCGCACCCAACGGCCTAGCTGTCTTGCAGCTTGCGGCGCAGGCTCGCCCTGCCACTGCCAGTTACCGATATCGAACGTCATGCCCACGCGCAGCCCAAGCGGGTCGACACGCTGGAAAAACTGCAGCATCGGTTCGATCCTGCCACCTTGTGCGGTCTGATCGTTTTCCACCAGCAACAGAGGCCCCTGCGCAGGCAGCAGCGACGCCAGGGCCGTCACATCGCAGTGCTCATCGAAGTGCCCCAAGGAAACCTTCAGCGCCACCGCGCCAAGCGCCCGGGCAATTTCCAGCTTCTGCACCAGCAGCGGGTCGGGCACGCCTTGCGCGGTCCACAGTTCAAGGGGGGTGGAGTACAGGCATTCCAGGCGCAGCGCGGCAATGACCCTGCCCAGCGCAGCTGCGTCCGGTGCGCTGGCGAACAATTCTTCGCGCAATTCGACGCGACTGACGCCAGCGGCTGCCAACAGGTCCAGAAACTGCTCCTGCCCACGTTGGCGCACAAAGTCGGCACCGTAGCTGGAGAGACTGATGGAAACGGGGTTCGCTTGCATTGTTCTTGTCCTTATGAAACCGGTTTCATTTTTGATCAACAGCACGCACAAGCCTGCCGTTTTCTTACTGGGGTTGGGTTGAACCGCGGATGATCAGGTTGGCCTTGAAGTCGATGCGCCGGGCTGCGCCGCTGTCGCCGCGCAAGCGACCGAGCAGGCTTTCGAAGGCCGCCACGCCGATACGCTCGGTGGGCTGGGCCAGTGCGGTGATACCTTTGCCGACCAAGGGGTACCAGTCGAGGTCGTCGAGGGCGATCAGCCCGACATCGGCAACCAGGTTGCGCCCGGCCTCGAGCAGCGCCCGGGTGACCGCCAAGGTGGCAACGCCGTTGAAGGTGAAGATGGCTTGCGGACCATGACCACTGTGGGCAAGAAACGAAGCCAGTTGGCCCTGCAACCCGGCGCCGATTTCCAGTACCTGCTGACGCATGCCTGGCCGTCGGCTGATCGACGCGCCGAATGCCTGCACCCGCTCCAGGCGTGAACTGGTGCCATCGAGGGGTTCGCTGACCGCCAGGATGTCGCGGTAGCCCTGGGCTTGCAGGTGGTCCAGGGCCTGCTCGACTGCGTCAGCATTGTCCAGGCCGACAAGGTCTACATTCAGCTCGGGCAATTGGCGGTCGACCAGCACCATGGGGATGTCACGCTGCAGGTTGAGCAGTTCGCCGGGGTGGTGACCAAGCGTGTTCACGATCAGCCCTTCGACGTTGTAGCTCTGCAGGGCCACCAGGTGGTGACGCTCCTGCTCGTCGTCGCGGTTGGTGTTGCACACCACCAGGCTGTAACCATGCTGACGGCAGGCGGTTTCCACGCCGTGCATCACGGCCACTGAATAGGGGTTGAGGATATCGGCCACCAGCATGCCGATCAGTCGCGTCTGGCCGCGCTTTAGGCCGCGAGCCATCTGGTTGGGGCGATAGCCGAGGCGTTCGATGACCTCTTCCAGCCGCTTGGCCGTGGCTTCGGCCAGCAATTGGCGGTCGCCACCGATGTAACGGGAGACGGTGGCTTTGGAAACGCCAGCAATACGCGCCACTTCGCTGATGGTGACCCGTTCGCGGGTATGGGCAGGCGCGTCGGTCATGGGCTTTCCTTATGATTGTTTTAATAGTGATGAAACCGGTTTCAATACAGCAAAAATGCGCGGGTTCGTCAACAGGCCGTTGGTCGGGCACGAAGATAGTAAATGTTAAATCGCATTAAGAATATTTCATAGGTTATTGATAGTTATGAATTTATATCTGTGGGACAGGGCCTACCCTGGAATCTGATTACGTTAGGGGATGGCACGGGCTTCGCCCGTGTTCGCGGGTAAACCCGCTCCTACGGGCGAGGGCGCAGAAATACACGTCAGCGGAGCGACTTCCCATCACCGGCCGTAACGGCACTGCCCTGGTTACCCCAGCTGCTGCGGATGAAATTCACCACCTCGGCAACCTCCTGGTCGCTCAGGCGCCAGCCGAAAGCCGGCATGGTGAAGTTCGACGGCGCAGTGTGCGTTGCCGGTACCGTGCCACCGGCGAGCACCACATGGATCAGCGACGTGGCATCCGCAGTCTGCACCACCGGGTTGCCGGCCAAGGCCGGGAACACGCGGGTGTAGCCCTGCCCGTCGGTGCGGTGGCAGGCCGCGCAGTTGTCGATGTACACCGCCGCCCCAGGCTTGCTGTCGTCACCCTTCCATAGCGCATCGGCTACCTGCTTGTCGTACACATGCGGCTGGTCATCCGGATTACTCGGCGGCAGGGTTTTCAGGTAGCGGGCGATAGCGGTCAAGTCAGCATCACTCATGTGCTGCATGCTGTGCTCGACCACATCGCTCATGCCACCGAACACGGCGCTGCGATCACTGCGCCCAGTCTTGAGAAACTGCACCAACTGCGCTTCGCTCCAGCTGCCCAGGCCGTCTTTGTGATCGCCACGCAGGTTCTTGGCAATCCAGCCTTCCAGCGGTGCGCTGCCGGCCAGAAACTGCTCGCCATCGGCCGCGCTCAGGGCCTTCTCCTGCATGGTCAGCGCCCGCGGCGTATGACAAGCGCCACAATGCCCTAGGCCCTCGACCAGGTACGCACCGCGGTTCACCACAGGGTCAGCTGTCGCCGATGCCTGCCAGGGCTTGGCCTCTGGTGCGAACATGCCGCGCCAGATTGCCAGCGGCCAGCGCATGCTCAGCGGCCAGGGAATGTCAGAGGCCTTGTTCGCCTGCTCGACAGGCGCCACGCCCTTCATGAAATAGGCGTAGAGCGCCTGCATGTCCTGCTCGCTGACCCGCGCATACGACGGGTATGGCATGGCCGGATAGAGCGTACTGCCGTCCTTGCCGATCCCCCTGCGCACGGCCTGGTCGAAGTCTTCGAAGCTGTACCGGCCAATGCCACTGGCCGCCGGGGTGATGTTGGTGGAGTACACCGTGCCAATCGGCGTTTCCATCGGTAACCCGCCGGCAAAGGGTTTGCCGCCTTTGGCGGTATGGCAGGCCACGCAGTCACCGGCGCGGGCCAGGTACTCGCCCAGGCGTACCTGCGCATCGTCATTCGCTACGGCCTGTGCAGCCGCACCGGCGCCCAGAACCAGGGTGGCGATCAACAGTGTCTTCATGCTCATCGCTCCTCAAGCCTGGACCAACGGACCGGGTTTTTTCAGGTACTGCTCACGGATGGCGCGGGCCGACCAGTAGGTAAGCGCGGCCACCAGCCCGGTCGGGTTGTAACCCAGCCCCTGCGGGAACGCCGAAGCCCCCGGAACGAACACGTTGTGTACGTCCCAGCTTTGCAGGTAGCGGTTCAGTGCACTGGTCTTGGGGTCGGTGCCCATGATCGCCCCGCCGTTCAGGTGGGTGGTCTGGTAACTGGTGGTGTTGAAGTGGTCCTTGACCTGCTTGCCCAACACGGCAATGGCCTTGGGGTTCATCGCCTGGGCGATCTTGCTCAGCTTGTCGACCATGAACTGGTTCATCCTGATGTCGTTTTCCTGCCAGTCGAACGTCATGCGCAGCAGCGGCTGACCGTAGGCATCGCGGTAGGTGGGGTCCAGGTCCAGGTAATTGCCACGGTAGGACTGATGTGCGCCGTGGGCGTCCATCGACACCTGGTGGGTGTAGTAGTCGGCCGTGGCTTTCTTCCAGGCACTGCCCCAGGCCGGAGTGCCCGGCGGGTTGGAGGTACCGGCAATCGGCCGGCTGCCGGCCTGGTTCACCCACATTGGCGAACCGCCGACGAAGCCGTGCGGGCCATGGTCGAAGTTGTCGGCGTTGAAATCGTCGATGGCAATGCCATTGCCACCCGCGCCGATGAAGTTGTTGGTGTAGGTGTCCTTGTCGAAGAACGCCTTGACTGTCCCCATGTTCTGATAGGCGAAGTTACGCCCGACCACACCTTCGTTCTTCACCGGATCGTAAGGTTTGCCAATGCCGGAAAGCAGCATCAGACGCACGTTGTTGAACTGGAACGCCGCCAGAATCACCAGCTCTGCCGGCTGCTCCACCTCGCGCCCCTGGGCATCGATGTAGGTCACGCCGGTGGCCTTGCGCTTGCTGTCGTCCAGGTTCACCCGCAGCACATGGGCATTGGGCCGCAACTCGAAGTTGGGCACCTGGCGCAGCGCCGGCAGGATATTCACGTTGGGCGAGGCCTTGGAGTACATGTAACACACGTAGCCGCTGCAGAAACCGCAGAAGTTGCACGGCCCCATCTGCGCCCCGTAGGGGTTGGTGTATGGCCCTGAGGTGTTGGCCGACGGCAGGTTGTAGGGTTTGTAGCCCAGGCTGGTGGCAGCCTTTTCGAACAGCCTTGCCGATACAACGTTCTTCTGCGCGGGCAGCGGGAACGGGTTGGAACGGTCCGGCGCATAGGGGTTGCCGCCCTTCCCTTCACCGACCACCTGGCCTTTGACGGTCCAGGCCTGGCCTGAAGTGCCAAAGACCTTTTCGGCAAAGTCGAAATAGGGCTCCAGCTCTTCGTAACTGACGCCGAAGTCCTGGATGGTCATGCCTTCGGGAATGAACCTGCGCCCGTAGCGCTCTTCATAGTGGCTGCGCAGGCGCAACTCGACGGGGTCGACCCGGAAGTGCACTCCCGACCAGTGCAGGCCCGCGCCCCCCACGCCCTTGCCCGGCAGGAATGCGCCCAGCTGGCGATTGGGCAATGCCACATCATTCACGCTATGGCGGACAGTGACGGTTTCTTTCGATACATCGACGAACAGCTTCTTGCGCACGCTGTAGGTCAGCTCATCGATCACCTGCGGGTAGCTGCCTTCGGGGTAGGTATCCTGCATCGGCCCCCGCTCCAGGGCTACCACGTGCAGCCCGGCCTCGGTCAGCTCTTTGGCCATGATCGCACCGGCCCAGCCGAAGCCGACGATCACCGCATCCACTTTGTTCAACACAGTCGCCATGCCTCAGGCCCTCTCACCACGGATCGATACAGCCGGGAACGGGTAAGGCTCATTGCGCTCGACCCAGTCCATGAAGTCGGCGCGGGCGCCGGGGAAGCCGATCTGAGTCCAGCCGACCATGCCTTTGTTGCCGCCATGAATCGGGTCGCAGAAGAACCCTTCACGCGTGTTTTGCACCAGCAGGCTGAAGAACACCTTGGCCGGAACGGTTTCGAAAACCAGCTCTCCTGCCTCCAACTTGCTGAGAATGCGGTCCCGGGTAGCGCTATCTTGCGCAGCAAAAACCTGTCCGCCATTGGCCTTGCACCAGCCGTCCACGGCAGCGATGCCCAGGCGGTAGATTTGTTGCGGGCTGAGCTGCAGCTGGTAGCCCAGCTCGGGCGGGGCGTCGGCGTTGAACGGCCCTTGCATGTACCACTGTGCGCCAGTCGCGTAGGGGGTATTCATCTGGCGGTCGATGAACTCGGCGGCACCCGCTTCGAGTGCCCCTGGGCCAAGCTCATCGGCCGGGATGATGCGCGACACGGCAGCCTGAACAAAAGCCCACTCTTCGGCGCTGAAGAATGTCGGTCGATAGTCGCCCGCAGGTGGCGTGGCGGGCACGTTCGGTGGCTGTTGCGGGGCCGCAAGCAGCTGGCTGGCGCCTGCGCCAAGCCCCGTGCTGGCCACGGTAACGACAGGGATCAGGGTCAAGGTCTTGCGCAGAAAATCCCTGCGCGGGTTGTCTGGGGCATGCTCAGGCATTGCGAATCCTCATCGGCTGTGGGGCGGCCTTGATAAGCGCCATCTGATTTTCAATTGAGAGGTGATCTTGATAGGCCATCAAGAGACAGCCGAATAATCTAGCGCGTTCAGAAAGGTTTTGAAACCGGTTTCATGCTTTGCCTCCCAACCTGTACAAAACATCATTTTTTTGACAAGAAACACTTAAAAACAACTTTTAGCGAAACTTCTTACAACGCATTAGGAAGTTTCAATCTGTCTCGAAAATTGATACCTCGTTAGTCTTCAAACTTTCGCAAATGCTTGCGCCCCGCCGCATGGAAGTAGGTGCACTGCGAGTGTTTGACCTGCCAAGAGACGAGGATCAAGGATGCCCAAAGAGTCCGAGCGCACTGGCAAACCAGTGCCCGCCCACCAAAAGCCAATCCTGCTTGAAGACACAAATGAAACCCCACGGCCTCCTGGTGGCGCGGGTCCTGAATACGCAACAGACCTGACCAGCTACCCGGCCGACCCGGACTTTCAGCTACGCGGCGGCTACGACAACCTCATGCTCGACGCGGCAAGCCAGCTGTTCGGCCTGGTCATTCGCCTGCGCACACTGGATGACCTGCCCAACATCCAGTTCGTGCACAAGACCGTGCAAACGCAGATCGGTACTATCCGCGAGGAAATGCGACAGCACGGCTATTGCGCGGTCCATCAGGAAGTCTATTCCTACGCCTTGTGCCTGCACCTGGACGAGGCTGTGATGACCCGCCCCTGGGGCCAGAACTCGTGCTGGAGCCACGAACCGCTGCTGAGCATCTTCCACGACGAAACCCAGGGCGGCGAAAAGATCTTCGTGCTGCTCGAGCGCATCATGCAATCGCCAAAGGAATTCCAGGATGTGCTGGAGTTCCTGTACTTCTGCTTTTGCCTGGGCCTGCAAGGCAAATACGCCCTTGACCCCAAGGGCGATGAAATCCTCCGCGCGTTGATCAGCCGGATGCACAAGGTCATTCGCCAACTGCGTGGCCCCACGCCGGAAACAGTGAGCGACCCCTATAGCAACGTCGTCCATTGCCCCCACCGTATGCACCGCTGGCAGTGGCCCTGGTGGACCCCGCTGGTCATCTCGGTCATCGCCATGGTCTGCGCCTACAGCTACTACAGCTACCGCCTCGACCTGCTAACCGCCGAAGTCGTCGAATCGCTCAACGCCATTCTGCAACAGTAACGGGGGACGCCACATGCCCAGCCAATCCGATCTGCGCTTCACTTTCCAGCCGCTGGTTGGCCGTAGCGAGTTTGAGGTGGTGTCGTTCGAACTGGACGAAGCCATCAGCTCCCCGTTCCGGCTGCAGCTGGAGCTGATCAGCTTCGAAGACGATGTCGACTTCGGCCAGCTCCTCGACAAACCGGTGCTGTTCACCCTCTGGCAGGGTGAGCGCCCGTTGCGCTACGTGCACGGCCTGGTCAGCACCTTCAGCCAGGGTGAAACAGGCTTCCATCGCACCCGTTACCGGGCACTGGTCGAGCCCGTGCTGGCCCGCGCCGGGCTGCGCTCGAACTGGCGCATCTTCCAGCAGAAAACCGTGCCGCAGATTCTCGAGATCATGCTCAAGCGCCAGGGCGTGAATGCCTACGAGCTAAAGTGTCTCGACCCGCATCAGGTGCGCGAATTTTGCGTGCAGGCCGGTGAAACAGACCTCGACTTCATAGCCCGCCTGGCCGCCGAGGAAGGCATTGTCTACCGCTTCGAACACACGCCGAAACAGCACTTGCTGGTCATCACTGACCGGCTACTGGCGCTGGGGCAGATCAGCCGGGGGGCCATCAAGACCGATGATGAGGATGAAGGGTTTCACAATGACGACGTGGGCCCCGATCAGGTGTTGTACCGATCCGTTGGAGGCGGCGATCAGGCCAGGCCTTGCCTGCGGCGCTTGCGTTACAGCGAACAGGTTCGAACAGCGCGGCAGGTACAACGGGACTACACCTTCACTCACCCACAATACCGTCAGGAACACCAGGCTTACGACAATAGCAACACCCATCAATCGCTGAACTATGAGCGCTTCGACTACCCCGGCCGATACAAGCGTGATGCGGTCGGGGTTCCGTTCACTGCCACCCGCCTCACGGCCCTGCGCCATGATGCGCGCATTGCCGAAGTGGAAGGCGACGATGTGCGCCTGCAACCGGGGCTGAGCTTCACCCTCATCGAGCACCCGCGTGAAGACCTCAACGTGCACTGGCGCACGGTCAGCGTGCATCACGAAGGCACCCAGTTCACCAGCCTGCAGGAAGAGGCCGCCGACTCGCAGCAAGGCACCCGCTACAAACAGGAAGCATTGCTGGTTCCCGGCAGGACCGAATGGCGCCCTGCCCCCCTGCCCAAGCCACGCATCGACGGCCCGCACATGGCGACGGTGGTCGGGCCCAAGGGCGAGGAAATCTATTGCGACCAATGGGGCCGTGTGAAAGTGAGCTTTCCTTGGGACCGGGAAAGCGAAAACAACGAGTTCAGCTCCTGCTGGGTGCGCGTGTCGCAAGGTTGGGCGGGGGGCAGCTGGGGTTCGATGGCCATCCCGCGCATCGGCCAGGATGTGATCATCCAGTACGTCAACGCCGACCCGGACCAGCCGATGATCACCGGGCGCACCTATTGCGGTAACCAGTTGCCGCCCTATGACCTGCCCGAGCACAAGACGCGCATGACCATCAAGAGCCAGACCCATAAAGGCGAAGGCTTCAACGAGCTGCGCTTCGAGGATGAACTGGGTCGGCAGGAGGTGTTCATTCATGCCGAGCGGGACCAGAACAACATCGTCAAGCACGACGAAACCACACGCGTGGGTAACGATCGTACCGAACGCGTCGAACGAGACGAGACGATTTCGATCGGTCAGGACCGTCGCGAAGACATTGCCCGTGACGAGTCTGTTGGCATCGGCCAGAACCGGGTGCACGAAATCGGCAACGACGACAGCCTGAGCATCGGCCGCAACCACAGGATCACCACAGGCAAGGACCGAATCGAACAGGTAGGGAACCACCGGCAGGACATCACCAAGGCAAACCACACGGTAGAAATCGGCGGCCACCGCGAACAGGTGGTTGCCGGTCACAGCACGTTGCAAACGGGCGAAGCCATCCGGCACACCACCAAGGTTTATGACATCCAGGTCAGCGAAAGCCTGACGATCCGCAGCCCCGCAGGGCTTTTGAGAGTCGACGGCGCCGGTATCACGCTGGACGGCCTGGCGCTGGCCTTCAAAGGGCCTGTCAGCCAGCAGGCTACGGGTAGCAATCGCGTCACTTCAACGTCTGGCGTACCAGCGCCGGGCGAGCCCATTTGCCTCAGCTGCCTACTCAAAGCGATAGCCGACGGCCACACCATCATTCGCATGGAAGGAGCAAGCTGATGCCCAGCCCATTTGTCAGAGCAATGGTCGATGTGCTGCGGGCATCCGATCACTATCGCCTCAGCGCCATCGTGGAAATGGCCAATTTGACACCCGAGGTGCAGGAACAACTGACCGGGCACTACACGGGCCGCTGCTGGCCACTGCTGCAGCAAGCCCAGTTCAGCAACCTGCGGACAGCAGGCCCTTGGTTGTTCGGTTCGCGCCTCGGTTCGGATGTCTCGGCCCAGTACGACTTCCAGTGGCAACTTGAACAAGGTGCTGCTGGCGCCGTGTGCGGCTGGATAGTCAGCGCGCTTCCCGCTGCCCGGCTCGCCGGACACTTGAGCCACGCCAACATCGTCACGGGCACGGACGGCCACTCGTACCTGTTGCGCTTCCACACCGCCGCGGCTCTGCTAGTGCTGGATAGGCACCGTGAGCTGCCTGGGGTAAGCGAATGGCTGGCCCCCATCCATCACTGGTGGGCACCCGTGGCGCACCCGAGCAAGCGGTTGTGGATGCAGATATCCGGGGGTGATCAGCCTCACTCCACGCACTGTCCGCCAATCACGTTGAACGAAGCGTGTTGGGCCGAACTGGCGGGTGACCCGCTGAGCTATCAACTTGCCGAGTTGCTCAAGAACGAGCAGTCCTGCCCGACCTTGCACGCTGCCTGCCACGGCACACGGGTTGGCTTGATTCAGCACTATCTGGATCAGGCGCGCGCGCAAGGCCTGGGGCGTGAAGAAGACCTTATCAGCTATGTGCTGATGCTGGCTCGCGGTGGCGAACAGCTCAGTAGCTCGTCAGCCTGGCAGGAGGCGATTGCCGCCACGCGCGAGCAGCAGACATCCCTGATGGACAACGTGCAGCGCTGCCTGCGCACCAAGGACTGAGGCACAACACAACCATGGACTCACTCAAC
>NZ_JAOCDI010000075.1:0-15578 GCF_029840855.1 Pseudomonas sp. GD03862
GAACTTCCACGCATCTGCGCCGCTGACCGCGTCGATGGCATTGACCACCGGCGCGTTGGTGCCGACATAGACGTTGTCCGGGGCGGCTGCAGTCGCCGAACCGGTGGTGCTGTTGGCTGCCACGACGACAGTGGTGCCGTCGGTCAGCTTGAAGTACAGCTCCGAGTGGTTGTTGATCGGCAGACCGTCTTTGTTGGTCAGGGTGATGGTGTAGGTGATCTCGCCGCCTTCGGTCACCGAAGGGGTGGCGGTCAGTTTGGCCACCACTTCACTTATAGTGTCCGAGATCTCAACGGTAGCCGGGCCACCCAAGGCCAGCTTCTCGAAGGTGGCACCCGGTACTGTAGCGTCGGTAACACTGAGCGTGATGGAGCCTGCATCAAGATAGACGTCATCGCCCTGAACCGAGGTCTTGTACTCGACTTCGGTCTTACCGGCTTCGATCGTCACGGTGTCGCCGTTAGACAGGGTTACGGTCAACGGACGGTCCAGCGCCTGGCTTACTTTCACAGTAAAGGAAGGCTGCTGGTCTTCGGTCACATTGCCATTGCTGACAATACTTACGGTGACGGTATCGATGCTGTCATTGATGACAGTCGAGGCTGGGGTCGGATTCGGAGTCAGCTGTTCGAAGTTGCCGCCCGTGGCGCTCTCGATGGTGACGCTGACGGTCGAGCCGTTGTTGTAGACGTCATTGGCCGGGGTCTGGAAATCAACGCTGCCCTGGGTTTTGCCGGCTTCAACGGTAATCGTTTGGCCGTTGGACAGGGTCACGGTCACCGGCGTCTGGGCAGGGTTGCTCAGGGTCACGGTGTAAGTGATCACGCCACCTTCGGTGACCGACGGGCTCGCCGTCAGGGTCGCGGTGGTGGTGTCGACCGAGTCGTTGATCGTGGTCTGAGCCGGCGTCGGGTTCGGGGTCAGTTGCTCGAAATTACCGCCCGTGGCGTTCTCGATAGTGACGCTGACAGTCGAACCGTTGTTGTAGACGTCATTGGCCGGGGTCTGGAAATCGACGCTGCCCTGGGTTTTGCCGGCTTCAACAGTGATGACCTGGCCGTTGGACAGGGTCACGGTTACCGGCGTCTGGGCAGGGTTGCTCAGGGTCACGGTGTAAGTGATCACACCGCCTTCGGTGACCGACGGGCTCGCCGTCAGGGTCGCGGTGGTGGCATCGACCGAGTCGTTGATCGTGGTCTGAGCCGGGGTCGGATTCGGGGTCAGTTGCTCGAAATTACCGCCCGTGGCGTTCTCGATAGTGACGCTGACAGTCGAACCGTTGTTGTAGACGTCATTGGCCGGGGTCTGGAAATCAACGCTGCCCTGGGTTTTGCCGGCCTCAACGGTGATGGTTTGGCCGTTGGACAGGGTCACGGTCACCGGAGTCTGGGCAGGATTGCTCAGGGTCACGGTGTAGGTGATCACGCCGCCTTCGGTCACGCTTGGCGAGGCGGTCAGGGTCGCGGTGGTGGCATCGACCGAGTCGTTGATCGTGGTCTGAGCCGGGGTCGGATTCGGGGTCAGTTGCTCGAAATTACCGCCCGTGGCGCTCTCGATGGTGACGCTGACAGTCGAGCCGTTGTTGTAGACGTCATTGGCCGGGGTCTGGAAATCAACGCTGCCCTGGGTTTTGCCGGCTTCAACGGTAATCGTTTGGCCGTTGGACAGGGTCACGGTCACCGGCGTCTGGGCAGGATTGCTCAGGGTCACGGTGTAGGTGATCACGCCGCCTTCGGTCACGCTTGGCGAGGCGGTCAGGGTCGCGGTGGTGATGTCGACCGAGTCGTTGATCGTGGTCTGAGCCGGCGTCGGGTTCGGGGTCAGTTGCTCGAAGTTGCCGCCCGTGGCGTTCTCGATGGTGACGCTGACGGTCGAACCGTTGTTGTAGACGTCATTGGCCGGGGTCTGGAAGTCGACGCTGCCCTGGATTTTGCCGGCCTCAACGGTGATGATCTGGCCGTTGGACAGGGTCACGGTCACCGGCGTCTGGGCAGGGTTGCTCAGGGTCACGGTGTAGGTGATCACGCCGCCTTCGGTCACACTTGGCGAGGCGGTCAGGGTCGCGGTTGTAGTGTCGATTGTATCGGTCACTTGGGTAACCGCTGGCGATTGCGGCAATGTCACCGTCAGCCCGCCACCACCGGTACTACCTGTCACGGTGGCCGAAATCTGGCCACCGTCGATGTAGGGTGTGTCGTTTGCCGGAACTGCGACGTTGACGCTACCACTGGTCTGCCCAGCCGGAATGACGATCACGGCACCGTTGGACAGAGTAATTACCAGGTTGGTGGTCGGCGCCTGACCAACGGTGGCGGTATAAACGATTACGCCACCCGCTTCACTGATGGAAGGGGTTGCGCCAAGCGTCAGCTCAGTAGCGACGGCGGTATCCGTCGGTGTGGTCACCAGGTTGTTGCCGTTAGTGTCCAGCAGGCCCACTTCTTGGTTATCGGGTACGCCCGCAAAGCCCAGCCCGTCAGTCGGGAAGCCAACCGTCGGGTCAACTCGGCCAGCCGTCTCTTCGAGCATCACGAAGCTGTGGCCACCGCCCAGCGCACCACCACCCGCTGATGACGGGCCAGCGGCGGTAGCTTCAAGCTCAGTAGTCGGGTCAACACCAGCAGCAATTGCCTGCTGCAGCTCTTCCACCGAAGGCGCGGCCTGAGCTGCCGCCTGGCTCAGGTCGGTGCTACTGTCAGGCGCATCGGCGCTCCATTGGCTGTCACGTCCAAGATCGAGCAGTCGGCCATCAGCCAGCTCCAAAGTAACTGCGCCACCCGGACCGGTGAGCACTTCCTCACCGGCCAACAGGCGGTCACCTTCGATAAGTACACGCCGGATGCCCTCTGGGGATACCGCAATAACCTGGCCGACAATGCTTTTGACGATGGCTACAACGCTGCTCATTGGACTCTCCGTGTGACCCGATGGGGTACTTCCCTGCCAGAGCGGCGCTTGCTAGCCACTTCAGGCGGAACTATGTCGATGATCTCTTGACGTTTTTGACGTCAATATTCCGTCTATAACCTTTTGGAATTGCCTAACTGCCAAACTATTGACCTTATACATGCCATCCTAAACAATCGGCAATGTAATGTCACATTGATATTTGTACCTTAGCCAAGCGTTTCCTGAGGACAAATGTCTTACATCATCAAAAAGGTGTTAAGCCATCAGTCGTAGCACTTTTTCATACACCTCAGCAGCCGTAAATCATGCGGCGCGACCCTCATACTCGGCAATGTCAGCGTTACTGGCGTCAATATCCAGATTACTGTCAATCGCCCGGACACTGATTGCCAAATAAGCACAAACCTTGCCGGAATGCGGCCAGGCAGAGGTCGATAGCCAGCCAGAGCCGGGGCGCTTGCTCACCCGAGGCCCACCAGGCTTTCAGCGCTGCGCGAGTCACAAGCAGCGATGTGTCGCAAATCAATGAGATGACGTACGAGTGCGTGAATAATGGTATCCCGATCATTGAAAATCGCTTGCGGATATTGAATGCAAGAAGGCAAGGATCCGCGCTCTATAGATGAATTCTGACTAACAAGCCACAGATATGCGCCAACAAACCAGCGCCTGTTTACTGACAGTGACTAAGCTGGAACCCAAAGCCCTTGCATGCCTTGGCTGAGTGGCAGGCTATGCTGCAACAAGCTGGATGATGGCTGGATCAAAAATGAAACAATCATTGCCCCGCTAAGTCTGGTGAAAATGAAGCACGTAGAATTGTTTACTCAACACCGATTCAAGGCGAACATTGGCCAGTTGCTCCAGCACCAGGGCGTGATAACCCTTATCAGCACAGCTTTGCAGCACCAAAGAAAGCCAGGGTGAGCCGGCCTGACCTTAACGACGGCACACCCACCCCACCCACCACAAGGATGAAGAGAGCGCCGCGTGGAATCCGAAGTCAGTCGAGTCCAACTCAGCCACGATCCACGCAGTCAGCATGACGATCCCCTGCTGGATAGTCTGCTGAGCCTGTGTGTCCTGCACCAGAAGCCCGCCAGCCGGGTCATGCTGACAACAGGCCTACCGCTACCCGCCCAGCGCCTGAGCCCTGAACTGCTGCCGCGCGCCGCGGCCCGGGCTGGCCTGCAGGGGCGCCTGCTTCAGCGAAAGCTGGAGCAGATCCCGAGTATCGCCATGCCGGCCATGCTGCTGCTCAAGGAGGGCCGCAGCGCCGTCCTGCTCGGCTGGGAGAACGATGACACCGCGCGCCTGCTACTCAGCGAGAGCGACGGTGGCGAGGTGCATGTCAGCCGCGAAGCACTGCTAAGCGACTACAGCGGCCGCGTGTTCTTCGCGCAGCCGCAGCACAAGTTCGATGTCAACCACGGCAACCTCATCCCACGCGCGAAGTCGTGGTTCCGCGACACCCTGCTGCGCAGCAAGTGGTTGTATATCGACGCCATCGCCGCCAGCCTGGTGATCAACCTGATCGCCTTGGCCGCGCCGCTGTTCGTGATGAACGTGTATGACCGGGTGGTGCCAAACCAGGCCACCTCGACGCTCTGGGTATTGGCCATCGGTATCGCCGGCGCGTATATCTTCGACCTGATCCTCAAAGGCCTTCGCGGCCTGTGCCTGGACCTGGCCGGCAAGAAGACCGACCTGATCATCTCGGCAACGCTGTTTGAACGTATCGTCGGCATGTCGATGAAGTACCGGCCGGCGCGGGTCGGCAGCTTTGCCCAGAACATTCACGAGTTCCAGGGCCTGCGCGACTTCCTCGCCTCGCTGACCCTGACCAGCCTGATCGACCTGCCCTTTACCATCCTGATTTTGATCGTCATCGCCATCATTGGCGGGCACCTGGTGTGGATACCGATCATCGCTTTCCCGCTGGCCCTGGGCATCGGCTACGCCCTGCAGCGGCCACTGATGGCGACCATGGAGCGGACCATGGCTTTGGCATCAGAGCGCCAGTCCAGCCTGATCGAAACCCTCGCCGGCCTGGATGCGGTAAAGGTCAACAACGCCGAGAGCGAACGCCAGTACATGTGGGAACAGACGCTCGGCACCCTAAGCCGCCTGGAGCTGCGGGTGAAGGTGCTGTCGAGCCTGGCGATGAACATCACCCTGCTGATCCAGCAACTGGCCGGCGTGGCAATGATCTGCGTCGGCGTGTACCTGATCATCGATGGCAACCTCAGCATGGGCGGCCTGGTGGCTTGCTACATGCTCAGCGGCCGCGCCCTCGGCCCACTGGGCCAGCTCAACGGCCTGCTGGCCCGCTACCAGCAAGCCAAGGTGACCATGGTCTCCACCGACCACATGATGGATCTGCCGCAAGAGCGCAACTTCGAAGAGCGCCCACTGAGCCGCAAGGTGCTGCAGGGCAGCGTCGAGTTCCGCGGGGTCGACTTCACTTATCCGAACCAGCAGAACCTGGCCCTGAAGAATATCAACCTGACCATCCGCCCTGGCGAGAAGGTCGGCATCATCGGCCGCAGCGGCTCCGGCAAGAGCTCGCTGGCCAAGCTCATTGTCGGCCTGTACGAGGCCGATGGTGGCTCGCTGCTGGTCGATGGCGTCGACATTCGCCAGATCGATGTCAGCGAACTGCGCCACAACATCGGCTACGTCCCCCAGGATATCCAGCTGCTGGCCGGCACCTTGCGTGACAACCTGGTCAGCGGCGCCCGCTACATCGAGGACGAATTGATCCTGCAGGCCGCTGAACTGGCGGGCGTACATGAATTCGCCCGGCTGCACCCCGACGGCTACGAGCTGCAAGTGGGTGAACGCGGGCAGAACCTGTCCGGCGGCCAGCGGCAGAACGTCGCCTTGGGCCGTGCGCTGCTGCTCAACCCGCAGATCCTGCTGCTGGACGAGCCGACCAGCGCCATGGACAACACCGGTGAAGAACGCCTCAAGCAGCGCCTGCAAGCGGTGGTGGAGGGCAAGACGGTACTGCTGGTCACGCACCGTGCCTCGTTGCTGTCACTGGTAGACCGGCTGATCGTGATCGATCGCGGGCAGATTGTCGCCGACGGCCCGAAAGCCGCGGTCATGGATGCACTGAAGAAGGGGCAGATCAGTGTTGCATAAGCTGGATATGGGGCAGTTCAAGGACGGCCTGCGGCGCTATTTCAAAGGCAGCGACTCGCTTGGCGGCCAGCCGCTGCCCGAGGTAAACAAAGCCCTGATCGAAGATGCACCGCGGGTGGTGCGGCTGACCATCTGGGGCGTGATCCTGTTCTTCGTGTTCTTGATTGTATGGGCCAGCGTTGCGCCCATCGACGAAGTTACGCGGGGTGAAGGCAAGGCCATTCCGTCTTCCAAGGTGCAGAAGATCCAGAACCTGGAGGGCGGCATCGTCGCCGAAATCTTCGCCAAGGAGGGGCAGATCGTCGAAGTGGGCCAGCCATTGCTGCGCCTGGATGAAACCCGCTTCGCCTCCAACGTTGGTGAAACCGAGGCTGACCGCCTGGCCATGGCCCTGCGAGTCGAACGTTTGAGTGCCGAGGTAGAGGACCGCCCGCTGATTATCGACGAAAAGCTGCGTAAAGCCGCGCCAAACCAGGCGGCCAGTGAAGAGTCGCTGTACCAGAGCCGGCGCCAGCAACTGCAGGACGAAATTGGCGGCCTGCAGCAGCAGTTGGTCCAACGCCAGCAGGAGCTGCGCGAATACAGCTCCAAACGCACCCAGTACGCCAACAGCCTTGAGCTGCTGCGCAAGGAAATCAGCATGTCCGAACCGCTGGTGGCAACCGGCGCGATTTCCCAGGTTGAAGTGCTGCGCCTGCGCCGTGCTGAAGTGGAAAACCGCGGTCAGCTGGATTCCACTGCGCTGGCGATCCCGCGCGCAGAGGCGGCGATCCGCGAGGTGCAAAGCAAGATCGAAGAGACACGTGGCAAGTTCCGAAGCGAAGCGCTGACCCAGCTGAACGAGGCACGCACCGAACTGAACAAGGCTACCGCCACCAGCAAGGCGCTGGACGACCGGGTGAACCGCACACTGGTCACTTCGCCCGTGCGCGGTATCGTCAAGCAACTGCTGGTGAACACCATTGGCGGGGTAATCCAGCCAGGCAGCGATATCCTCGAAGTCGTGCCACTGGACGACACGCTGGTCATCGAGGCGAAGATTTTGCCCAAAGACATCGCCTTCCTGCACCCTGGCCAGGAAGCGACGGTCAAGTTCACCGCGTATGACTACACCATCTACGGTGGGCTAAAGGCCAAGCTGGAGCAGATTGGCGCCGACACCATTACCGATGAAGACAAGAAAACTACGTATTACCTGATCAAGCTGCGCACTGATCGCAGCCACCTGGGGACTGACGAGAAGCCACTGCTGATCATTCCGGGGATGGTGGCGACGGTGGACATCATGACAGGCAAGAAAACCATCATGAGCTACCTGCTCAAGCCGATCATGAAGGCGCGTTCGGAAGCGCTGCGGGAGCGGTGATAGCCAACCTGCAGGTTTCGCCATTGCTTTAGGAGCGGCCTCATGTCGCGACAGGGCTGTACAAGCAGCCCTGCAAATCGCTACGTGAACCTGGGGGCCGCTACGCGGCCCTTTTGCGCCTCTAGCCCACGCCTACAGCGGCACGCGGGAGGCCATTCAGCGCCAAGGCGCAGGCTCCCCCACCAGTTGCCCCTGAATCCCGCCTACTCCCATCTCCAGCAACACCAACCGCTCTCCTTCCGTCTCGACTCGCTCGGCAATCAGCGGCAGGTCGATGCTATGCGCCGCACGCTGGATCGCTTCGATGAACAGCCGCTTGTGCTGCTCATGATCGATGTTGCGGATGTAACTGCCGTCAATCTTCAGGTACGCCAGGCCCAAATGCGCCAGGTTGCCAATCATGCTGAAGCGCCCACCGAAGCGTTGCAAAGCCAACCCGAAGCCAAGCCCATGCAGGCGCCGGGTGAGTTGCTCCAACGCTGCCTGCTCAGGCAACTGCTCCTCGCCAATTTCAAAAACCAGCCGCGGACCGAGCGCCGCATTCTGGCCCAGCAGCTCGAAAACGCGCTGAAGGGCCTTGGGGTCGGCCAGGGTGGCGGCGGACAGGTTCAACGCCAGCACCTGGTCATGCTCTCGCAGGTGCGCCAACACTTTCTCCAGCACCAGCACATCCAGCCGCGGCATCCAGCCGAAGCGCTCCAGCCAAGGCAGGAAGCGGCCCGCCGGCAAGGCCTCGCCCTGGCCATCGCGCAAACGCGAAATAACTTTGTGGTGCAGTACCCGTTGCGAGGAAGCGCACTCTATCACTGGCTGGAAGAACAACTCGAAATGCCCATTGATGAACGCCTGGTCGAGCCGTTCGTGCCAGGCATGCTGGCTATCTGCAGCAACCGCAGCAACACCTTGCTCAAGGCATACCCAGCCCGGCGTTGGCTGATTCTCAGCGCGGGCCAGAGCCTCGTCGGCCAGCTTCAGCAATGCCTGGGGTGAATCACCAGGGCTGAATGGTGCCAGGCCTATACAAGCCACCGGGTCGATATCACTGGCCCCCGTTTCGTGCAGGCTCTGCAACGTTGCCTCCAGAGCCTGGGCAAGGTGTACTGCCTCCTCATGCACCATGCCCGGTGCCAGCACTGCAAACTCGCCGCCGCGGCTGCGGGAAATGAGGTCGTTGGTTTCCGGGTAGCTGGCACAAGTACGACGCAGCTGTTCACCTACCGCTTGCAACAACTGGTCGGTACGCTGGCCGCCAAGGCGGGCGTTCAGGCCAGCCAGGCCCTGAACCCGCAGCAACAGCAGGTAGCCGGCGCGCGCGTCTTCCAGGTTGCTTACCCGATTGTTCAGCTGCATTTCAAAATAGCGGCGGTTCGACAGCCCGGTCAGGCTGTCCTGGTAGGACTCCGCACGTAGCCGCTCACTGCGCTCGGCCTGCTCGGTGAACAGGGCTTTGAGTTTCTCGACCATCTGGTTCATCGCTTGCACTACGCGGCGTAGCTCCGGCGTGCGTGGCAACTCTGGCAGGCTGAGGAATTCGCGGCGGGCAATAGCGTGGGATTGCTCGACCATGTAGTCCAGCGGCCTCAACTGGCGGCGCAACAGCAAAGCACCGAGCACGGCACTGGCCGCACCGCACAACAGCAACCAACCCAGGCTGCCCAAGGCGCTTTGCCAAAGCTTGGCAATGGCGAACATCGGGTGGCTGATCACTTCAACGCGCGCTGCCTGCTGCCAGCCACGACTGACGATTGCATCGCCGCCGGCGGCCTCAAGGCCGATCAGGCGCACGAACCAAAGCGGCACACCGCCAGGGTCTGGCTCGGCGTGACGCTCCACCAGCACGGCGTTGGAACCCAGGTCGACGACCTTGATGCTTGCATAGTAACCACTGTCGAAAATCGAGCTGACCATCAGCTCGACCATCGCTGGGTCGTCGATATTCGGCGTCAGCGAAAGCGCCAGCGCGGTGGCCGCATCCTGGGCGTGCGAGCGCAGCTGGTTGACGTACTGGCTGCGCGAGCTTTCCAGGCTGACCATGAAACTGCCACTGAAGGCGACCACCAGGAACAGGCAAATGGCCAACAGCAATTGTTTGAACAGTGACATCTGTGCTCCTTCAGTAAACCGGCTCGGCCGGGAACCCTTCGGCCTGCATTTTCTTCAACAAATCCTGCCAGCGTGACAGCCGCTTGGTATCACCAACCTTCTTGTTCCCTGCCGCGCCCGTCAGCCACAACCCCTCGCCATTGAAGGCGTACACCGGCAGCAGGTCGGTACGCTGGCTTGCCGGCTTTATGGCATCCATCAGACTGTCCAGCACCAAAGGTTGGGCCTGTGGGCTTGAATAATAGGTCAGGACCATGTGTGCCCGGTTCTGCCGCAGCGCCTTGACGTAGGTGATGCGCAGTTTCTCGCTGGGGATTCCCATGCGCCGTAGACTGAAATATTTGGCGATGGCGTAATCCTCGCAGTCCCCTGCACCTTTGATCAGTGCCTGCACAGGTGTGGCCCAGTAGTCGACCTCATGCCACAGATCGATATCCTCGACATAACGCAATTGCTGGTTGAAGAAGCGGTTGACCACTTGCAACCGTTCAAGCTCAGTACCCTGCTTCTGCGTGGCCATCAGGCTCTGCCAAGCATCGATGCGACCCTGCCCGGCACCTAGTGGGCCGTACAGAGCCTGCGACTTGCGGCTGATCTGGGAGAAATCCCAATCCGCGTGCAAGCCGCCCAGCAGAAGACTGCCCAGCAGCGCGGCAAAGCCGACATATCGCACTACGGTTTTGAGCAACCAGGATATCGCCACTGCGAAGCCCTGTTCAGACCAGTCGAAAGCAGCGATGGTGGGGCTTGCCACCGCAAAAGACAATGGCACCCTGCAATCACGCACCCGGCTGTCAGCCCGCCTATACTTTCTGCTTACATCTTTCTATAGGCAGCTTCCTTTGACGTGCGACTTCCTCCACCATAGCCGCGCTTTTGGGGCGCCCGTACCAGTGTGGGTGCAGGTTTGACACACTCACAAGCTGTTACTAGTTTAATTGGATCCAATATAGTCATCGTTGAGGCAGGCGTCGCGTGGCCAAGAAAATCAAATTGAGCAATGTGCTGGCCAGCGAGCAGTTGTTGCCGCATCAGGCCCGTGGCGTGATCGAAGAACGCCTGCGCAGCGCCATTCTCGATGGTCGCTTGCCGCCTGGTACTGCAGTTCGCCAACAAGAGCTCGCCACCTTGTACGGCGTCAGTCGCATGCCCGTGCGCGAGGCCCTGCGCCAGCTCGAAGCGCAATCCCTGTTGAAAGTGGAGATGCACAAGGGCGCCGTCGTTGCACCGCTGATCGGCGAGGATGCAGTGGACACCTATGCCCTTCGCGTATTGCTCGAGAGCGAGGCGCTGCGCCAGTCTATCCCGCTGCTTGATGCCAGCGACATCGCCAGCGCCCGCGGGTATATCCAGCAACTGGAGAACGAGACCAGCCACACCGAAATTGGCCGCCTCAACCGCCTGCTCCACATGGCGCTGTACAGCAAGGCGCCGAACAAGAAACTACTGCGCCTTATCGAGAACGAACTGAACGAGGAAGAACGCTTCCTGCGTTTCCATCTTTCGTCCATGGGCCTGGGCAAGCTCACTCAGGACGATCACAACGCACTGGTAGATGCAGCCAGCGACAAGCTGGTGGACGAAGCGGTAGCGGTGCTGGAACGGCACCTCAATGGCGGGGCGCGGGTGATCCGTAATTACCTGGATACGCAATTGGGGCGTTAGCCCATTACCGGCTTTACGCGTTAACTGATGGGTTGCAAATTAATCTTGCTCCGCCAACAATGAGACTAATTATCATTAACGTCCATTGATGCCGGCGCCCTCCTCCATGCCCAGCAACGATTCCGTGCAAACGCTCTACAGTGACCACCACGGCTGGTTGCATACCTGGCTGCGTAGCAAGCTCGGCAACGCAGCCGATGCGGCTGACCTCGCCCAGGATACCTTCGTCCGCTTGCTACAGCGTCGTGAACAATTGCAGCTGAATGCTCCCAGGGCCTTCCTGCGCACGGTAGCGCGTGGGTTGGTGATCGATCATTGGCGCCGCGAGGAACTGCACAGGGCCTACCTGGAGGCTTTGGCCCATGTGCCGGAAGCACTGGTCCCCTCAGTCGAGACCCGCGAGCTGCTGCTGGAATTGCTTGAACGTATTGCACGCATGCTCGACGGCCTCAAACCCAAGGTACGTCGCGCATTCCTGCTGGCTCAATGCGAGGGGCTGAAGCATCAGGCCATCGCCGAACAGATGGGTATCTCCGTGCGCACCGTTGAGCGCTACATCGCCGATGCGCTCTATCACTGCTACGTGCTGCGCTATGAAGACGACTGCTGATTCCATGACCGTCGCACGCCCTGATCCAAAAACGGTCAGGCAGGCCATTCAGTGGATGCTGCGGCTACGTGAGAGCGGGCACGATCCAGCTCTGCAACAACAGTGCGCGCAATGGCGCAGCAGCCACCACGAAAACGAACAGGCCTGGCAGCGTATGGTTCACCTTCATAAGGACCTCGACCTGCGCGCTATCCCGGGTGCCGGGCTGGCATTGCAGACACTGGAAACCAGCCAGCAGCGCCTGCGCCGTCGACAGGCGCTGAAGCTGCTTGGCGGCGTTGTCATGGCAGGATCTGCGAGCTGGCTGGCCAAAGATCTCGATACTGTGAGTGCCTGGACGTCAGACTATGCCACCGGCACGGGCGAGCGACGCGTCTTCACCCTGCCCGATGGCTCACTGATGCAACTCAATACCTGCAGTGCCGTGGACCTGGCCTTCCATGATCAACAGCGCCTGGTCCGCCTGAAGCATGGGGAATTGATGATCAACTGCAACCCCCGGAATCCCCTGCTGGTACAAACCCGCGACGCGCTGCTTGAAGGCTTCGAAGGACGCTTTGTGGCCTATCAGGATAGCGACTACACACGTGTCAGCGTCAGCCACGGCAAAGTGGCGATACACCGGCCTGGTGCTGGCCAACTTCAGTGGATCGAAGGTGGCCAGAACTGGCGCCTGGATGCTCAAGGTGCGCACCGGCTCGCGCACATGGACATGGATGCGATGGCCTGGACTGAAGGGTTGATCGTCACTCAGGACATGCGCCTCTCCAACTTCCTCGCGCAGGTCAGCCGCTATCGCCATGGTTACCTGGGCTGCAGCAATGATATTGCCGACCTGCGCCTGTCGGGGGTGTTCCGCCTCGAAGACCCGGAGCAACTGCTTCGGCTGCTACCGCAGACGTTGCCCGTACGACTTCGTCGACGTACACGCTGGTGGGTGCATGTAGAGAGCATCACCTGATAAGGCGTTATCGATTTCTGGCGGGTTTTGAATCCAGGTCCGGCTAGGACAGTAAGCAACACTTTCTGCCCTCGACACTTTAACGGACCCTTCATGTCTACCAACCCGGTGTTAACCCACACTTTCAGCCCGAATGATTTTCGTCCAGTCCTGCAATCAGCTCACTTGCGCCATGCCATCCGGGCTGTTCTGTTTGGTACCGCCCTGGGCCTGGCAACTGTTCCGCAACTTTCCGTTGCGGCCGACACAGCCGAAGTGAGCCAACACTATGCAATACCAGCTGGCCAACTGACCGACGTGCTCAACACAATCGCTCGCCAGGCCGGGATCACCCTATCGAGCACGCCTCAGCTGACCGATGGCCTGCATTCCAACGGACTGCAGGGGCAGTACACAGCCGATCAGGCGCTGCGCCAGTTGCTAAATGGCAGCGGACTGGAAGCCGTCAGCCAGGGGGGACGTAACTATGTGCTGCAGGCACAGCGTCAGAACGCCGCCCTGGCGTTACCAGACACCGACATCCGTAGTTTCTCCCTCGGCAACGCACTGGGCAGCATGGAGGGTTACAACGCCACGCACAGCCAGGTGGCGACCAAGACCAGCATGCCCTTGGTGGAGACATCCCAATCGGTCTCGGTAGTTACTCGACAGCAAATGGACGATCAGGGCTCTCAGACCGTTGCCCAAGCCATGCGCTACACGCCTGGAGTACTGACCAACCCGTACGGTGCCACTCATCGCTATGACTATGTAGCCATGCGCGGCTTCAACGACGGTTCGGTGGACAACATCTACGTCGATGGGCTCAAGTCAATGGGCGACAACGGCACCTACAGCACAATGCAGGTAGACCCATACTTTCTTGAGCGCATCGACATTCTCAAGGGACCGTCTTCGGTACTGTACGGGCGAAGCTCGCCGGGTGGCCTGGTAGCCCTGACCACCAAGAAGCCACTCTTTGCCCCTTACCATCAGGTTCAGGCCACGGTAGGTACTCAGGGCCAGCGTGGCGTGGGCTTCGACTTCAGTGGGCCTGTGAATGACGACAAACGCATTGCGTATCGCCTGACGGGTTTGGCGGATGCTTCCGACACTCAGTTCGACCACAACAAGGAAGAACGTTACGCCATCGCCCCTGCTATCAGTGTCGACTTCACCGAAGACACCTCACTCACGCTGCAGGCCTATTTGCAGCACGACCCTAACGGTGGGTACCACGGCGGCAACCCTGCAGACGGCATGCTGCACAAACGCAACGGTTTTCGCCTGTCAGACCATTTCTTCGAAGGCGAGCCGAGCATCGACAACTACGAGCGCACGCAGCAATCCTTCAGTTACCAGTTTGAGCACCGCTTCAATGATGTTTTCACCGCGCGGCAGAACTTCCGTTATCAGGATTCCGACGTGTCGATGGACCAGGTGTACGCCGCCGGCTGGGCAGATGTTGACAGCAACATGCTAAACCGCGCCTATACCGGCGGCGACGAGCGTCTGCATTCATACATCATTGATAACATGCTGCAGGCAGAGTTTTTTACTGGGGCCGCCAAGCACACCCTGCTCTTGGGGGCTGACTACCAGCGGCGCAAAGCCGACGTGACATGGCGTTATGGCACCGTCGACCCGCTGGATGCTGGCAATCCGCAGTACGGCAATGGCAACCTTCAGGTACTGGGCGAGAACCGCTACCAGCGGCGTTTGCAACAAACGGGTGTGTACCTGCAGGATCTGGTGGAGCTGGACCAGTGGCGCTTTTCCTTGGGACTGCGCCAGGACTGGGTGAAGGTGTCCGAAGAGAACCGTGACAGCGACAGCAAGGTCAGTGATCAACGCTCCAGGTTCACCTCCCGGGCTGGAGTGCTCTACCTGTTCGAGAACGGCATTGCGCCCTACATCAGCTACTCGGAGTCGTTCAACCCGAACACCGTGTCCGACCAGCAAGGCCGGCCGCTAGCACCGACGGAGGGCACTCAGTGGGAAGCCGGCATCAAATATCAGCCACCAGGGAGCGACAACCTGTTCACCGCATCGGTGTTCCGCATCGAGCAGGAGAATTTGGCGTCTAAACAGCCTGACGAAGACTTCTACCGCCCTGTCGGTGAAGTCCGCTCGCAAGGGCTGGAGCTGGAGGCCCATGTGCAACTGACCGACAGCCTCAAACTGCTGGGTGGCTATACCTTCACCGATATCGAGTATTCGAAGTCAATGCCGAGCCTTGTGTCGGGCAACTTGGACAACAAGGGTAATTCGCCGACTCAGGCGCCGAAACAGATGCTCTCGCTGTGGGCCGACTATAACTTCCGCCAGGGGGCACTGGATGGCCTGCGGCTGGGCGGTGGGGTGCGATATGTGGGGTACAGCTGGGTCGATGCGGAAAACAGCATGAAGGTGCCTTCCTACACCCTGTTCGACGCCTCGATCGGCTATGACCTGGGCAAGGTCGGCCTGACGGGTGTGGATGTGCGCTTGAACGCCAACAACCTTACCAATGAAAGCTACATTACCTCATGTGCCAGCCTGAACTACTGCTACATGGGTGAAGAGCGCAATGTGAGCGCCACGGTCAGCTATCAGTTCTAACCGATATTGAAACCCGGAAAAGACAAAGCCCCTGTCTGCATGCGCAGACAGGGGCTTTGGGTTTGAATCTTGACGATGACCTACTCTCACATGGGGAAACCCCACACTACCATCGGCGATGCATCGTTTCACTGCTGAGTTCGGGATGGGATCAGGTGGTTCCAATGCTCTATGGTCGTCAAGAAATTCTGTGTGCTGGCCCGTCCCTAGGACGTGCCTGCGAATCTGTGTAGTTC
>NZ_JAOCDI010000076.1:0-15347 GCF_029840855.1 Pseudomonas sp. GD03862
GCCTGGGCTTGCTTGAATCCCTGTGGGAGCGGAGATGGCACCGGCGTTGCCGGTGTTCGCGGGTAAACCCGCGCCTACAAGGGAAGGGTGCAACGCCAGGCAGGGGCGCCCCCCGCACACCCTTCAGGACAACGTCGCCTCCCATAATTCGAGTCAGAACACTAGAATAGCCCCCACGCACCTATACAGAAGCGCTCTATGTCCAATTCTGTCGAACCTGAAACCCTGGCCCAGCTGCCGTTGGACGAGCTTGTCGCCTGCCATGAATGCGACCTGCTGCTGCGCAAGCCCGTGCTGCAGCATGATGAGAAAGCCCAATGCCCGCGCTGCGGCTACGAGCTCTATGCCCACCGGCACAATGTGGTCAATCGCAGCCTGGCCTTGGTGCTGACGGCCCTTTTGCTGTTCGTGCCGGCCAATTTCCTGCCGATCATGCAGTTGCACCTGCTTGGCCAGACTTCGGACGATACGGTCTGGAGTGGCGTGCTAGGCCTGTACAACTCGGGAATGCGCGGTGTTGCCGTAGTGGTACTGCTCTGTAGCATGGTCATTCCGCTGGCGAAGCTGCTCTGTCAGCTGGCCGTGCTGTTGAGCATCCGCTTGAACTTCGGGCGTGACTACGGCCTGGTCTTCTACCGCATCTATCACCACCTGCGTGACTGGGGCATGCTCGAGGTCTATTTCATGGGGGTGCTGGTGGCCATCGTCAAACTGGTGGACCTGGCCGAACTGACCGTGGGCCTTGGGCTGTTCTGTTTCATCAGTCTGTTATTGATTCAGGTGTGGCTCGAAGTGGTGATGTCGCCCCACCAGATCTGGAGTGCGCTATCGGGGGAGGACCTGCATGCGGGCGATTGACGCAGGCATTGTTGTCTGCAATGAGTGTCACGAGCTGAACAGGCAAGAGCCAGACAGCACTTCGCAAACCTGCACACGTTGCGGCGCTATCGTGCATGCACGCCGGCCGAACAGTATCGTGCGCACCTGGGCGTTGCTGATTGCGGCGTCGATCCTCTACATCCCGGCCAACATACTGCCGATCATGACCGTGAGTACCCTCGGTCAGGGTAGCCCGGACACCATCATGTCCGGTGTCATCACCCTGCTCAAGCACGGCATGGTGCCCATTGCGGCTGTGGTGTTCATTGCCAGTATCCTGGTCCCCACGTTCAAGCTGGTGGGTATCGGCTTGCTGTTGTACTCCGTTCAGCGGCGGCAGCCGCTTTCGGCCCGGCAGCGGATATTGATGTACCGCTTCATCGAATTCATTGGGCGCTGGTCCATGCTGGATATCTTCGTCATTGCCATCCTGGTGGCAGTGGTGAATTTTGGCCGAATAGCCAGTGTCGAAGCCAACCTGGGCGCTGTCGCCTTCGCAACTGTGGTGATCCTGACAATGCTTGCCGCTTTAACTTTCGATCCCCGACTGATTTGGGATAACACGGAGTCGGATGACGACCATGAGTGACCTGCCAACGGCTAAAACCCGCCCAGCCTCGAACTGGTCGGCCATCTGGATCCTGCCTTTGATTGCGCTGATGATCGGTGGCTGGCTCGCGTGGCAGGCCTACCGCGACGCTGGCGTGGAAATTGAAGTCCGCTTCGAGTCGGGAGAGGGTATCGTCGCCAACAAGACCGAGGTCATCTACAAAGGCATGCCGGTTGGCAAGGTGAAAAGCCTGGTGCTCGACGCCAAGGGCGACACGCAGGGGGTGATCGCTACCATCGAGATGAACAAGGCTGCCGAGCCCCATCTAACCAAAGGCACGCGTTTCTGGCTGGTGAAGCCGAGTGTCAGCCTGGCCGGTATATCTGGCCTTGAAACACTGGTGTCGGGTAACTACATCGCCGTTAGCCCGGGAGAGGGGGAACGTACCAAACGCTTTGTGGCATTGAAGGTGGCGCCACCGCTCTCGGATTCTGAACCAGGCCTGCACCTGACCCTCAAGGCCGACAGGCTGGGCTCGCTCAACCGTGACAGCCCGGTGTTCTACAAACAGATTCAGGTAGGCCGGGTGAAAAGCTACCGCCTGTCCGAGGACCAGAGCACCGTAGAGGTGAAAGTCTTCATCGAGCCGGCCTACGCCAGCCTGGTGCGCAAGCACACGCGTTTCTGGAACGCCAGCGGTGTCAGCATCGATGCTTCGCTTTCGGGTGTGAAGGTGCGCAGTGAGTCGTTGTCGAGCATTGTGGCGGGTGGTATCGCCTTCGCCACGCCGGAGTACCGCAAGGACAGCCCTCCCACCGATCCGAGCCTGCCGTTCCGTCTGTACGAGGACTTCGATGCCGCCCAGGCGGGTATCCGGGTAAAAGTGAAGCTGAGCGATTATGAAGGCCTGCAGGCGGGTCGCACGCCGGTCATGTACAAGGGCATCCAGGTGGGCTCGCTGAAAGCACTGAAGATGGAAGACAACCTGGCCAGCGCTTCGGCCGAGCTGACACTCGACCCACTGACCGAGGACTACCTGGTAGACGGGACACAGTTCTGGGTAGTCAAACCGTCGATTTCCCTGGCGGGAATCACTGGCCTGGAAGCCTTGGTCAAAGGTAACTACATCGCCATTCGTCCTGGTGAGAAGGGCGCACGGCCAGAGCGTGAGTTCGAGGCGCGTGCCAAGGCGCCGCCGCTCGACCTCAAAGCGCCGGGCCTGCACATGGTGTTGTTCGCCGACACCTTGGGTTCGCTGGAAATCGGCAGCCCGGTGACGTACCGCCAGGTGAAGGTGGGTAGCGTGCAGAGCTATCAGTTCGCCCGTAACAGCAACCGCATCCTGATCGGTGTGCATATCGAGAAGGAGTACGAGAAGCTGGTCAATGGTTCGTCGCGCTTCTGGAACGTCAGTGGGATCACCCTGACCGGCGGCCTGTCGGGCATCAAGATCAAGAGTGAGTCGCTGCAAACACTGATGGCCGGCGGTATTGCGTTCGATACGCCACGGCCCGATGTACCGCTGAAACGGCACATTCCACGCTTCCGCCTGCATGACAGCCAGGAAGCGGTGAACCGTGCGGGTACGTTGATCACCATCCGTGTAGAGCGTGCCGATGGCCTGAAACCGGGCACGGCCATCCGCTTCCGCGGCCTGGATGTGGGCAGCATCGAGAGCGTCGACCTCACCGATGACCTGCAGGCGGTGCTGCTACGGGCGCGCATTACCGAATCGGCGGATCGCATTGCCCGTGCCGGTACGCAGTTCTGGGTGGTCAAGCCGGCCCTGGGCCTGGTGCGCACTGAAAACCTGGACACCTTGATAGGTGGGCAGTACCTGGAAGTGCAGCCAGCAGCCAAGAACCGTGGGCCACAGCGCGATTTCATCGCCCTGGCCGAGGCACCGGAGGTAGCAGGGCCAGAGGTCGGCCTGCCATTGACGCTCAGTGCGCCACGCCGCGGCTCGATCAAGCCGGGTGTGCCGGTTACCTATCGTGAGGTTACGGTGGGCAAGGTGACAGGCTTCGAGCTGGGCCAGAGCGCTGACCGCGTGCTGATTCATATCCTCATCGAGCCGCGCTATGCCGCCTTGGTGCGCAGCGGTAGCCGCTTCTGGAACAGCAGTGGTTTCGGTTTCGACTGGGGGCTGTTCAAGGGCGCTACAGTGCGTACCGAGTCGGTGGAAACCCTGATCGATGGCGGTATCGCCTTCGCAACGCCAGATGGCGAGCAGATGGGTAACCCGGCACGGCCGCAGCAGACCTTTGCCTTGTTCGAAAAGGCCGAGGATGAATGGCTGCAGTGGGCACCGAAAATTCAGATCGCCAAGTGATGTAAAAGTAGGGCCGCCAAGCGCGGCCCTGCTTTTTTGTGGGAGCGGCCTTGCGTCGCGAAAGGGGCGCGTAGCGGCCCCTCGGTCTCAGCGCAGAAAGTGAGATTGCCGGGGCTGCCCCGCAGCCCTTTCGCGACACAAGGCCGCTCCCACAGATCGAGTCCCACATGGAACTGGGCCCGCAAGCATAAATCGCAGGCAACAAAAAACCGACCCTAGGGTCGGTTTTTCGACTAGCGCGTCGCTTAGGCAGCTGCAGCTTCTTTCAGCGCCTTGATGTGGCCATTCAGACGGCCTTTGTGACGAGCAGCCTTGTTCTTGTGGATAATACCCTTGTCGGCCATACGGTCGATTACAGGTACAGCCAGAACGTAAGCGGCTTGCGCTTTTTCGGCGTCTTTTGCGTCGATGGCTTTAACTACATTCTTGATGTAGGTGCGGACCATGGAACGCAGGCTGGCGTTGTGGCTGCGACGCTTCTCAGCCTGTTTTGCACGTTTCTTGGCGGAAGGTGTGTTGGCCACCGTCGAGCTCCTCGAAAGACTTTAGGTAAATAGCAAACAAAATAGGCCGCGAATCATGCCGATCAGTCGAGCGGATGTCAAGGCCACCTGCAAGGTTCCGCCGAGCGGTGCGCCAACAAGCGGGAAAGATTCCTTTCTGCTGCGCGACCTGTACACTCGGGAATTTTTGGCTCCCCTGCGAAGGCGCGGGAGTATCGCACATTCGGACGCTGTCTGGCAGCGTCCTCTGTCATTGGCGTGAATCTTTTCGATGAACCTGCTCAAATCCCTGGCTGCAGTAAGCTCGATCACCATGATTTCGCGGGTGCTGGGCTTTGTTCGCGACACCATCCTGGCCCGCATCTTTGGTGCTGGTGTCGCTACCGATGCCTTCTTCATCGCGTTCAAACTGCCCAACCTGTTGCGGCGCATCTTCGCCGAAGGCGCATTCTCCCAGGCCTTCGTGCCGATTCTGGCCGAGTACAAGACCCAGCAAGGCGAGGAGGCGACGCGCACCTTCATTGCCTATGTCAGCGGCCTTCTGACCCTGGTGCTGGCCCTGGTGACCGCCATCGGCATCCTCGCTGCACCGTGGGTGGTGTGGGCGACTGCCCCGGGTTTTGTCGACAGCACCGAAAAATACGCGCTGACCACCGACCTGTTGCGGGTGACGTTTCCTTATATATTCCTGATCTCGCTGTCTTCCCTGGCCGGAGCGATCCTCAATACCTGGAACCGCTTTTCGGTGCCGGCCTTCACGCCCACCTTGCTGAACGTGGCGATGATTGCCTTCGCCGTGTTGCTGACGCCGTACTTCAACCCGCCAATCATGGCGTTGGCCTGGGGCGTGCTGGCGGGTGGCCTGGCGCAGTTGCTGTACCAGCTGCCAGCGCTGAAGAAGATCGGCATGCTCGTGCTGCCGCGCCTGAACCTCAAGGACGCGGGTGTGTGGCGGGTACTGAAACAGATGCTGCCGGCGATCCTGGGGGTGTCGGTGAGCCAGATCTCGCTGATCATCAACACCATCTTCGCTTCCTTCCTGGTGGCCGGCTCGGTGTCGTGGATGTACTACGCCGACCGCCTCATGGAGCTGCCTTCCGGTGTGTTGGGCGTTGCCTTGGGCACCATCCTGCTGCCGACCCTGGCCAAGACCTACGCCAACAAGGACCGCGAGGAGTACTCACGGATTCTCGACTGGGGCCTGCGCCTGTGCTTCCTGCTGGTACTGCCCTGCACCCTGGCGTTGGCCATTCTTGCCGAACCGCTGACCGTTGCGCTGTTTCAATATGGCAAGTTCAGCGCGTTTGATGCGGCCATGACCCAGCGAGCGTTGATCGCCTATTCCGTGGGCTTGCTGGCGATCATTCTGATCAAGGTACTGGCACCTGGCTTCTACGCGCAGCAGAATATCCGCACGCCGGTGAAGATCGCAGTCTTCACCCTGGTCTGCACCCAGCTGTTCAACCTTGCCCTGGTCGGCCCGCTTGCACATGCCGGCCTGGCATTGGCGATCAGCCTCGGTGCCTGCCTGAACGCCGGTTTGCTGTTCTGGAAGCTGCGCAGTCAGCAGCTGTTCGAGCCTCAGCCTGGCTGGGCAGTGTTCCTGCTCAAGCTTGTGTTGGCGGTGGCGCTGATGTCGGCAGTACTGCTGGCGGGCATGCACTATATGCCGGCCTGGGAACAGGGCATCATGCTTGAGCGCTTCCTGCGGCTTGGGGCGCTGATCCTGGCGGGCGTCGTGACGTATTTTGGCTGCCTGTACCTGTGTGGCTTCCGGCCCCGGCATTTCGCTCGCAAGGCCTTGCACTGAGGCTTTTGGCGGGTCAGGCGTCGGTTTTTCGCATTCCACGCCGCCCTTGGGCGCTGCTGCCTGTCACCAGCGCCCGGGTGTGGTTATAATCGGCCACTTTATGAGCAAGAAGCGCGTTATGCAGCTGGTTCGAGGTCTTCACAACCTGCGCCCCGAGCACCGGGGCTGTGTCGCCACCATTGGCAACTTCGACGGGGTTCACCGCGGCCACCAGGCAATCCTGGCGCGCCTGCGCGAGCGCGGTCAGGCCTTGGGCCTGCCGACCTGCGTGGTGATCTTCGAACCGCAACCACGCGAGTACTTCGCACCCGATACCGCGCCAGCGCGCCTGGCCCGGCTGCGCGACAAGATCGAGCTGCTGGCGACCGAAGGCATCGACCGGGTGCTGTGCCTGGCGTTCAACCAGCGTCTGAGCAAGCTCAGTGCCGATGCCTTCGTCAAGGCCATCCTGGTCGACGGCCTGGGCGTGCGTCATCTCGAAGTGGGCGATGACTTCCGCTTCGGCTGCGACCGCGCTGGCGACTTCGCTTTCCTGGTCGAGGCCGGCAACGCGTACGGCTTTACCGTCGAGGCCGCCAACACGGTCATCCAGGATGGCCTGCGGGTCAGCAGCACCGAAGTGCGCAAGGCCTTGTCCGAGGGCGACTTCGAACTGGCCGAACACCTGCTGGGCCGCCCGTACCGCATTACAGGCCGCGTGCTGCACGGCCAGAAGCTGGCCCGCCAGCTCGGCACACCAACCGCCAACATCCAGCTCAAGCGCCGCCGCGTGCCGCTGTCCGGGGTATACCTGGCCAGCATCGTGATCGACGGCAAAGCTTGGCCGGGTGTCGGCAATATCGGCGTGCGCCCCACCGTTGCCGGTGATGGGCGCCCGCACCTGGAGATTCATCTTCTGGACTTTGCCGGCGATCTTTACGGCCGGCGCCTGACGGTGGAGTTCCACCACAAGCTGCGTGAAGAGCAGCGATTCGCCTCCCTGGAGGCGCTGAAGTCGGCGATCGATGCGGATATCGCCGCCGCACGTGCACATTGGCACGCTCAACCGCTAACGAAGAGCCTGAAATGACCGACTACAAAGCCACGCTTAACCTTCCGGACACCGCCTTCCCCATGAAGGCCGGCCTGCCTCAGCGCGAACCGCAGATCCTGCAGCGCTGGGACAGCATTGGCCTGTACCAGAAGCTGCGCGAAATTGGCAAGGATCGTCCCAAGTTCGTCCTGCACGACGGCCCGCCCTATGCCAACGGCAAGATTCACATCGGTCATGCGCTGAACAAGATCCTCAAGGACATGATCGTCCGTTCCAAGACCCTGGCCGGCTTCGATGCGCCGTACGTGCCAGGTTGGGACTGCCACGGCCTGCCGATCGAGCACAAGGTCGAGGTTACCCACGGCAAGCACCTTTCCGCCGACCGTACCCGCGAGCTGTGCCGCGAGTACGCTGCCGAGCAGATCGAAGGGCAGAAGACCGAGTTCATCCGCCTGGGCGTGCTGGGTGACTGGGACAACCCATACAAGACCATGAACTTCGCCAACGAGGCCGGTGAAATCCGCGCCCTGGCCGAGATGGTCAAGCAAGGCTTCGTGTTCAAGGGCCTGAAGCCGGTGAACTGGTGCTTTGATTGCGGTTCGGCGCTGGCTGAAGCGGAAGTCGAGTACGCCGACAAGAAGTCGCAGACCATCGACGTGGCCTTCCCGGTTGCCGATGAAGCCAAGCTGGCCGCCGCTTTCGGCCTGGCCTCGCTGGCCAAGCCGGCCGCCATCGTGATCTGGACCACCACCCCGTGGACCATCCCGGCCAACCAGGCCCTGAACATCCACCCGGAATTCAAGTACGCCCTGGTCGACACCGGCGAGCGCCTGCTGGTGCTGGCTGAAGAGCTGGTCGAGTCGTGCCTGAAGCGCTACAACCTGGAAGGTTCGGTCGTTGCCACCACCCAAGGTTCGGCGCTGGAGCTGATCAACTTCCGCCATCCGTTCTACGATCGCCTGTCGCCAATCTACCTGGCCGACTACGTCGAGCTGGGCGCCGGTACCGGCGTGGTGCATTCCTCGCCAGCCTACGGTGAAGACGACTTCGTCACCTGCAAGCGCTACGGCATGGTCAACGACGACATCCTTACCCCGGTGCAGAGCAACGGCGTGTATGTCGACTCGCTGCCATTCTTCGGCGGCCAGTTCATCTGGAAGGCCAACCCGGCCATCGTCGAGAAGCTGAGCGAAGTCGGTGCGCTGATGCACACCGAAACCATCAGCCATAGCTACATGCACTGCTGGCGCCACAAGACCCCGCTGATCTACCGCGCCACCGCGCAGTGGTTCGTGGGCATGGACAAGCAGCCGAGCACCGGCGAGCCGCTGCGTGAGCGTGCGCTGAAAGCCATCGAAGACACCAAGTTCGTCCCGGCCTGGGGCCAGGCGCGCCTGCACGCGATGATCGCCAACCGCCCGGACTGGTGCATCTCGCGTCAGCGCAACTGGGGTGTGCCGATTCCGTTCTTCCTGCACAAGCAGACCGGCGAGCTGCATCCGCGCACTGTCGAACTGATGGAAGAAGTGGCCAAGCGTGTCGAGCAGCAAGGCATCGAGGCCTGGTTCAAGCTGGACGCCGCTGAACTGCTGGGCGCTGAAGCCGACCAGTACGACAAGATCGCCGACACCCTCGACGTGTGGTTCGACTCGGGCACCACTCACTGGCACGTACTGCGTGGCTCGCACGACATCGGCCACGCCACCGGCCCGCGCGCTGACCTGTACCTGGAAGGTTCCGACCAGCACCGCGGCTGGTTCCACTCGTCCTTGCTGACCGGTTGCGCCATCGATAACCATGCGCCATACCGCGAGTTGTTGACCCACGGCTTCACCGTGGACGAGAACGGCCGCAAGATGTCCAAGTCGCTGGGCAACACCATCGAGCCGGAGAAGGTCAACAACACCCTGGGTGCCGATATCCTGCGCCTGTGGGTTTCGGCCACCGACTATTCCGGTGAAATGGCCGTTTCCGAGCAGATCCTGCAGCGCAGTGCCGACGCCTACCGGCGTATCCGCAATACCGCCCGCTTCCTGCTGTCCAACCTGTCCGGCTTCGACCCGGCCCGCGACCTGCTGGCCCCGGAAGACATGCTGGCGCTGGACCGCTGGGCCGTGGACCGTACCCTGCTGCTGCAACGCGAACTGGAAGAGCACTACAGCGAGTACCGTTTCTGGAACGTCTACTCCAAGGTGCACAACTTCTGCGTACAGGAGCTGGGCGGCTTCTACCTCGACATCATCAAGGACCGCCAGTACACCACCGGCGCCAACAGTGTTGCCCGCCGTTCCTGCCAGACTGCGCTGTACCACATCAGCGAGGCGCTGGTGCGCTGGATCGCGCCGATCCTGGCATTCACCGCCGACGAAATCTGGCAGTACCTGCCGGGTGAGCGCAACGAGTCGGTAATGCTCAACGGCTGGTACCAAGGCCTGAGCGAGCTGCCGGAAGGCACCGAGTTGGACCGCGCCTACTGGGACCGCGTGATGGCAGTGAAGGCATCGGTCAACAAGGAGCTGGAAAACCAGCGCACCGCCAAGGTCATCGGCGGCAACCTGCAAGCCGAAGTGACCCTGTACGCCGACGAAGGCCTGAGTGCCGACCTGGGCAAGCTGGGCGACGAGTTGCGCTTCGTGCTGATCACCTCGGCCGCCAGCGTGGTGCCGTTCGCACAGGCGCCGGCCGAAGCGGTAGCCACCGAAGTCGAAGGCCTCAAGCTGCAAGTGGTCAAGTCCGGCCACACCAAGTGCGGCCGTTGCTGGCACTTCCGCGCCGACGTCGGCAGCCATCCGGAGCACCCGGAAATCTGCAGCCGTTGCGTCGACAACCTGACAGGCTCGGGTGAGGTGCGCCACTATGCCTAACCCTGCAGCGGGGCGCTTCGGGCGCCTTGCATGGCTGTGGCTGAGCTTGCTGGTCCTGGTCATCGACCAGGCCACCAAGCTGTACTTCAACAACGCCCTGACCATGTACCAGCAGATCGTGGTCATTCCTGACTACTTCAGCTGGACCCTGGCCTACAACACCGGTGCCGCGTTCAGCTTCCTGGCTGACGGAGCGGGTTGGCAGCGCTGGTTGTTCGCCCTGATCGCCGTGGTGGTCAGCGCGGTACTGGTCGTCTGGCTCAAGCGCCTGGGGCGCAACGAGACTTGGCTGGCCGTGGCGCTGGCGCTGGTGCTGGGTGGGGCGATTGGCAACCTGTACGACCGCATCGTGCTGGGCCACGTAGTCGACTTCATCCTGGTGCACTGGCAGAACCGCCATTACTTCCCGGCCTTCAACGTGGCCGACAGCGCCATCACCGTTGGTGCGGTGATGCTGGCGCTGGATATGTTCAAGAGCAAGAAGTCCGAGGATCCGGTCCATGACTGACACCCGTATCGGCCAGAACACCGAAGTCACCCTGCACTTCGCGCTGCACCTGGAAAACGGCGACACCGTCGACAGCACGTTCGATAAGGCCCCGGCTACTTTCAAAGTAGGTGATGGCAACCTGCTGCCGGGCTTTGAAAACGCCCTGTTCGGCTTCAAGGCCGGTGACAAGCGCACCGTGGCAGTGGCCCCGGAGAACGCCTTCGGCCAGCCTAACCCGCAGAACGTGCAGGCCATGCCGAGGTCCAACTTCGAAGGCATGGAGTTGTCCGAAGGGCTGCTGATCATCTTCAACGACGCCGCCAACACCGAGCTGCCGGGTGTGGTCAAAGCGTTCGATGACGACCAGGTCACCATCGACTTCAATCACCCACTGGCTGGCAAGACCCTGACCTTCGAGGTGGAGATCCTCGAGGTGAAGGCCCTGTAAGCCTGGAGCCGAGCATGCAAATCAAACTCGCCAACCCTCGCGGCTTCTGCGCCGGGGTCGACCGGGCGATCGAGATCGTCAACCGCGCGCTGGAAGTCTTCGGCCCGCCGATCTATGTGCGCCACGAAGTGGTGCACAACAAGTTCGTGGTGGAAGACTTGCGTAACCGCGGCGCCATCTTTGTCGAAGAGCTGGACCAGGTGCCGGACGATGTCATCGTCATCTTCAGTGCCCACGGTGTTTCCCAGGCCGTGCGCCAGGAAGCTGCTGGCCGTGGCCTGAAAGTGTTCGATGCCACTTGCCCGCTGGTGACCAAGGTTCACATCGAAGTGGCCAAGTACAGCCGCGATGGCCGTGAGTGCATTCTCATCGGCCACGAAGGGCACCCGGAAGTCGAAGGCACCATGGGCCAGTACGATGCCAGCAACGGCGGCGCCATCTACCTTGTCGAAGACGAGGAAGATGTGGCCAACCTGCAGGTGCGCGACCCGGACCACCTGGCTTTCGTCACCCAGACAACACTGTCGATGGACGACACCAGCCGCGTCATCGATGCGCTGCGTGCGCGCTTCCCGAACATCGGCGGCCCGCGCAAGGACGACATCTGCTACGCCACCCAGAACCGCCAGGATGCCGTCAAGCAACTGGCCGGCGAGAGCGACGTGGTGCTGGTGGTCGGCAGCCCGAACAGTTCCAACTCCAACCGTTTGCGTGAGCTGGCTGAGCGCATGGGCACCCCGGCCTACCTGATCGACGGTGCCGAGGACCTGCAACGCGGCTGGTTTGACCAGGCCGCGCGCATCGGCATCACCGCCGGTGCTTCTGCGCCCGAAGTGCTGGTGCGTGGCGTGATCGAACAGCTCAAGGCCTGGGGCGCCACTGGCGCTGAAGAGCTGGACGGGCGCGAAGAGAACATCACCTTTTCAATGCCCAAAGAGCTGCGGGTTCGCTCGCTGATCTGACGGGCAGCACCGCCGCCAATGCAGGGGCTGCTTTGCAGCCCTTGCGCGACACAAGACCGCTCCTGCAATGACCGCGCTAGCAGCGGTCATTGCTCAGGTCCTCCGTAAGCAACCTGACTCTGCCGCTTGATGCCAGCACCACCTGATATCGGCTGCGAGCAGCGGCGCGTTCGCACATTTCCAGTTTTGCGCCCAACCAGCTGTTGCCCAACGTCATGGGCACGCCCAGCGCACTGAATTTGAACTGCTCACCGCGATTGCTGGTTATTTTCAGCGGCTTTGAAAGGCGCTGTTCGCGCAGCACCTGCCGGTTATGCTCCAGCACTACCCGCCACCCATTCCCCCAATTACCGTCCAGCGCCAGCACCAGCACCGGCTGACCCTGCAACAGCGCATGGCTGCGTGCACTGCGCAGCGCCTGCGCCAGATCACGGGCAGCCGCCGCCCGGTGCAGGTCATCGCTCATTCTGGCGTAGGCCGGCATGCCCAGTTGGGTCAGCAAAGCCGCCACGGCCAAGGCCGACATCATTTGTATCAGTGTTACGCCGCGTTGCTTCACCGTGCATTCCTTCCTGGACGTGCTTGGCTATAGCTTCCTGGCGGTTGGACAAGAGGTCCAGTCGCCCAAGTTGAAAGCAATGACGGGAAAAGTCGCAGGAGGTGCAGGGATGCACGCAAGACAAGGGGGCATGACGCTTCTGGAAGTGTTGTTGGCGGTTGTGGTCGTGGCCGCAGGCCTTTTCGCAACGGCTGCTATGCAGTTGCAGGCATTGCAGGCTGCGGACAGCGCGCGCCGGGATGGACAGGCGGCGATGGCGCTGCACAGCGAACATGAGCGCAGGCGACGATGAGGCGCTGCCATACAGGGTTTGGGTTGCTTGAGATGGTAGTGGCGCTGGCGATCGGATTGATGCTGCTGGCGGCGGCCAGTCAGCTGTTTGTCTCTGCGCACCAGACTTGGCGCCTACAAAGTACGGCAGTGCGCATGCAGGATTCTGCGCGGCTTGCGTTGCTGCGCATGGCGCAGGATATCCGCATGGCCGGGATGTTCGGTTGCCTGCGCCTGGGCCCAGACGACTTTCTGATCCCAGGCGCGGAGCAGGCCTTTGCCCGGCCCTTGGCGAACGGCCCGTCAAGTTTGAGCCTGGTTGTCGCTGAGTTACCAGGATTTGCCGGCGACCCCGACTGGACCTTGCTGACAAACTGTATCGACACGGTGGAGGTACACAAGGAGCGCGCGCAAGGGACTGAAAAGCTTATGGCTTTGCCTTTCAGCCGGCATCGCTATGTTCACGTTGGAAGTACGCTTTACTTCGAGCGGCGCGGCCGCAATCAGCCCTTGGTCGATTACGTGCGCGAACTGCGTGTGGTGCAGGTGGCTGGAGAGCGGATCGATCTTCAGCTGACATTGTATGAGCCGACCTTGCAGCTTGAGCAGCACCATGCGCTGAGCGTGGCATTGCGCAACCCGGTTCCGGATTCATGAACCGCCAGCGGGGTGTTGTCCTGTTGTTGGCGTTGGTGCTCAGCGTCCTGCTGGGCCTGCTTGCCACATCTGCCCTGCGCGACGCGCTGGTGGAAACGCGAATGACCGGCTACCTGAGCGATGGCCTGATGGCGCTGGAAGAGGCTGAGGCCACTTTGCTGGCCGGGGTACGCGAACTTGAACGGGCGCCCCCTGACGTTTGTAACGCGTGCCTGCCACCGCCCAGGCCGCACGATCTGATTGGGCAGTGGCAAAGTACCCAGACCGGCTTTTTCCAGCTGCAGAACCTGGGTGTCAGCGAACGTGCCGCGCACATGCCCGAAGGGCAGCCGGTTAGCCTGTTCCGGATTACCGCCGTCAGCAAGCAAAGCCGCTCACGGCATGTGCTGGAAGCGGTCTACGCCGTGGCCGGCAATCAAACCCAACGCATCACCTGGCGGCAAAGATTGCGAGGAGACTGACATGCAGCAAGGCTTGAGCCTGATCGAGTTGTTGATTGTGCTGGCCGTGACCGGCATTCTGGCAGCCATTGCCTACCCCAGTTACAGCGACCAGCTTCGGCGAGCCGCGCGCAGCGAAGTGGTTGGCCTGCTGCATGATGCCGCCCTGCGCCTGGAGCGCCACCGCGTGCGCACTGGCCAATACGCCGAGGGCGACCTGGTCTTGCCCGAAGGTACCCGCTATTACAGCCTTCAGGCCCAGCGCGACAGTGACACCTTCACGCTGCGCGCCCGGCGGCTACCGCATGGGCTGATGGCACAGGATGGCTGTGGCGATTTCCAGCTCGACCAGGCTGGTGTGCAGCACAATCCGGGCGCCGTTGAGCACAGCACGCACTGTTGGGGAAGTTGAAGGTTCAATGATGCCCGGTGCATCGCGGTTTTACTTCAGGTGTTGGATCGACAGATGAGCAAGCAAGTAGTGGTGGTTGGCGGCGGGGTGATCGGCCTGCTGACGGCATTCAACCTGGCAGCCAAGGTCGGCCAGGTGGTGGTGTGCGATCAGGGCGAGGTTGGCCGAGAGTCGTCCTGGGCTGGCGGAGGCATTGTCTCGCCGTTGTACCCGTGGCGCTACAGCCCCGCCGTGACCGCTCTGGCGCACTGGTCGCAGGACTTTTATCCACAGCTGGGCGAGCGTCTGTTCGCCAGCACCGGTGTCGACCCGGAAGTTCACACCACCGGGCTGTACTGGCTCGACCTGGACGACGAGGCCGAAGCGTTGGCCTGGGCCGCGCGCGAGCAGCGGCCGCTCAGTGCCGTGGATATTTCCGCGGCCTACGATGCGGTGCCGGTGCTGGGCCCGGGCTTCAAGCACGCCATCTACATGGCTGGCGTGGCCAATGTGCGCAACCCACGCTTGGTCAAGTCGCTGAAGGCGGCGTTGCTGGCGCTGCCGAACGTGAGCTTGCGCGAACACTGCCAGATCACCGGCTTCGTGCAGGAAAAGGGGCGCGTGACTGGTGTACAGACGGCTGATGGCGTACTGGCGGCGGATGAGGTTGTGCTCAGCGCAGGCGCCTGGAGTGGCGACCTGTTGCGTACCCTTGGCCTTGAACTGCCGGTGGAGCCCGTGAAGGGCCAGATGATCCTGTTCAAGTGCGCTGAAGACTTCTTGCCGAGCATGGTGCTGGCCAAGGGGCGCTATGCAATCCCGCGACGTGACGGGCACATTCTGGTGGGGAGCACGCTGGAACACGCCGGGTATGACAAGACCCCGACCGGGGATGCGCTGGAAAGCCTGAAAGCATCGGCGGTGGAGTTGTTGCCAGAGCTTGAAGGCGCGACAGTGGTGGCGCACTGGGCGGGACTGCGGCCGGGGTCGCCAGAAGGCATCCCTTACATTGGGCCTGTGCCGGGGCATGAAGGGTTGTGGCTGAACTGCGGGCATTATCGCAATGGGCTGGTGCTGGCGCCGGCTTCGTGCCAGCTGTTTACCGATTTGCTGACAGGGGCCGAGCCGATTATCGACCCGGCGCCGTATGCGCCAGAAG
>NZ_JAOCDI010000077.1:0-13486 GCF_029840855.1 Pseudomonas sp. GD03862
TACGGTGGCGGCGGCAACGGTGAACGGCCAGGGACATTGGCCAGCAGGCCCGGCCCTTTCGCGGGTGAACCCGCTCCTACGACGGTCTGCGCATTGGCGTAGGTGCGGGTTTACCCGCGAATACGGTGGCGGCGACAACGGTGAACGGCCAGGGACATTGGCCAGCAGGTCCGGCCCTTTCGCGGTAAACCCGCTCCTACGACGGTCTGCGCATTGGCGTAGGAGCGGGTTTACCCGCGAATACGGTGGCGGCGACAACGGTGAACGGCCAGGGACATTGGCCAGCAGGTCCGGCCCTTTCGCGGGTAAACCCGCTCCTACGACGGTCTGCGCATCGGTGTAGGAGCGGGTTTGCCCGCGAAGAGGCCGGTGGATTCAATAGATGCCTGTCAGGATTTGGGCGGATGAATGATCCGTTCGATCTTGTCCTTGATCAGCAACCTTTCCTTGCGCAGGCGGTTGACCGTCTCGTCGTTGGTGCCGTTGCCTTCGGCGGCGACCACCTCCTTGTCCTTGGCGTTGTACTCCTTGTGCAGTTTGTGCAGGTCCTGATCCTTCTCTATGAGTGCCTGGAATGCATCAGCGGTAACGTGCAGGTCAGCGAGCAGATCGTGCGGAACTGGCATTTCTTCACCTCTGTCAGGGTTGTCGGTAAGGTCCTGACCATTGAGGATAGCTGTCTTTGCGCAGGCTTGTGACGGTGGTCCAGGCTGAATGGCAGCTGAATGGTTTTGAGATAATCGATAAAAGACACACCCTCACGAAATTGTTACCGACTTTTTCACAAAAAATTGATGACGTGCTTTCTAGAGTTCGCCCAACTTTCCCACAGTGCCACCTGGCCTGGGGGTGATCATCACTCTTGATAGCGAACGCTGATGCTCAACTTCAAATCCCTGCGGACTGAATGGGTCACGCTGCTGGCCAGTCTTTATCTGCTGATTGGCTTCAACATGTTCCTCTGGGAGCACCTGCAAGCGGCGGTTCCTGCTGGCCTGTCAGGGTTGTGGCTGAGTCTGGCGTTTGCTGTGCTGATGCTCTTCGCCTTCAATCTCATACTCACGTTACTTGCCTTCCGGTATGTATTGAAGCCGGTACTTATCGTGTTGTTCATGAGTGGCGCGGGCGTGGCTTACTTCATGAACCAGTACGGCGTACTTATTGACGCCGGCATGTTCCGTAATATGGCCGAGACCAATGTTGCGGAAGTGCGCGACTTGATGTCGTTCAAGTTTGCCGCGTATATCCTGCTGCTGGGTGTGCTGCCATCGGTGCTGCTGTGGAAGGCGCAGATCGCCTACCGCCCCTGGCACCGCGAGCTGCTGGGCAAGTTGGTGGTCAGTGGTGCCTGTGTAGTGACCATTGGCTCGGTCGCGTTGGTCAACTATCAAGGGCTGTCGTCGCTGTTTCGCAATCACCATGAATTGCGCCTGATGCTCACCCCCAGCAATATCGTCGGGGCCTCCATTGGTTATGTCAGCGAGCGTGTCGGTACGGCCTCGCGCCCGTTCCAGCATTATGGCGAAGATGCCAAGCGTGATGCGGCCTGGCAAAAACATGAGCGCAAGTCGCTGACCGTGCTGGTGGTCGGGGAAAGTGCCCGGGCAGACCATTTCGGCGTGCTGGGCTATGACCGCGATACCACGCCCAATCTCGCCAAAGAGCAGGGCCTGCTGGCGTTTTCCGACGTGCACTCGTGCGGTACGGAAACGGCGGTTTCGGTGCCTTGCATGTTCTCGGGCATGAAGCGCAAGGACTACGACGCCCGCGTAGCGAAGAACCGCGAAGGGCTGTTGGACATCCTGCAGCGTGCCGGCCTGGCCGTGCAGTGGCGTGACAACCAGTCGGGCTGCAAAGGCACCTGCGATCGCGTGCAGTTCATCGACGTCAGCAACCTCAAGGACCCGCAGCTGTGCGCCGATGGCGAATGCCATGACCAGATCCTGCTGCAAGGCCTGGACGCGTTGATCGACAACCTCGACAAGGACACCGTGCTGGTGCTGCACCAGATGGGCAGCCACGGCCCCGAGTACTTCAAGCGCTACCCCAGTGATGGCGAGCGCTTCACCCCGGTGTGCCAGAGCAACGCGTTGAACCAGTGCAGCGAGGAGGAAATCATCAACGGGTACGACAACACCCTGGCCTATACCGACAAGGTGCTGGCCTCGCTGATCGATACCCTGCGCAGCAAGCAAGACAAGGTCGATACCGCGATGATCTACCTGTCCGACCACGGCGAGTCGCTGGGTGAGTACAACCTGTTCCTGCACGGCACGCCGTACGCCATCGCTCCCGAGCAGCAGAAGCACATACCACTGCTGACCTGGTTCTCCGACAGCTACAAGGAGGACTTCGGCGTCGATACCGACTGCCTGGCACGGCTCAGCGATGCCCCGCTGTCCCAGGACAACCTGTTCCACTCGATGCTTGGCCTGTTGCAGGTACATACCGAGCTCTACCAGCAGTCGCTGGACATGTTCGCCGGTTGCCGGCCTTGGCTGGCGGCCAAGCGCTGAAGCCCTGTGGGAGCGGGCAAGCCTGCGAACCCGGGCACGCCCGGGCCATACACCGTGTTGCCTTACATTCGCGGGCGCGCCCGCTCCCACAGGGTGGACTGCCCCCGAAAAGCGGGACAGTTTCACCCGCAGTGCCCGCGCCGTATATACTGCGCGCCAATGTTAGTGGGAGAGCCTTGTGGCCATCGAAATTCACTGGATCCGTGACGACCAGAGCCTGGCCGAACACTGCCGCGACTGGCACCAACTGCCCTTCGTCGCCGTCGACACCGAATTCATGCGGGTAGACACCTTTTACCCGAAAGCCGGGCTGATCCAGATCGGCGACGGCCAACGCGCCTTCCTGATCGACCCGCTGCTGATCGGCAACTGGCAACCCTTGGCCGACCTGCTGGAAGACAGCGCTGTGGTCAAGGTGCTGCACGCCTGCAGCGAAGACCTCGAGGTGCTGCTGCGCCTGACCGGCAAGCTGCCTCAGCCGCTGTTCGACACTCAGCTGGCCGCCGGTTACCTGAACCTGGGCTTCTCGATGGGCTATTCGCGCCTGGTGCAGGAAGTGCTGGGCATCGAATTGCCCAAAGGCGAAACCCGTTCCGACTGGCTGCAACGCCCGCTCTCGGAAACCCAGGTCAGCTACGCTGCCGAAGATGCCGTGCACCTGGCCGAGCTTTTCACCGTGCTGCGCCCGCGGCTGAGTGACGACAAGTATGCCTGGGTGCTGGAAGACGGCGCCGAGCTGGTGGCTGCGTTGCGCCGTGAAGTCGAGCCCGAAAGCCTGTACCGCGACGTCAAGCTGGCCTGGAAGCTGGCGCCTCAACAACTGGCAGTGCTACGTGAGCTGTGCGCCTGGCGCGAACGCGAAGCGCGCAACCGCGATGTGCCGCGTAATCGTATCCTCAAGGAGCACTCGCTCTGGCCCATGGCCAAAAGCCAGCCGAACAACCTGTCGGCCTTGGCCAAGATCGACGAGATGCACCCGCGCACCATTCGTCAGGACGGTGAGTTCCTCATCCAGCTGATCAAGCGCGCCGCCAGCCTGCCTGCCGAGCAATGGCCTGCGCCCTTGCCCGAGCCGCTGCCGATCGAGGCTGCTGGCCTTCTCAAGCAGCTGCGCGCCATCGGCCAGGCCGAAGGCGAGCGCCTGGGGATTGCACCCGAGCTGATGCTGCGCAAGAAAGCCCTGGAGGCGCTGCTCAAGAGCGGATACCCCAATGGCCCTTATCAACTGCCCGATTCGCTGCGCGGCTGGCGCCGTGAGCGCATGGGCCAGGCCCTGCTGGACAACCTGGCAGGTGCCGGAGAAACCCGATGAAACGCATTTGCTCGATCTACAAGAGCCCACGCAAGAACGAAATGTACCTGTACGTACTCAAGGCTGACGGCCTGGAACGCGTGCCTGAAGGCCTGCTGCCGTTCTTCGGCACCCCCGTGCACGCTTTCGACCTGGTGCTTACCCCTGAGCGCAAACTGGCCCGCGAGGACATCACCAAGGTGCTGGAGAACCTCGAAAGCCAAGGCTACCACCTGCAGATGCCGCCGCTGGAAGATGAGTACATCGAGCACCTGCCCGAAGAGCTGCTGCGCCGCAACGACCCCGTCTGACCATGCGCGTACTGATCGCTGAGCATGACCATGCTCGATACGCCGGGCTTTTGCGCGCAGCCGCGCCTGACGTGGACGTTGTGACCAGCGGCGACTCTGCCGAACTGGCCCGCCAGGCACCGCAGTGCCCGGTGTGGCTGGGCCAGCCGGACTTGCTGGCCAGTCTGCTGCGCCAAGGCCACAAGCCGGGCTGGATACAGTCGACATGGGCCGGTATCACGCCGTTGCTGGCCGACGGCCTGCCGCGTGATTACCGCCTGAGCCGCGCAGTTGGCATATTTGGTCAGGTGATGGCCGAGTACATGCTCACCTATATGCTAGGCCATGAGCGTGAGGTGTTGTCGCGCCTGGTCAGCCAGGTCGAGCGGCGCTGGGATGACCGCCCGGGGCGCAGCCTGGAAGGGCGCAAGGTCCTCATTGTCGGGGCGGGTGACATTGGTCAGCGTGTGGCCGAGTTCCTGCAGCCGTTTGGTGTGGAGCTGTACGGGGTTGCCAGCAGCGCCCGTGAACAGGCCCCGTTCGTCGAGGTGGCGGCGCTGGCCGACCTGCCGCGCATGGTCGGCCAGGTCGACTATGTGCTGAACCTGCTGCCGGATACCCCGGCGACTCATGACCTGTATGACGCCGCGCTGTTCAAGTGCTTCCAGCCCTCGGCCTTGTTCATCAATGCCGGGCGTGGTGTGGCGGTGGTCGATGCCGACCTGGTCGAGGCGTTGAAAGAGGGCCATCTGGCCGGTGCGGTGATCGATGTGTGCCGCCAGGAGCCGTTGCCCAAGCAACACCCGTTCTGGACCGCTTGGGGCTTGCTGCTGACCGGGCACAGCTCGGCGCCCACCTCGCCGACAGCGATGGTGCGCTTGTTTGTCGAGAATGTGCGGGCTTATGAAGCGGGGCAGGGGTTGCGGGGTGAAGTCGATTTCGCCCGGGGCTACTGATCGCTGCGGCCTGTACCGGCCTCTTCGCGGGTAAACCCGCTCCAGCTCAGGGTGGTGATACCCCCCGTAGGAGCGGGCTTGCCCGCGAAGAGGCCAGCCCTGCCAACACAAACCTTACAGGCTGAAATCGCCTTCAGCAGCCAGCTCGCTCAGCGGCTTGCGCGGGCTCGGCACTTCACGCGCCTGCAGGGCTTCATCCAGGCTGGCCTTGTCCCCCAGCTTGCCGATCGCCACCATGGCATGCAGTACGTAACCCTCGGGAATCTTCAGTTCCTGACGTGCCAGGTCCTGATCGAAGCCGGCCATGCCATGGGTATGCCAGCCGCTGATGCTGGCCTGCAGGGCCAGGTGCCCCCAGGCAGAGCCCGTGTCGAAGGTGTGCCACAGCGCCGGTTTTTCTTCCGTAGCGCCCGGGGCCGCGAACGTGGTCTTGGAAATGACCAGCACCAGCGCCGACGCCTGTTGCGCCCAGCTGCGATTGAAGGGCACCAGCAGGCTCAGGTAACGCTCCCAGTTCGGCGTGTCGCGGCGGGCATACAGGAAGCGCCAAGGCTGCGAGTTATAGGCCGAAGGTGCCCAGCGGGCGGCTTCGAGGAAGCTCAGCAGGGTTTCTTCGCTGATCGGCTCGGCGGTGAAGGCGCGTGGCGACCAGCGGTTGATGAACTGCTCGTTGATGGCGTAATCGGCAATGCGGGGGTTGGCGCTCATGGCGGCTCCTGCAAACGGACGGGAAAAGCGCACGCTACTGCGTGCCGTCGCGACTGACAAGCGGTCTGGCTTTGCCGAAGGCCAGGCTCTAGACTGGCGCCGCCGCGCGCCGTGGCCCCCAAGATGAAGGCAGGAACCTTGTGTGATGATCGCTGAAAACGCGCCGTTCTGGCGGCGCAAGACCCTCGAAGAACTCAGCCAGCAAGAGTGGGAGTCGCTGTGCGATGGCTGCGGCCTGTGCTGCCTGCAAAAGCTCGAGGACGAAGACGACAACAGCGTCTATTACACGCGCATCGCCTGCAAATTGCTGGACCTGAATACCTGCCAGTGCAGCGACTACCCCAACCGCTTCGCCCAAGTGCCAGACTGCATCCAGCTCACCCCGGGCAAGGCCGACCAGTTCAAGTGGCTGCCGAGTACCTGCGGTTACCGTCTGGTCAGTGAGGGCAAGGACTTGCCGGCCTGGCATCACCTGGTTTGTGGCGACCGGCAACAGGTTCATGAACAGCGCATTTCCCAGTCGGGACGTATGCTCAGTGAACACGATGTGCACGAAGACGACTGGGAAGACCACCTGATCTTTCGCGCCAGCTGACCGGCGCGGCCCGCTGCCTCGGGGAAACAAGGAGTTTCTGTATGCGTTGCCACCTGATGTTGCTGTTGGGCCTGATGGCCAGTTCGCCGGCCTGGGCGAAAAAGATCGACCTCGACTACCAGGTGCGCTTGCTGCCTGCCAGCGGCCAGGCCGAGGTCCGCGTGACATTGGCCGAAGGCAGCGCCGTGCGCAGCCTGGACTTCGACCTGGGCAAGGCTGGGGCCTACAGCGGCTTCCAGGCTGATGGGCAATGGCAGCTGAAGGGGCAACGTGGTATCTGGCAGCCAGCGGCCGGCAAGACCAGCCTCAGCTACCGTGTGCAACTGGACCAGAAGCTGGCCAGCGGCGCCTATTCATCGCGCATCACCCCGCACTGGGCACTGTTCCTCGGCGACCAGCTGATACCCCCTGCGCGCCTCGACCAGCAGGATGGTACCGAGCTGGTGGCGCGCCTGGCTTTCGACCTGCCCGAGGGCTGGAAGAGCATCGAAACGTCCTGGCCGCGCATCGGCAAGGGGAAGTTTCGCATCGACAACGTGTCGCGCCTGTTCGATCGCCCGACCGGCTGGATGCTTGCCGGCGACCTGGGCAGCCGCCGCGCCCGCCTGGGCGAGACCGAAGTGACCGTGGCCGCGCCGGTGGGACAGGGCATGCGGCGCATGGACAGCCTGACCTTGCTCACATTCGTCTGGCCACAACTACAAGCTGTGTTCCCGCGTAACCCGCCCAAGCTGCTGTTGGTCGGGGCGCGTGACGGCATGTGGCGAGGGGCTATGGCTGCGCAGGGCTCGTTGTACCTGAACAGTGCCCGGCCCATGGTCAGCGAAAACGGCAATAGCCCGTTGCTGCGCGAATTGGTGCAACTGTTCGCGCAGATTCACGGGCGTGACGGCAGTGACTGGCTGGTAGAGAGCCTGACCGATTATTACGCCAACGAGTTGCTACGCCGCTCGGGCGGGATGAGTGATGACCGCTACCAGGTCTGGCAGGCGCGTCTGAGCAAGCAGGGCGCCAAGGTCAACCGGCTCAAGGGTGAACGCGCAAGCCCGGCCCAGGTGGCCCGCGGCGTGATGCTGTTGCAGGCGCTGGACAAGGAAATCCGCATTCACACCCAGGCCAAACGTTCGTTGGATGATGTGGTGCGTGGGCTGATGCGCCTGCCCAGCGTCAGTACCGAAGACTTCGTGCAGATCAGCGAGAACGTGCTGGGGCGGCGTTCCGATGTGCTGCAGAGCAAGGTGCTGCACTAGGCATCCCTGCGCCTGACAATCGGCAGGGCGGCATCGTCTGCAAGTCGCATTTCAAGCGAATCAAGTCGTACCTGGAATATACCGCGGAGCAGAAACTCAGCATTGTTCACGGGGCGAAACCGAGGAGGGGGAGCGTGCAGCCAACCATCGTCGGCAACGTTGATTGCGACAACCCATGGTTTGTCGAGGCAATGTTCGGCCCGGTTTCGGTGCTGTTCTGACGGAGCTCAGCACTCGGTCGCCCTGTGTTGGCAGGTCTGTCCTGTTGCCGCAGTGGCGGCCTTTCTATTTGAACTTGGGCCCCGAACGGGTATTCAGCCCCTTGGCCATGCGGTCATACAGCACCACATTCACCGTCGCCGCCAGGTTCATGCAGCCCTCGGTCGGGATGTAGATAGTCTCTTCACACCATCCCCGCACGTCTTCGCTCAACGAGCCGTCCTCTGGCCCGAAGATGTAAATGGCCCGGTCCGGATGGGTGTAATCCGGCAATGGCCGCGCACCCTCTACCAGTTCCACCGCCACGGGCGTGCAGCCCAGCGGGATAATGCGCTGCAGGTCGTCGATGCCGATCAGCGGGATGTCGTAGTGCACGCGCTTGGTGTCGGTGACGAAGTCACGTGCGCGTTCATAGCGTTTGCCCGTGTAGAACACCGAATTGACGCCATAGCAGCCCGCGGCGCGCATCACAGAGCCGACGTTTTCTGCCGACTTGGGGTTGAACAGGCCGATGCAGCTGTATCGTTTGTTTGCCACGTACCGGGGCCCTTCGCGAAAAAAGCGCGATTATACGGGCTGCCCGGTAACAGCGGGGGGCGAATCGATGGTCAGTCTTTCTTCAGCATGCCCGCCAGCCCGGCAAACGGGTTGTGCGTAGCCTTGGCAATGCTCGGGGTGCTGGTGGAGCCTTCGCTGAAGTACTGCTGGTCGGTGTAGCGCGAGTGCTCGTTGTCGTGGCAGTACAGGCACAGCAGCTCCCAGTTGGAGCCGTCCTGAGGATTGTTGTCGTGGTTGTGGTCACGGTGATGCACGGTCAGCTCGCTCAGGCGCTTGCCGGCGAACTCGCGGGCGCAGCGGCCGCACACGTGCGGGTACATTCTCAGGGCCTTGTCGCGGTAGCCCATTTCCTTGTCGCGCTTGGCATCGGCCAGGATGCGGTCGAGGCGCGCGGTAGCGGCGGCAGAAGAGGTGGAGCTCATGGTGTTTCCTTTGTTCTGATCAGGCAGGTGACGGTTATGCCATTGAGTCTAGCGCGCTTGCAGGTCAGGCGGACAGGCGAAAGCGTTGATTTAGGCGTAGCCTGTAGAAAGGTTCCCGACAGGAGGTTGCTGATGTTTCACGCGATCCTCGCCGCGCTGTTGATGGCTGGCCTGCCCCTGGCAGAAGCTGCCAGCCCGCCACCCAGGCTCACGCCGCCAGTACCCGGCGCGCCCGGTACGCCGACGCCTACGCCATACCCGCAGATTACCCCGAGCACACCGCCCAAGGCTTATGACAGCCAGCCGGGGGCGCCCTTGTTGCCGCCGATGCCAGTGCCCGGCCCGCCGAAGGACCAGCCATTGCCCGGGTTGCGGCCGGAGCCGCCGAAGCCGCCGGCCCAGAATGATTGAGCATGAGCGGCCCACGCCGTCATCATGTTGGAGCAACTGTCTTGCTCAATTTCTGAAAGCTGGCGCGTTTGGGAGCGGGCTTGCCCGCGAACACGGGCGAAGCCCGTGCCATCCACCACGGTGTTGGCTTCGCGGGCTTGCCCGCTCCCACAGCGATCGCGGGGGTGCTCAAACCTGAGTTTAGGCAATACCCAGCTCGCCAAACACGAACGCATACTCCAGGGCCACATCCTTCAACCCCTGGTACCGCCCGCTCATCCCGCCATGCCCAGCCCCCATCTCGGTCTTGAGCAGCAGCAGGTTGCTGTCGGTCTTGAGCGTGCGCAACTTCGCCACCCATTTGGCCGCCTCCCAATACTGCACGCGGCTGTCGTTGTAGCCCGCCACCACCAGCATCGCCGGGTAGGCCTGCGCTTTCAGGTTCTCGTACGGCGCATAAGCCTTGATCCGTTCATACACCTCCGGCTCCTCAGGGTTGCCCCATTCGTCGTACTCGGTCACGGTCAGCGGCAGCTCCGGGTCGAGCATGGTGTTGAGCACGTCGACGAACGGCACTTCGGCAATGGCGCAGCGGAACAGCTCCGGGCGCAGGTTGAGCACCGCGCCGATCAGCAGGCCGCCGGCGCTGCCACCACTGATGGCCAGGCGGTCGGCGGCAGTCACGCCCTGGCTGATCAGGTGCTCGGCGCAGGCGATGAAGTCGCTGAACGTGTTGTGCTTGTACTCCTGCTTGCCGGCACGGTACCAGGCCTCCCCCAGTTCACCACCACCTCGCACGTGGGCGATGGCAAAGGCCACGCCGCGCTCCAGCAGGCTCAGGCGCGCATGTGAGAACCAGGGGTCGAGGCTTTCGCCATAGGCGCCATAGCCGTACAGGTACAGTGGCACGGTCTTGCCCAGGTCCTGGCGGCGGCGTACCAGGCTGATCGGCACTTGGGTGCCGTCCGCTGCGGTTGCCCACAGGCGCTCACTGACATAGTCATCGGCATCGAATGCACCGAGCACCGGGGTTTGCTTGAGCACCACCTGGGCGCCCGTGGGCAACGTCAGTTGGCGCACCTGGGCCGGGCGGTTGAGCGCTTCGTAGCGCAAGCGTATGCGAGTGCTGGCAAATTCAAGGCTGTCCTGCACGTACAGGCTGTAGGCGGCGTCTGGCAATTCGACGCGGTAGGCCGGCAAGCCCTGCGGGCGTACTTCGATGATCGGCAGGCCGCCTTCGCGCAGGCTCAGGGTGAGGGCACCGGTGTTCAGGCTGAGGCCTTCGAGCATGACCGCGTCGCGGTGCGCCACCAGCACCTGCCACTGTTCGCGGCTTGGCACTGGCGCGGCTGGCGCGTGGTACAGTGCGAAGTTGATGCCATCCTGGTTGGTGCGGATGAACCAGCGCCACTGGCCGTCGAGTTGGCCATGGTCGGGGAAGTATTCGTGGCCTTCGACGCGCGGCGCCAGGCAGGTGAACGGCGCCTGCGGGGTTTCGGCGTCCAGCACCCAGGCCTCGCTGGTGGTCTTGCTGTTCAGCAGCAGCACCAGCTGGCGCTCGGAGCTGGTGCGGTAGCAGTGCAGGAAGAAACGCCCGTCTGGCTCTTCGAACACGGTGTGCGCGGCGTCGGTGCCCAAGGTGTGGCGACGCAGGCGCCATGGGCGGTGGGTGTCGTCCAGCTCTGCGAAGAAGAGCGTCTGGCTGTCGTTGGCCCAGGTCAGGCTACCGTCGCAGTCGTCGAAAGGCAGGGTGGTGACACGGCCACTGGCCAGGTCTTTGACGTATAGGGTATAGATTTCGTCGCCGCTGGTGTCGAGGCTATAGGCCAGCAGGCGGTGGTCGGGGCTGATGTTGAACGCGCCCAGGGAGAGGAAACCGCCGTTGGCCAGGGCGTTGGGGTCGAGCAGCAGTTGCTCCTGGCTTTCATCGACGGTGTTCGAGTCGTCGGCCGGACGTGGGCAGCGGTAGTGACGCGGGTATTCGTCGCCGGCGGTGGTACGGGTGTAGTACAGGTAGGGGCCCCAGGGCGCCGGCAATGACAGGTCGGTCTCCAGGATGCGGCCCTTGATTTCTTCGAACAGGCGCTCACGCAACGGTGCCTGGTCGGCCAGGCAGGCTTCCTGGTAGGCGTTTTCAGCTTGCAGGTAAGCGAGTACCTCGGGGGTGTCGCGCTGTTGCAGCCAGGCATACGGGTCGGTGGCCTGGTCGGCTTGGGCAATCGGGGGTTGGGGCTTGGTTGGCATTGAAGATCTCTTGATTGGAGTTGCCTGTGCCGGCCTCTTCGCGGGTAAACCCGCTCCTACAGGGGCGCACCGAGGTAGGAGCGGGTTTACCCGCGAAGAGGCCGGCACAGGCAAACACTGTCTGCGCCCGGAAAAGTGTTTATCATAGGCATCTCTTTGCCTGGCTTGCACGAACACCATGACCGAGAACGACTACACCTTCGCCTGGGGCTTGTACGCAATAGCCGCCTTAGGGTGCCTGCTGGTGGGCTTCAAGCTCACCGGCTGGATGTGGCGCTGGCTGCGCGAACCGCTACGCGTGGTGCTGGCGGTGCTGCTGCTGACCCCGACCATCGTCGACCCGGTCAAGGACAGCTTCGCCCCTGCAATCGCCATCACTGCGCTGGATGTCGCTTTCAAGGTCGGCAACAACGCCTGGCGCGCTGTGTCCGACTTCGCCATGTACGGCATGATCGCCTTCGGCCTGTACTTCCTCTTCGTGCTGCTGCGCTGGCCGCTGGAAAAGCGCGCGCACGCACGCCGTGAGCAGGCCGAAGCCGCCGCCAGGCGTCAGCAGGCCGAGGATGACCAGCTCGGCACCCAGGCGCCGCTGGCTGCCGAGCGCAGCGACCGTTACCGTGACGACTTGCCGGCAGCCGCTGCGCGTGGCGCAGGCCGGGTCGAGCCTCGTCTGTAAACGGAGACACGCCTATGTGCGAACTGCTGGGCATGAGTGCCAACGTCCCTACCGACATCGTTTTCAGCTTCACCGGCCTGATGCAGCGGGGCGGGCGAACCGGCCCGCACCGTGACGGCTGGGGGATAGGCTTTTACGAAGGCCGCGGCCTGCGCCTGTTCCAGGACCCGGCCGCGAGCAGCGAGTCGGAAGTGGCCAACCTGGTGCAGCGCTACCCGATCAAAAGCGAAGTGGTGATCGGTCATATCCGTCAGGCCAATGTCGGCAGGGTGTGCCTGTCCAACACCCACCCGTTCGTACGGGAAATGTGGGGCCGCAACTGGTGCTTCGCGCACAACGGCCAGCTGGGTGACTTCAAGGGCCTGGCCAGTTTTTACCGGCCAGTGGGCGACACCGACAGCGAAGCGGCCTTCTGCGACCTGCTCAACCGCATCCGCAGCGCTTTCCCCGAACCGGTGCCGGTGGAACAGCTGCTGCCAGTGCTGGTCGAAGCCTGTGCCGGCTACCGGGATCTGGGCGTGTTCAACTGCATGCTCAGCGACGGCGACTGGCTGTTCTGCTTCTGCTCGACCAAGCTGGTGCACATCACCCGCCGTGCGCCATTCGGTGCCGCACGGTTGAAGGATGTCGACCTGATCGTCGATTTTCATACCGAAACCACCCCCAACGACGTGGTCACGGTGATTGCCACCGAGGCCCTGACCGAGAACGAGACCTGGCACCGCTACGCGCCGGGTCAGTGGGCCCTGTGGCGGCACGGCGAGTGCGTGGCGCACGGCCAGAGCTAAGGACGCTGCATGTTCAGAAGTTACCTGCGATTGCTGTTGTTCACCTTCGGCCTGCTGGCCGGTATCCAGGTCCCGGGGCTGGTCAAGGACTATAGCCAGCGGGTCGAGGCGCATCTGTTCGAATCGCGCGAGGCGCTCGATGGGTTCCGGCAAACGGCCGAGCGCTTTTTCAAGGGCGACTTGCAGGCGCTGCTGCAGCACTACCGCAGCAGCGACGACCCGGTGTTCAACAGTGATGCCAACAGCATCGAAAGCCTGATGATCCGCAACGAACTGCTGGAAAACGAATGGCAGGTGCTGCAAGGGTCATGGGCCGAGCGTACCTGGCATGTGCTGGTACAGGCCGACCCGCAGTTGCGTGAAGAAACCCTCAATGGCTACAGCTACCAGATTCTGCTGGTGCCCGAGGCGATTGGCTGGGGTGTGGGTGCCGGTTTTGTGCTGGCCTTTGTGGTCGAAAGCCTGTTGCTGGGGATTGGCTGGCTGATCCTGGGCGGGCGGCGCAGGGTGGTGAAAGAGAGCTGGCGCTAAGTTCTGCTGTACCTGTAGCGGCCCTTTCGCGGGCTTGCCCGCTCCCACAGGT
>NZ_JAOCDI010000078.1:0-13478 GCF_029840855.1 Pseudomonas sp. GD03862
ACTACCGCTTTCTTTCGAAAGCTAACAACTTCAACAACTTACCGCTTGCCCCGAAGCGTTCATCGCTGCGAGGAGGCGAATAATACGCGCTTTGAAATCAGAGTCAACACCTTGTTCTGAAAAACTTTTCCAACACCGTTTTGCCGCTAACCGGCAACTAATGAAAGCGCCGTGGATCTGTAAAGAAACACACCACGGAGCGTAGCGGCCATGAGCAATGGGCAAAGCGAGAAAACCCCCGGCCTCTCTGCAGATGAAGAGCAGGAGGTCAGCCACAGCCAACCGCCACGGGCGGCAGTGCTGCACGAAATCATTCGCTACCAGGGCGACCAGGAGCTGGAACGTACACTTGCCGCGTTGTGGTGGTCGGCACTTGCCGCCGGCCTGTCCATGGGGCTGTCGTTGATGGCCATGGGGCTATTCTACGCCCGCCTGCCAGAAGGCGATGGTGCCCAGGTGGTCGCCAGCATCGGCTACAGCGCGGGCTTTCTTGCCGTGATCCTGGCCCGCCAGCAACTGTTCACCGAGAATACGCTCACCGCGGTGCTGCCCGTCATGACCGCACCTACGCTGGCCAACTTCGGACGCCTGCTACGCCTCTGGGGCGTGGTGTTGCTTGGCAACCTGGCAGGTACCCTGCTGGTGGCCTGGGTGATGCTGGAACTGCCGATATTCGACAGCAAGACCGATGTGGCATTCCTGGAGGTCGGTCGCAAGGTAATGAAGAACGACATCAGCCAGATGTTCGCCAAGGGCATAGTCTCAGGCTGGATGATTGCCACCATGGTCTGGATGATCCCTTCAATGGAGCACGCCAAGATCTGGATCATTCTGATGATCACCTACCTGATGGCCCTTGGCGATTTCACTCATATAGTAGTGGGGTCAGTCGAAGTGTCCTACCTGGTGTGGGCTGGCGACGAAACCTGGAGCCGCTTCTGGCTGGAATTTGCACTGCCGACGCTGGCGGGCAACATCATCGGTGGCAGTTTCATCTTCGCCTTGATCAGCCATGCACAAGTGCGCAGTGACAGTGGCAAACCACCCTCGCGGCTTCTGAACGACGACCAGCCCCAGTCCGCGCGCAGCAGACATGAGCACAAATGATACTCAGCGTGCCGCTACGGTGAGTTCATGCCCCTGGTCCTGCTCACTCACAGGCCAGGGGCTACCCATCAGTTTGCCCGTCTGCGGTGAGTCCAGGTTGCCCCGCCCCCGCCTGCGAGTGCTCAGTAGTACCTGAGCCTGGTTATCAACTGCCCCACCGTGATCGAATCAACCGTGAATTGGCTTGCAAGGTCATTCCTCGCCGATAACACACTGTTCAACAATATTCATGCGTGTTATGCGATGAACGGTACACCGACAGAAAACTGTGAGCACTATGGATAACCGCAACGGCAAAGGACTTTCATTCGTCAAGCGCATCTACCTGCCGCGGGTCATTGGCCTGGGAATCGGCCTGTTCACTGTCATGGCGGCCATTGCGCCGCTGTCGCCCCCCTCCTGGGCATGGCTGCTGTTACTGTTCAATGGTTTACTGTGGCCGCACGTGGCCTACCTGTGGGCTGCCCGCTCGACAACGCCTTACCAGGCGGAACAGCGCAACCTCCTGCTGGACTCGCTGATGGGCGGGTTCTGGACCGCCGCCATGCACTTCAACCCGCTGCCCAGCGTGACCGTGCTGGCGATGATGACGATGAACAACGTCGCCGCCGGCGGCAAGCGCATGGTCTTTCGCGGGGTGCTGGCGCAACTGGCTGGCATGCTCGCCGCCATCCTGCTGCTCGGCCCTGGCTTGCAATTGACCGCCACGCCCCAGCAGGTCTATGCGTGCCTGCCCATGCTGGCGCTGTACCCGCTGGCCTTGGGCTGGGTGTGCTACCAGCTTGCGATCAAGCTGGGCGACCACAAGCGCCGGCTGAGCGCCCTGAGCCTGACCGACAGCCTGACCGGGCTGTTCAACCACGGTGCCTGGAAGGACCTGCTGCAGCTCAAGTTCCAGGCGTGCAAGCAACAACAGGGGCACGCGGTGATTGCCCTGATCGACATCGATCACTTCAAGACCATCAACGACACCTTTGGCCATGTGGTCGGCGACTGTGTACTGCGCCAGCTCAGTGCTGAGCTGCGGCGCAGTTTGCGCGAGGGCGACCAGGCCGGGCGTTACGGCGGCGACGAGTTCTGCGTGATCATGCCCGAAACCAGCGAAGCCCAGGCCTGCCAAGCCATGGAGCGTCTGCGCGAGCGGGTTTCCAGCTACCGCAACCCACAGTTACCGCACCTGCGCATCAGCCTAAGTATCGGCCTGTCGCCCTTCCAGGCCAGCCTCGAGTCCCCCGAGCACTGGCTCGAACAGGCAGACAAGGCGCTGTACATCGCCAAGCACGCTGGCCGCGATCAGGTCAATTTTGCCCGCGGTGAAGCTGCCACGCTCAGGCTGGCCTATCCTGATTGAACCTCCTTCCTGACTGCCTGGCGGGAGGTTGCCTGAAGGAGCCGCTCGCGCATGGCCAGGACCGCCAAGCTTTCACCCGCTAGCCCCACACCGCGCTTTCAGGTACGCCACCTCATTGCCGGTTTCAGCGCAGTGTTCGGCCTGGCTTGCCTGGTCATTCTCGGCGCTCTGTTCAATATCGCCCGCACGCTCGACCAACAGGAGCGCGAGCGTAGCGCCTTCCATGCGACCCAGGCGCTGGAACAACGGCTGCTCGCCTCGCGCCAGTTTCTGTCCAGCTATGCCGTATGGGATGCAGCCTTCGAGCACCTGTCGGGCCAAGCCGACTGGCAATGGGCCTACGAGGAAAAGAACGTAGGCGAGTCGCTGTACAGCGCCAGCGGCTACGAAGGGGTGTTCGTAGTGGAAAACGACCGCACCACCTATGCCTTGTTCAAAGGCCAGCCCAGCCAGGCAGGCGCTGACAGCTATATAGACACACCCCTGCAGCCGATCATCGAACAGGCCCGCGCGGCGGCTATTTCACGCGAGCAGGTCACCCGTTTCGTGCTGTTCAATGGCTGGCCGGCCGCACTCAGTGCAGCAGCCGTGCGCCCGGACCGGGAGGTTACCGACAGCGAGGTGAGCCAGGCGCCGGTCATGCTGTTCATTGACCAGCTCACCGAAAGCAAACTGGCGCAGTTGGGTAAAGGCGCCGGCCTGACCGGCATGCACGTGGAAAAGGAGGATAGGCAGGATCACAACCACCTGCGCATCGACCTGGGCGACACCGGCTACCATCTGACCTGGAACAGCCCGCTGCCGGGGCAACAGATGCTGTGGGCAGTGTTGCCAGCACTGTTGTGCGCACTACTGATACTTGGGCTGGTGATGCTGTACCTGTTCCGCCATGCCTTGCGCAGCTCCCGGGCAATCGGCCTCACGCTCGTGCATCTGCAACAAAGCAACCAGGCCCTGGAGGCCAGCGAGCAGCGGTTCCGGGCGGTGGCCGAGTCGGCATCCGACTGGATCTGGGAAACCGACCGGCAACAACGCCTGACCTACCTGTCGCAGCGCTTCGCCAACGTCACCGGCTACCCGGTAGACGGCTGGCTGGGCCACCCGCTCAACCAGTTGCTGGCCTGCGATACCACGCCGCTGTCACCCTGGCTGGACGCCCTGACTACGGCCGAGCCACAGCAATTGGCCAACCTGCGCTGCACTTACCGCGACCAGAATGGCCAGAACCGCTACTGCCGGATATCCGCCCGCGCTATCTGGCGCGATGGCAAGGCCATCGGTTTTCGGGGTACCGCCAGCGATATCACCGACGAAGTCGACGCCCATGCGCGCATCCAGCACCTTTCGCTGCACGACCCACTGACCGGGCTGGCCAACCGCAACAAGCTCGCCCGGCACCTGGAGCAGGCCTTGTTGCGCGGCAGTGACTCGCCGCCGCTGACCTTGTTGCTGCTGGACCTGGACAACTTCAAGCCGATCAACGACTCGCTCGGTCATGCTGCCGGAGATGCCGTGCTGCAAGAAGTGGCAACGCGCCTGCGCGACACCACCCGCGATGGCGACCTGGTCGCGCGCCTGGGCGGCGACGAGTTCATCCTGGTACTCAGCGGCATGGACAACAGCAGCGAGATCGACCGCTTCTGTGCGCGCCTGATCGGCCTGCTGCAGCAACCCATCGTCTTCGAAAACCAGCCGCTGCACATTGGTGCCAGCATTGGCGTTGCCCAGACGCGCAACCAGGGCTTCGATGCAGGTGAGCTGATCCGCTGCGCCGACATCGCCCTGTACCAGGCCAAGGCCGATGGAAAGAACACATGGCGCTACTTCGTTGCCGAAATGAACCAGCAGATCCAGTACCGCCGCCAGTTGGAGAACGACCTGCGCCGGGCCCTGCGCAATGAGGAGTTCGAGCTGCATTACCAGCCGCGCTACCGCCTCGACGACCTGCGTATCGTCGCGGTCGAGGCCTTGGTGCGCTGGCGGCATCCTCAGGAAGGGTTGCTGGGGCCGGACACCTTCATCCCGTTGGCCGAGCAGAGCGACATCATTGTTGCGCTGGGCCGCTGGGTGCTTCGCGAAGCTTGCCGCACTGCCCATGACTGGCCGGCCGACGTGCTGGTTTCGGTCAACCTGTCGCCTGCCCAGTTCTTGCGCAGCGATGTGGTAGCGGACGTGCGCGAAACTTTGCTCGACACGGCCTTCCCCGCCCAACGCCTGGAACTGGAAATTACCGAGAACGTGATGCTCAACGATATCGAAGGCGCATTAGGCACCATGCTGTCGCTCAAGGAGCTAGGGGTGCGCCTGAACATGGATGATTTCGGCACCGGCTATTCGTCGTTGGGCTACCTGCGTACCTACCCGTTCGACAGCATCAAGATCGACAAGCGCTTCATCAGCGGCCTGAACAACAACGGCGGCAGCGACCGCGCTGTGGTCCAGGCCATCATCAACCTGGGCGAAGCGATGGGGCTGACAGTGACAGCCGAAGGCGTGGAAAGCGAACATCAACTCAAGTCGCTGGAAAATGACCGCTGCCATGAAGTGCAAGGCTATTACCTGAGCAAGCCCCTGGACAGCGCCGGGTTGACGGCGTTGTTGCACCAACCCTCCCAAAACACTGCACAGCCTTTGTAGACCCGGCTTTGCTCCTAAACAGACTGGGTGCGCTGCTGCAGGCTGCGCTGCGCCACGATTTCAGGCAGATCACAGCGGCGAAGGTAGGCGCGCAGCGGTTCACCAATGTTCAAGCGGTCATCCACATGCTGATCCAGCAAAAGCGACAGCCGTTCGCGGCACAGCACCATGCGCTGCCCTTGCTCGGGCCGCCAGACAAACTCGCTGCAGGGGGTGATACTGGCGTCGGCCACGTCCATGCCGAACGCGTCCTCGGAGAAACGTACGATATGAATACCGCGCTTGCCGTGAAAACCGACAAAGCCCTTTAGCTGATCGGCGGCGTTGCAGATATCCTGGGAAGTGATGGCCATGGCGTAACCTCGCAATGAAATCGGAAGATACGCACGCCAGGCGGGAAAAGGGTTGCCTCTGTCGGGCAACTCACAACGGCAGCCTAACGCAACTGGCGGGCCGCTCGCCAAGTTATTTCGTGTTTGCCCGACGTCGTCGGCGTACTGGAGCTGGACTGCCTTCACCACACGACCCGGCTGTACCGCTTCGAACATTACATATCTGTCTATTGAGGCAGCACCATCACTGCGGGTCGCGGTCCTCGTGCACTTGCACACTCGCCGTCATCCCCGCACTCAAGGTCAGCCCTTCCGGCACCTGATCCAGGCGAATCCTCACCGGTATGCGCTGGGCCAGTCGCACCCAGTTGAAAGTCGGCTCTACCTCCGGCAGCAACTGGCTGTCCGGGTTGCTGTTGCGATCGGTGATGCCGCGGCTGATGCTCTCCACGTGCCCCTGCATCGGTTCACCCGTGCCCATCAGCCACACCTTCACAGTGTCCCCAACGCGAATGCGCGGCAACTTGGTTTCCTCGAAATAGGCCTGGATGTAGAACGTCGAATCATCCACCAGCGCCATCACCGATTCCCCGGTGTTCACATAATTGCCCTCGGCCAGACGCAGATTGGTGATATGCCCGCTGCGCGGGGCCCGCACTTCACTGCGCGCCAGGTTGATCCTGGCCACCTGCAACTGCGCCTCGGCTTCATGCAGCTCGCCACGTGCGATGGCGGCATTGATCTGGGCGTTTTCACGCAACTCGGCACTGATCGCCTCTGGCCCCAAAGCAGTACGCCGGGCTGCTTCACGCTCGCGCAAGCGCAGTTGCTGGGCGCGGGTCTCGGTCACCGCGCTGGCCTGATCGAACGCGGCCTGGAAGCGCTCGCGGTCAATGCTCATCAACAGGTCGCCAGCCTTGACCTGCTGGTTGTCATGGACCTTGAGTTCACGAACCCAGCCAGACACATCAGGTGCGATCACCACCACATCGGCGCGCACACGGGCATCGCGCGTCCATGGGGTGAGCATGTAGTACTGCCACAGCTGGTAGCCGGCCAACACGGCCAGGGCCACCACACACAGGGTCACCAGAATACGTACGGCCGCACGCATCGAAACACTCCTTTATAAAGTCCCAGACAGACGTACCACCAGGAACAACACACAGACGAACAGCGCAGCGTCGAACAGCGCTTCATGCCAGATCCAGCGCCCCAACGGTGTGGCATGCACCACCAGGCGCAGCAGGCCGGTGAGCAGCAGCGCCAACAACACATAAAGCAAAAACGGGCTGAGCAGCACACCGCCCACTTCCCACTCACGCAAACCCATGGGTGTCCTCCTGCCAGCGGCACCATTTGCCCCAGCTTTTCTGCAATTGCAGTACCGCCCCCTCGGCCAGGCGAAGCGGGTCGCTGGCTGGCAGCCGACGCAAGGCCGCAATGAACTGCTCACTGGCAGCATCCAGCAGCTGCCCACGCCCGGCAGCAGGCCCTTTGGCCAGCGCTGCCTCCACGTGTTGCAGGTACTCGCGCTCGGCCCGCCCCAAAGGGGCCTGGGCGACCGCCAGGCACATGCGCAGGTGCACCAGTTCGTCGCCGATATCCAGCCCGTGCAGGCCGTCATCCCAACGTTTGCGTTCGCCTTCCGGTAATTCACTGGCATGCCGCGCCAGTTGCATCAGCCGGTCGGCCATGCGCCCGCCAAACCAGCTGTCAGCCCCGCGCAGGTCGCGCCGAGTCAGGCGCACCAGGTCGTTCTGCGTTGCAGCACGCAAGCGCCGGCCCAGCCAGGCCGGATGGCGGAACACCAGTAAGCGAAAGGCCATGACCGCTGCCGACACCCCCACCAGCATGGCCAGGGCACTGTTCAGCATGCTCGCCACGCCGAACTGCATGGCGTTGAGCGGCGACACCAGCACAATGAAGTGCAGGCAATAGGAAGTGGCCGTAGCCCCGGTACGCGGATGGGCCATGCCCAGTGCACCAAGAAACAGTGGCACGCCCATGCCCAGGCAGAGCATGGCGAAGCTGCTCCATTGCGGCAGCATGATCTGCCCGACCACAAACGCCGCCGGTATCGCCAGGAATATCCCGCGCAGAAAACTCAGGCCGATCTGTGCGCCGTTCTCGCGACTGGCGAACAGGCTGCAGACCACGCAGGTCAGCACCAGGCCACCGGGGGCCGAAGGCCAGGCCGTGGCCAGCCAGAAACCACTCATTACCAGGAAGGCCAGCGCGCTGCGCGAGCCGAACAGCAAGGCCAGCGACCAGTCTCGGTGCGCGGCCAGCCCCTGGGACACGTCCTTGGGCGCCCTGCCCGCCTCCACATCCTCAAGTGCCTGGCTGGCGGCCATGGCATAGTCCAATAGCAGGGCCATGCGCGCCAGGCAGAAGTGCTCCGCCGAACTGATTTGCTCATCGTGGGCGGCATCCCAGATTCGCTGACGCAACAACAGCAGGCTGGGCTGATCGGGTTGGGCCAGCAGCGTGCGCACTTCCTGCAACCAGGGCGTCAGATGCTCGACCTCACCCTCATCCAGTTGCCGCCACTGGCGGCGCACCGAACGGGAAATACGCAACAGCACCATCAGTTTCTGGCTAAGGCCACGAATGGCACGGGCACGTTGGCGCCCGCGATTGCCCTCGAACCAGGCATGTTCACGTTGGCTGTCGATGGCAACGATGCGCCCCAGGCTTTCCAGCAGGCCTTTACGCGCCTCGTCCTCTCCGCCCAGCATGGCGCTGGCGGCCTGCAGGCCGTTCTGCCAGGCCTGCCGCGCCTGCCCGCCCAGTTGCTGCTCGACCCGCATGGGCCAGAGCAAGGCACTGCTGGCTGTTGCACAGAAAATACCCAGGCAGATCTCGGTACAGCGAGCCACGGCCTGGTCGAATACTTGCAGGGGGTGGTCAATGGCCGGCAAGGCAATGATCGCTGCGGTGTAGCCGGCCAGCACGAAGGCATAGGCCCAGGCGCTGCGCAACTGGGTGGACGCGGCGGTACACAGCGCCAGCCAAAGCGCCAAGGTAAGCAGAAACAGGCCGGGGGTCTGGGCGAACAGGCCGATGAACAGCACCGACATGACTGTGCCGACCAACGTGCCTGCCAACCGCGCCAAGCCTTTCTGCACCACCATGCCCGATAGCGGCTGGGCGACGATGAAAGCAGTCATCAATGCCCAGGAGGGTTGCTCCAGCCCCCAGCGCATCGCCAGCCACAACGCCAGGCCGCCCCCGAGCAGGGTCTTGATGGCAAACTTGAGGGCGAGGCTGCTGGGCGCGAACAGGGCCTGAAAGGTGATGGGCACGAGGCGGACCTTGCGGGGAAAAGTCTTGCTGAAAAGATAGACAATGATGAGCAGGATAAAGCGGAAACGATTAATTAGCTAGCTAATCATGTATATTCGATTGGCCTGCATTGAAAGGGACAGCTCAGACAATAAAAAATGCAGGCAAAAAAAATGGGCGACCGAAGTCGCCCTAAATGCCTTGCGTGCTCGTGTACCCGGAAGGTCAGCGCGGCTTGCGCTTGTTCGAGTCCTTCCAGATGAAAATGCCCAGACCGGCAAAGAAGGCGACCATCAGCCCGACCGTTACCACACCGGCGATAACCACGTTGTCGAAGAACATGCTGGCCTCCCCATTCGTTTGCCGTTGTCCGATGGGTACACGTTAACCAATGTGGCGGCGGGGAAAATTGATCAGTGTCAATGGTGCCCGAGGCCGGGCACGCGAGGGGGGCGCAGGGTTGACCTGCGTCAAGTTTCAACGCTTCTTAGGCTTGCCCTTGGGCTTCTTTTTCTTGCTGGTACTCAATGGCAGGGCCTGCTCGAAAGCATTGCGCATTTCGTTCAGCCGCTTTTCCTTGAGGTCGTGGACGCGCTTGGCACGTTCGGCATCGAAATCGATGAGGTTGTCTTGGCTCATGGGGTGGGCTCGACGATCAACAGAGAATTGCATGATGAAGCCAGGCGCAGGCGCTGACCAGCCCCGTATCAGACTTCGATGTCCACCAGCAGCCCTTGGCGTACATGCTCGCCCATCAATGGCGCTACCGGCACGGTGTTGTCGGCATTGACCTCGTCACCCGGGACGGCCTCGTAGCGTTCCTGCTCGCCCTTGTTCCGGCGTTGCTGCTGGCGGCGCTGTTCATCGCGCAGCAACAATACCTGCTCCTGCGGGTCGCGCTGGCGCTTGAGGTCAATGGCACTTTCGCCGGACGCAGGCTGCGTCGGCACCACCGGCTTGACGTCGGGGGTTGGCTTGACCGGGTCCTGTTGCGAGGTGACCGGGGCGGCACTGAGCGGAATGATCGGCGGCAGCATGGACGTTCTCCTATGCCCCCTGTATCGGCAGGCGCAGCTTTACCTTGATGTCATGGACAACATTTACTCGGCTTCGTCACCCGGCTCGTCGTCGACTGGCGGGCTGGCCTCGCTCCAGGGCCGCTTGTACACCTGCTGCCAAACCGCATCCATATGATCGCGCAATACCTGCGGCGCGGCTTTCAGCGAAGCGCTGTCCTCGCGCTCACCACCGACCGGTTCCTCGCCCGCCGGGGTGATCAGCGACTGGCCGGTAATGGTGTAACTGGCCTGCCCTTCACGCATCTCGATGGCGATGTCATGCGGGTCGATACCGCCGCCGCAGAATGCATGGCTGGCCACCGTTATCTCGGCCACCCCATTCTTGTTCAGGTCGCTGACGTCACTGACGTCATTATAGAAGTCCACGTCCAGGTCCAGCCCCGGGCAGGTCGTTTCCTGCTCGACCTGCCAACGCGCCTTGAAGGCGTCGCTCTCGGCCGTGCGCCCGTACAAGGTGGCCTTGAGCACCACCTTGTCCACTTCCTGTTCGCTTTCCAGGTCGCTGGCCTGGCCATCGCTGCGGCTCAGGACCAGCAGCCCTTCGCCGTCACTGTCACGAAAGTGCACGCTCTTTATCGGCGTCTGCACGCCCAGTACCTCAAGCTGCTCCATCGGAATGGGGGGCAATGTCTCAAAGTTTTTCTGCTCGCAGGCGCTCAGCAGCACCAGGCTGCCCACGGCCATCGAAGCGCTGATCCAGCGGTGCTTGGCAGACATGTTGATCCGGGGCCCTCGTCGGCGGCGCTGTGCAGGGCGATGAAACGACTAGACTGTGCCTTTCGATACCTTTCGGTGCTATCGGCACTTTGGTCTGACCGGCCGATCCGTTAACATAATCGGCTTTTTCATCGCGGGAGTTCAGGCAGTATGGCGCAGCAGTATCAACCGGGGCAACGCTGGATCAGCGACAGCGAAGCAGAGCTCGGCCTGGGTACCATCCTGGCGCAGGATGGCCGCCTGTTGACCGTGCTCTACCCGGCCACTGGCGACACCCGCCAGTATTCCCTGCGCAATGCGCCGCTGACCCGCGTGCGCTTCTCGCCAGGTGACCAGATCACCCACTTCGAGGGCTGGAAGCTGACCGTGCGCGAGGTCGAGGACATCGACGGGCTGATGGTCTACCACGGCCTGGACGGGCAGAACCAGCCTCGCACCCTGCCTGAAACCCAGTTGTCGAACTTCATTCAGTTCCGCCTGGCCAGCGACCGCCTGTTCGCCGGGCAGATAGACCCACTGTCGTGGTTCAGCCTGCGCTACAACACCCTGCAGCACACCAGCAAGCAGATGCAGTCGGCACTGTGGGGGTTGGGCGGCTGCCGCGCACAGCCCATCGCCCACCAACTGCACATTGCCCGTGAAGTCGCCGACCGCAGCGCCCCACGCGTTCTGCTGGCCGACGAAGTGGGCCTGGGCAAAACCATCGAAGCCGGCCTGGTCATTCACCGCCAGCTGCTGTCGGGTCGCGCCAGCCGCGTACTGATCCTGGTGCCGGAAAACCTCCAGCACCAGTGGCTGGTGGAAATGCGCCGGCGCTTCAATCTGCAAGTGGCGCTGTTCGACGCCGAGCGCTTCATCGAAAGCGACGCCAGCAACCCGTTCGAGGATGCCCAACTGGCGTTGGTTGCCCTGGAGTGGCTGGTCGATGACGAAAAGGCCCAGGACGCGCTGTTTGCCGCTGGCTGGGACCTGATGGTCGTCGACGAAGCCCACCACCTGGTCTGGCACGAAGACCAGGTCAGCGCCGAATACGGCCTGGTCGAGCAACTGGCCCAAGTGATTCCGGGCGTACTGTTGCTGACCGCCACCCCCGAGCAGCTTGGCCAGGACAGCCACTTCGCCCGCCTGCGCCTGCTCGACCCCAACCGTTTTCATGACCTGGCCGCTTTCCGCGCCGAGAGCGAGCACTACCGCCCGGTGGCCGAGGCGGTGCAGGAACTGCTCGACGAAGGCCGCCTGTCGCCCAAGGCCCACGCCACCATCCTGGGCTTCCTGGGTGCCGAAGGCGAAGCCCTGCTGGCGGCAGTCAGCGACGGCGATACCCAGGCCAGCGCACGGCTGATTCGCGAGCTGCTGGATCGCCACGGCACCGGCCGCGTGCTGTTCCGTAACACCCGTGCGGCGATCCAGGGCTTCCCCGAGCGCCAGTTGCACCCCTACCCGCTGCCCACGCCCGAGCAATACCGCGACCTGCCAGCCGGCGAGCACGCCGAGCTGTACCCGGAAGTTGCCTTCCAGGCCCAGGGTGAAGTGGCCGATGACGAGCGCTGGTGGCGTTTCGACCCACGCGTCGACTGGCTGATCGACACCCTGAAGATGCTCAAGCGCACCAAAGTGCTGGTGATCTGCGCCCACGCCGAAACCGCCATGGACCTGGAAGACGCCCTGCGCGTGCGCTCCGGCATCCCGGCCTCGGTGTTCCATGAAGGCATGAGCATCCTCGAGCGTGACCGTGCCGCTGCCTACTTTGCCGATGAAGAGTTTGGCGCCCAGGTGCTGATCTGCTCGGAAATCGGCAGCGAAGGCCGCAACTTCCAGTTCGCTCATCACCTGGTGATGTTCGACCTGCCGGCGCACCCCGACCTGCTCGAACAGCGCATCGGCCGCCTTGACCGGATCGGCCAGAAGCACACTATCCAGCTGCACATCCCGTACCTGCAGGAAAGCCCGCAAGAGCGCCTGTTCCAGTGGTACCACGAAGGCCTCAACGCCTTCCTCAACACCTGCCCCACCGGCAATGCCCTGCAGCACCAGTTCGGCCCACGCCTGCTGCCGCTGCTCGAAGGCGGCGAAAACAAGGCCTGGGATACCCTGGTGGCCGACGCCCGCAGCGAACGCGAGCGCCTGGAAGCCGAACTGCACACTGGCCGTGACCGCCTGCTGGAACTCAATTCCGGCGGCGCCGGCGAAGGTCAGGCGCTGGTCGAGGCCATTCTCGAACAGGACGACCAGTTCGCCCTGCCGATCTACATGGAAACCCTGTTCGACGCCTTCGGCATCGACAGCGAAGACCATTCCGAGAACGCACTGATCCTCAAGCCGAGCGAGAAGATGCTCGATGCCAGCTTCCCGCTGGGCGACGATGAAGGCGTGACCATCACCTACGACCGTGGCCAGGCGCTGTCACGCGAGGACATGCAGTTCCTCACCTGGGAGCACCCGATGGTACAGGGCGGCATGGATCTGGTGCTGTCAGGCTCGATGGGCAACACCGCCGTGGCGTTGATCAAGAACAAAGCGCTCAAACCAGGCACTGTCCTGCTTGAACTGCTGTTCGTCAGCGAGGTGGTGGCACCCCGTAGCCTGCAACTGGGCCGCTACCTGCCGCCGGCGGCACTGCGCTGCCTGCTCGACGCCAATGGCAACGACCTGGCGTCACGCGTTGCTTTCGAAACCCTCAACGACCAGCTCGAGAGTGTACCGCGCGCCAGCGCCAACAAGTTCGTCCAGGCCCAGCGCGATGTGCTGGCCAAGCGTATCAGTGGCGGCGAGGAGAAGATCCTGCCGGCCCACAACGAGCGCGTGGCCGAAGCCCAGCGCCGCCTGACAGCCGAGGCCGACGAAGAGCTGGCGCGCCTGGTGGCATTGCAAGCGGTCAACCCAAGTGTGCGTGACAGCGAAATCGACGCCCTGCGCAAGCGGCGCGAAGATGGCCTGGCAATGCTGGAAAAGGCCGCCCTGCGCCTG
>NZ_JAOCDI010000079.1:0-13329 GCF_029840855.1 Pseudomonas sp. GD03862
CCGGGAGCAAGCCCGGAGCGAGGGGACCCCGGAGCGTAGCGTAGGGGCCGGATGATGGGAGCCGACGGCTTTGGTTACTTTGGCCATGACCAAAGTAACCCGCCGGAAGGGCGGAAAGGTGACTACGCGCCACCTTCGCGAATGAATACCTACTTGATGTGGATGCTCACATCCAAGAAGCAAGAAGCAAGAAGCAAGAAGCAAGAAGCAAGAAGCAAGAAGCAAGGAGCAAGGAGCAAGGAGCAAGAAGCAAGGAGCAAGAAGCAAGGAGCAAGAAGCAAGGAGCAAGAAGCAAGGAGCAAGGAGCAAGAAGCAAGAAGCAAGGAGCAAGGAGCGAAGTGGTCTGTTTTGACTCGGCGAACCGTCATTTGCGATGGCGACGCTGACTCACCTTTTCGCAAAAGGCTTAAGGCAGTTAGCTCTGTAGCCAGCTTCTTGGCGTCCGTTGTCACGGGGCAAGCCCACCAAAAAACGTTGCGCTCCCATCATCCGGCCCCTGCGCTGCGCTCCGGGATCCCCTCTCTCCGGCCTCCTGAAGTCGCGAAGATCAAAAGCGGGAGTGAAACCTGAAATCAACGTTGATGCTGGCCCGCGAGCGGCGATAGCCGCGGGACTATCAGCACAATAGCGAACGGTGGTTGTCCTGAAACCTGCGAAAGAGGACAATTATCGGCTTCCCGTCACAACCAGCGACCTTGCATGGCCTTTCTTGCACTTGGTATCAACCATAAGACTGCCTCGGTAGACGTACGCGAGCGCGTGGCGTTTACCCCAGAGCAGCTGGTAGACGCCCTGCAGCAGCTCTGCCGACTGACGTCCAGCCGCGAGGCGGCGATCCTGTCGACCTGCAACCGCAGTGAGCTCTATATAGAGCAGGACCACCTGTCCGCCGACGCCGTGCTGCAGTGGCTGGCCGACTATCACCGCCTCAGCATCGACGAGCTGCGCGCCAGCGCCTACGTGCATGAAGAGCACGACGCCGTGAAGCATATGATGCGCGTGGCCTCGGGCCTGGACTCGCTGGTTCTCGGCGAGCCTCAGATCCTCGGCCAGATGAAGTCCGCTTACGCCGTGGCCCGCGAAGCCGGTACCGTCGGGCCGTTGCTCGGGCGCCTGTTCCAGGCCACCTTCAGCGCCGCCAAGCAGGTGCGTACCGATACGGCCATCGGTGAAAACCCGGTTTCGGTTGCGTTCGCCGCGGTCAGCCTGGCCAAGCAGATTTTCGCCGACCTGGGCCGCAGCCAGGCCCTGCTGATCGGTGCCGGCGAAACCATCACCCTGGTCGCCCGCCACCTGCACGAGCAGGGCGTACGCCGTATCGTGGTGGCCAACCGCACCCTGGAGCGCGCCAGCATCCTGGCCGAGCAGTTCGGCGCGCATGCCGTGCTGCTGGCAGACATCCCCCAGGAACTGGCCAACAGTGACATCGTGATCAGTTCCACCGCCAGCCAGTTGCCGATCCTGGGCAAGGGCGCGGTCGAGAGCGCACTGAAACAGCGCCGACACAAGCCGATTTTCATGGTCGACATCGCTGTCCCTCGCGATATTGAAACCGAAGTCGGCGAGCTGGATGATGTCTACCTGTACACCGTCGACGACCTGCACGATGTAGTGGCGGAAAACCTCAAGAGCCGCCAGGGTGCGGCTCAGGCGGCCGAAGAGCTGGTATCCGTGGGCGCCGAAGACTTCATGCTGCGCCTGCGCGAACTGGCTGCGGTGGACGTGCTCAGGGCCTATCGCCAGCAAAGTGAGCGCCTTCGCGACGAAGAACTGCAAAAGGCCCTGCGCCTGCTGGCCAATGGCGGCAACCCCGAAGACGTGCTGGCCCAACTGGCCCGGGGCCTGACCAACAAACTCCTGCATGCGCCCAGCGTGCAGCTGAAAAAGCTCTCGGCCGAGGGCCGCCTCGATGCGCTGGCCATGGCCCAGGAACTCTTTGCCCTCAACGAGGGCTCCACGGACAAATCCCCGCAATGAAAGCGTCGCTGCTGAACAAACTGGAAATCCTCCAGGACCGTTTTGAAGAACTCACCGCCCTGCTCGGTGACGCCGAGGTTATTTCCGACCAGACGCGTTTTCGCGCCTACTCCCGCGAGTATGCCGAGGTAGAGCCGGTCTACGCTGCTTATAAAGAGTGGCGTAAAGTCCAGGACGACCTCGAAGGCGCCCAGGCGCTGCTCAAGGACAGTGACCCGGACCTGCGTGAAATGGCCGTGGAAGAGGTGCGTGAAGCCAAGGAGCAACTGTTGACCCTGGAGGCGCAGCTGCAACGCATGCTGCTGCCCAAAGACCCCAACGACGGTCGCAACGTGTTTCTCGAAATCCGCGCCGGTACGGGTGGCGACGAGGCAGCCATCTTCTCTGGTGACCTGTTCCGCATGTATTCGCGCTACGCCGAAAAGCGCGGCTGGCGCCTGGAGATCTTGTCCGAGAACGAAGGCGAGCACGGCGGCTACAAGGAAATCATTGCCCGCGTCGAGGGCGAGAATGTCTACGGCAAGCTCAAGTTCGAGTCCGGTGCACACCGGGTTCAGCGTGTGCCCGAGACCGAGTCCCAAGGCCGTGTTCACACTTCCGCGTGCACGGTGGCGGTGCTCCCCGAGCCGGACGAGCAGGCCGCCATCGAAATCAACCCGGCCGACTTGCGCGTGGATACCTACCGTGCCTCCGGTGCCGGCGGCCAGCACGTCAACAAGACCGATTCGGCGATCCGTATCACTCACTTGCCCACCGGTATCGTGGTCGAATGCCAGGAGGAGCGCTCGCAGCACAAGAACCGTGCTCGCGCCATGTCCTGGCTGTCGGCCAAGCTGAACGACATGCAGACCAGTGCCGCGCAGAACGCCATTGCCAGTGAGCGCAAGCTGCTGGTGGGTTCCGGTGACCGCTCCGAGCGCATCCGCACCTACAATTATCCACAGGGGCGGGTGACCGATCACCGCATCAACCTGACCTTGTATTCGCTGGACGACATCCTCAGCGGTGGCGTAGACGCGGTGATCGAACCGCTGCTGGCCGAATACCAGGCCGATCAACTGGCCGCCTTGGGGGACTGATGACTGTCATCGCCAGCCTGTTGCGCAACGCGCAGTTGCCTGAATCGCCCACTGAGCGCCTGGATGCCGAACTGCTGCTGGCTGCGGCCATCGGTAAATCGCGCAGCTACCTGCATACCTGGCCCGAGCGTATTGTCAGCAGCGAAGATGCAGAGACCTATGCCGGCTACCTGAAGCGCCGCCGTGGCGGCGAGCCAGTGGCCTATATCCTTGGGCTGCAGGGCTTCTGGAAGATCGACCTGGAGGTCGCGCCGCATACCCTGATCCCGCGGCCGGATACCGAGCTGCTGGTCGAGACGGCGCTTGAACTGCAACCCGCTTCGCCCGCCAAGGTTCTCGACCTGGGTACCGGTACGGGTGCCATCGCTCTGGCGCTGGCCAGCGAGCGCCCGGCCTGGCAGGTTACAGCGGTTGACCGGGTGGAGGAGGCTGCTGCCCTCGCCGAGCGCAACCGCCAGCGGTTGGGCCTGGCCAACGCTCGGGTACGGCTAAGCCACTGGTTCGACAGCCTGGCCGGGGAGCGTTTCGACCTCATTGTCAGCAACCCGCCCTACATCGCCGCTGAAGACCCGCACCTGGTGGCCGGCGACGTGCGCTTCGAACCCAGCAGTGCCCTGGTGGCCGGTGCCGATGGCCTGGACGACCTTCGCGTGATCGCCGCCCAGGCCCCCGCGCACTTGTTGCCAGGTGGTTGGCTACTGCTGGAACATGGCTACGATCAGGCGGCGGCGGTACGTGCTCTGCTGGCTGAACATGGCTTTATCGAGGTGGCCAGCCGCACGGACCTGGGCGGCCATGAACGCATTACCCTGGGGCGACTGCCATGCTGAGTGATCAGGAACTGCTGCGTTACAGCCGCCAGGTGCTGCTGGCCCAGATCGACATCGATGGCCAGCTGCGGCTCAAGCAGAGCAAAGCGCTGATCATCGGGCTGGGTGGCCTGGGCTCGCCAGTCGCCCTGTACCTGGCCGCCGCTGGCGTGGGTGAGCTGCACCTGGCCGACTTCGACACCGTCGACCTGACCAACCTGCAACGCCAGGTCATCCACGACAGTGCCAGCGTTGGCATGAGCAAGGTCGACTCGGCCTTGCAGCGCTTGCAGGCAATCAACCCGGAAGTCAGCCTGGTTGCTCACCGCCAGGCACTGGACGAGGACTCGCTGGCGGCTGCGGTGTCGGCAGTCGACCTGGTATTGGACTGCTCCGACAATTTCTCTACCCGCGAGGCGGTCAACGCTGCCTGTGTCGCGGCCGGCAAGCCGCTGGTCAGCGGAGCGGCAATCCGTCTGGAAGGCCAACTGTCGGTGTTCGACCCGCGGCGCGACTACAGCCCGTGCTACCACTGCCTGTACGGGCATGGTAGCGAAGCCGAACTGACCTGCAGCGAAGCTGGCGTCATTGGCCCGCTGGTGGGGCTGGTGGGTAGCCTGCAGGCGCTGGAGGCGATGAAGTTGCTGGCTGGCTTCGGTGAGCCGTTGGTCGGCCGCTTGCTGTTGATCGATGCCCTCGGCACCCGCATCCGAGAGCTTCGTGTCAAGCGCGACCCGGCTTGCACGGTCTGTGGTAAGCGCGATGGCTGAGCGCTCGGCGCCGATCGGCGTCATGGACTCGGGGGTTGGCGGTTTGTCGGTGCTGGCCGAGATCCAGCGCCTGCTGCCCAACGAAACGTTGCTGTATGTGGGCGATTGCGGGCATATACCCTACGGTGAGAAGTCGCCTGACTATATCCGCGAGCGCTGCCGACGCATTGCCGGGTTCTTCCATGAACAAGGCGCAAAGGCCATGGTCCTGGCCTGCAACACTGCCACGGTGGCGGCAGTGGCCGACCTGCGTGAGTTGTATCCGACCTGGCCGTTGGTGGGCATGGAACCGGCCGTCAAGCCTGCAGCGGCAGCCACCCGCTCGGGCGTGGTCGGTGTGCTGGCCACCACCGGTACCCTGCAGAGTGCCAAGTTCGCAGCCTTGCTCGATCGCTTCGCGAATGACGTACAGGTTATTACCCAGCCTTGCCCGGGGCTGGTCGAGCTGATCGAAGCCGGTGATCTTGTAAGCCCGGCGGTGCGCCAGCTGCTGCAAGGTTATGTGCAGCCGCTACTGGCTGCAGGTTGCGATACGCTGATCTTGGGCTGCACCCATTACCCTTTCCTTCGCCCATTGCTGGCCGGCATGGTCCCGGATGACGTGGCCATCATCGACACCGGCGCGGCCGTGGCGCGTCAGTTGCAACGGCTGTTGGGTGCCAATGATCTGTTGGCCGAAGGCCCGGCCGGCGCTGCACGCTTCTGGACAAGCGCTGACCCAGAAGCCTTAAGAAAAATCCTACCTGTGCTGTGGCATAAGTCTGACGATGTGCAAAGCTTTGCGTTGTGAAAAAAACGTGAAAAAAGGCTGAACTATCGTTCCACTTCTGCTTTCTACCGCTTTGCCTGAGATGAGGCGGACACTAACAACAGCATCAGAAAGAAGGATGTTTCTTATGAGGAAACTGCTCGGCTTGGCAGCGGCTGCTGCCTTTGTTTTGGGGCAAGCGATGTCGGCACAAGCTGCCGATGTTTCGTTTTCGGTGGGGCAGACCGGCGATTCGACAATGGTTTACCGGCTAGGGCTGCAATCGAATTGGGATGCGAGTTGGTGGCAGACCAGCGTTGGTCGGCTGACCGGCTATTGGGATGGGGCCTACACCTACTGGGATGGCGACGAGACCGCAAGCAATCACAGCCTGTCCTTCGCGCCCGTGTTCGTCTATGAATTTGCCGGGGAGTCGGTGAAGCCTTACATCGAAGCCGGGATAGGGGTAGCGGCGTTCTCCAGCACCGAGCTGGAAAGCAACGAGCTGGGTTCGGCTTTCCAGTTTGAGGACCGCATCGGCTTTGGTTTGCGCTTTGCCGGCGGGCATGAGATTGGGGTGCGGGCGATTCACTATTCCAACGCGGGCATCAAAGAGCCCAACGATGGTGTAGAAAGCTACAGCCTGCATTACAGAATGGCGCTCTGAGTTCACCTGCATTCGCGGGCAATGCCCGCTCCTGCCGGAATACCACAGCATTAAAGGTCTGGGTAATCTGCAGGAGCGGGCTTGCCCGCGAAGAAGGTAATGCTGATTTCAGCGGTCAACGCGCCAGCGGCCACAGGCTACTGAGGTCCAGCGTCTCCAGGACCAGTTCCGGTTCTCTCTGAGGCCACCGGCGCAGCAACTCCTCTGCGGCACTGTCGGGCGTCCACGCCTCCGGTATCGCCTGTGCCGACGTTACCGTAACCTTCAACGATTGTGGCCCTACGATGGTCAGTGCTACCCCTTGGTCCTCAAGGGCCTTGCGCTGCTCACGCAGCCATTGCGGCAAGTTGTTCCAGCCCGCAGTCACCTGTGTCGGTGCAAACAGCTGCAACGCCGAATAGCGGTTGAAAAGCCCCATCACCTGGGGCGACTGCCCCTTTGCCAGCAACGGCAGCGCTTTGCTCAGGCAATGCTCTGCGGCCAGCTGGTTGGTGGTGACGATCGCTTCGATCAGCTCACTTTCACTGACATTGTCTGGCAGGTAATCGGTGGTGCCGGTGTTGAGGATCAGCCCGTCCAGCGAACACCAGGCATGGCAAATCTGTTGGCACGCATCGGTAACGTGTTGTTCTTCCTGTAACTGCCACGGCAAACGCAACAATTGGCTGCCGTAGCGTGCCCCCAAATCATCCAGTGCATCGCTATCCTTGCCACTCGCGGCAACGCGATGTCCTTCATCGAGCATCCGCTCCACCAAAGCCAAGCCAAGTCCGTTGCTTGCGCCTGTAACCCAAAAACTACGCGAGTTAATCAAGACGTTATCCCCTGATTCTGCCGGCGTGGCAGCCCTTTGAATGCTTCCAGGGCCCGCTGGCGACTGCTGCTGAGATCTACGATTGGACTTAGGTACGAAGTATTACCGAAAAGGTCCGTCGATTTAATGGGTTGATGGATGGCTTTTTCATCGAGCTCCTGTAGTTCCGGTACCCAGTGGCGAATGAACCGACCCTGTGGATCGAAGCGTTGCGACTGTGAAACCGGGTTGAAGATACGGAAATAGGGCACCGCGTCGGTGCCGGTGGACGCACTCCACTGCCAACCCCCGTTGTTGGCGGCCAGGTCGCCGTCTATCAGGTGGCGCATGAAGTGCCGCTCGCCCTTGCGCCAGTCAATCAGCAGGTTCTTGCTGAGGAACATGGCCACGATCATGCGCAAGCGGTTGTGCATCCACCCGGTGTGCAGCAGCTGGCGCATGGCGGCATCGATGATCGGGAAGCCGGTGCGGCCCTGCTCCCAGGCCTCCAGGTCTGCGGGGGCGTCACGCCAGGGCAGGGCTTCGGTCTGGGCGCGGAAGGCGCGGTGGCGCGAGACCTGTGGATAACCGCTCAGGATGTGCTTGTAGAACTCACGCCAGAGTAGCTCATTGATCCAGGTCTGCACGCCTGTGCTGCCACTGTCGAACTCGCCCCGGTTGCCGGCCAGTGCACCGTGCAAGCATTGGCGGGGCGAAATCACGCCGGCGGCCAGGTAGGGGGAAAGCTGGCTGGTACCGGGCTTGGCAGGCAAGTCGCGCAGGTGGTGGTAGTCGTCGATGGTTTCGTCCAGGAAGCGTGACAGGCGGGACTGTGCCTCAGCTTCACCGGCTGGCCAGTGGTCGCGCAGTGCGTGCGTGGTTTTTCCGAAGCCCTCGACATGTTGCGGGATCGGGTCGCTGCCGATGTTCAGCGGGGCCTGGCGCTTCACCCGCCGTGCCAGGGACGGCAGGCTGCGGTGCAGATGCTCCAGGCAGGTTTTCTTGAACTGGCTGAACACCTGGAAGTAATCGCCACTGCGAGTCAGTACGGTGCCCGGACGGAAGAATAGTTGGTCGAGGTAGCTGTGCGCCTGGATGGCCGACTTTTCCAGCAGTGCCCGGGTGGCATCATCCCGGCGCTGCTCATTGATGCCGTACTCCTCGTTCCAGTGCACGCTTTGCACCTGATGTTGGCGGCAGATATCGAGCACCGCCTGTGGCGCCTGGTCCCAGGTATCGATTGTGCGGATCAGCAGGGGGATGTTCAGCTTTTCCAGTGATTGGCGCAGGTCATGCAGGTTACGCAGCCAGAAGTCGACTTTGCAGTCGGCATCGTCATGGGCTTGCCATTGTCCGGGGCTGACCAGCCACAGGGCGATGGTCGGGCCGCGTTCGGTAGAGGCGCTGAGTGCAGTGTTGTCATCGATACGCAGGTCGCTGCGCAGCCAGGTCAGGTGCATGGGGGATTTATCTCTACAGGCTGTCGATCATGGGCTTGAAGCACGCGCAATGCCGCCTGCGGGGTGTCGAACAGGAAAAGGTCGGGCAGCTCAAAAGCCTGCAAGCGGGCTTCATGCAGCGCCAGCGTGGCACCGCCCAGCAGCTTGGGGATCGGCAAGCCTTGCAGGGTGCGCAGCAACGCCTTGTCGTCGATGCGTGGCCCCAGGTGCAGGAGTAAGGCGCGTGGTTTGAGCGCGTTGACGGCGCTTAGCAATTGCGGGCCTGCGACGGGCTGCTCGAGCACCTCGACCGGGAAGCCATTGCTGGTGAGTAGCCAGGCGCACAACCATAAGTCCGGGCTGAAGGTGCGTTCGCTGTCTTCGGCCAGCAATACGGCGGGCCCTTGCAGCAGCTGGTTGTCGTGGTACACGCGGGCACCGAGCTTGCTGCGCAGCCAGCTGTGGAAAAACACCTGCTCCAGCCGAGCGTTGAAGTAATTGCGCCAGCGCTGGTCGAGCATGTCGAGGAGCGGCAGCAGCAGTTGTTCGCACAGGGTGACTGCCGGGTACAGCGCCATTGCCTGGTTGAGTTGCTGATCGAGGGCGCGCTGTGAAAGGCCGGCGATGGCTTCGATCAGCTGGAATTGCCTGGCTTGCCAGTCCCCCTTCGGTGGGGTGCTGGCGGGTTTGTCGAGCAACTCGCGGACTTGGCCGACCGACGCGCCACGCTGCAGCCAGGCCAGGACGGCCTCGACGCGTTCGACCTGCTCAAGTGGGTACAGGCGATGCCCCTTGGCGGTGCGCTGTGGCTTGAGCAACCCATACCGGCGCTCCCAGGCGCGCAGGGTGACCGGGTTGACGCCAGTGCGACGGGCAAGTTCGCCGATGGGCAGCAAGTCCTCAGACCGCATTGCGCAAGCCCAGGCTCTCGGGGTGAGGCTGCAGGTAGGCTTGTTGCTGCAGGTAGGGGTCTGGGTGCTTGCGCAAATGATGTTTGAGCAGGGTCAGTGGCACTACCAGAGGTACCACGCCTTGTTGGTATTGGCCGATGACTGCTTGCAACTCGGCCTTGTCCTGCTGTGTAAGGGCATCCTTGAAGTAGCCGCTCAGGTGCTGCAGCACGTTACTGTGGGTGCCGCGGCTGGCGCAGCGGCGCAGGGCCTGCATCAGCTGGCTGAAATAGCGCGGGCCGATGCTCTGTGGTTCATCAGCCTTGCTCATGCTGCCAAGCAGGCGGCCGAGGGTGCGATAGGCCTGGGGGTTGTTGGCCATCAGCAAATACTTGTAGCGCGAATGAAAGCGCACCAGCGCGCCACGGTTCAGGCCCTCGGCCAGCAGGCGCTGCCAGTCGGCGTAGGCGTAAACGCGGCTTATGAAGTTCTCGCGCAGCACAGGGTCATGCAGGCGACCTTCTTCTTCTACTGGCAGGTCCGGGCGCAATGCGCAGAAAGCCTGGGCATAGACGCCGCGGCCACCATGCACGGCCGGGTGGCCGTTGTCCTGATAAACCTTTACCCGTTCCAGGCCGCAAGAAGGTGACTTCTGCATGAAGATGTAGCCGCAGATGTCGTCAAGTTCGTTGGCCATCTGCTCGCCATAGGTGCGCAGCGGGTCGGTCAGGTCCTTGCCGGGGTCGCGGGTGCCGACCACTTCGGGTTGCTCGGGGTTGCCGACCAGGCGAATCGGGTCGCGCGGGACACCCAGGCCGATTGCCACTTCCGGACACACGGGTAGCCAGTCGAAGTGTTGTTCCAGCTGTTTACGGCACAGGTCGGAGGCCTTGTGGCCGCCGTTGTAGCGCACGCTGTGGCCGGTCAGGCAGGCGCTGATGGCGATACGCGGCTTGCTGTGGGCGGAAGGGTCGTGCATGGCTGCCTCCGAAAATAAACCTGTACGTGACTCGAAACTTGTACAGGTTTATTTCAGCACAGCGCTGAAGTTATGCAAACTAGTATTTTTGTATAGTTCGGCATCACTCAAGGTGTTCGAGCAAGCGCCGCGCTGCTTCCTGGCCACTGAGCCATGCGCCCTCGACGCGGCCGGACAGGCACCAGTCTCCACAGGCGTACAAACCCTGGTCAGCATCGGCCAGTGCGCCCCACTCATGGTTGCTACTGGGGCGGGCATAGAGCCAGCGGTGGGCCAGGGCGAAGGTGGGCGGGGGGACCACGCAGCCGACCAGCTCGGCGAATTCGCCCCACAGCTGCTCGATCACTTCTTCCTTGGGCAGGTCGATGTGTTGCCGGCTCCAGTCTGACGTCGCGTGCAGTACCCAGGTGTCCAGGTGCTCGTCGCGGCCAGGCTTGCTGCGATTGCGGGCCAGCCAGTCCAGCGGGTTGTCCTGCACGAAGCAGCCTTGCATTGGTGTCTCCAGCGGTGTCTCGAAGGCAAGGGCGACGGCCCAGGTAGGTTCCATTTGCACGCCAGCGGCCACGGCCGCCAGCTTCGGTGTGGCGGCCAGAAGTGGCGTGGCCTGCGGTGCCGGGACGGCAATGACCACGCGGCTGTAGGGGCCGTGGCTGCAACCTTCGGTATCTTGCAGGTGCCAGTACTGCTTGCCGCGAAACACTTCCGCTATGCGGCAGCCGAAGTTGACGGTGACGTCCTTGAGCAAGCCGCGGGTAATGGCGCTCATGCGTGGCACGCCCACCCAGCGCGTCTGCTCGTCGGGGGAGGGGGTAAGTTCGCCATCACGGTAGTTGTACAGTTGAGGCTTCCACTGCTCGGCCCAGCCGGCGGCCACCCATTGCTGCACCTGATCGACGAAGCGTCGGTCACGGGCAGTGAAGTACTGTGCGCCCAGGTCGAGCGCGCCGGCTTCGCTGCGCTTGCTGGCCATGCGCCCGCCACTGCCGTGGCCTTTGTCGAACAAGTGCACGGATTGCCCGGCCTTCTGCAAGGCCTGGGCGGCTGACAAACCGGCGATGCCGGCCCCGATGATGGCGATAGGTACTGTCATGATGGCCTCTTCAAACCTTGCTGTGAGCAGACTACGCTGTCAGGCAAACCTGTACAATGCCAAAATTATGTATAAGGTTATTCCGTGTTGGCGGCAGGTTGGCCTATGTTTATCCGAGAGCGTCGGGTCAAAAAAGTGCCTTGCTGTTAAAAATAGACCACCGACGCATTCTGCGAGGACACAGCCATGCATATATTGCTGACAGGTGGCACCGGTTTGATTGGCAAGCATCTGTGCCAGTACTGGCTGGGCCAAGGGCATCGGCTTACGGTTTGGAGCAGGCGTCCTGAACAGGTGGCGAAAATCTGTGGTAGCGGGGTGCGTGGTATCGCGCGCCTGGAGCAGCTGGAGGCCGACGATCATCTTGATGCGGTGGTCAACCTTGCCGGTGCGCCGATTGCCGACAGGCCCTGGACGGCCGCCCGGCGCAACGTGCTGTGGGCCAGCCGTGTCACCCTTACCGAGCAATTGCTGGCTTGGTTGGGCACCCGTGAGCAGCGCCCGGAGGTGTTGATCTCCGGCTCTGCGGTAGGTTGGTACGGGGACGGTGGCGAACGCGAACTGACCGAGGCCTCTCCCCCGGTGCGTGAAGATTTCGCCAGCCAGTTGTGTATTGCCTGGGAAGAGACCGCGCAGCGTTCGCAAGCGCAGGGGATACGCGTGGTACTGGTCCGTACCGGCCTGGTGCTGGCCAGCGATGGCGGCTTTTTGTCGCGCCTGCGCATGCCCTTCAAACTGGGGCTGGGCGGGCCTTTGGGCAATGGGCGGCAATGGATGCCTTGGGTTCATATAGACGACCAGGTCGCCCTGATTGATTTTCTCTTGCAGCACAAGGATGCCAGCGGTCCTTATAATGCCTGCGCGCCGGAGCCTGTGCGCAACCGTGAGTTTGCCAGGCGACTGGGCCGCGCCCTGCATCGGCCGGCGCTGTTGCCAGTGCCGGCATTGCTGCTCAAGGCCGGGCTTGGCGAGATGTCGACCTTGCTGCTGGGAGGCCAGCGGGCGCGCCCGGTACGCTTGCTGGAAGCCGGCTTCACCTTCCGCTTCAACGATCTGCAATCGGCGCTGGACAACCTGTCCAGTCGCCTCTGACATAGGACGCTGCATGACCGATCACGCCCTGCTGCTGGTCAACCTGGGTTCCCCGGCTTCCACCTCGGTGGCCGATGTGCGCCGCTACCTCAACCAGTTCCTCATGGACCCCTACGTGATCGACCTGCCGTGGCCGGTGCGGCGTTTGCTGGTGTCGCTGGTCCTGATCAAGCGCCCGGAGCAGTCGGCACATGCCTACGCTTCGATCTGGTGGGAGGAGGGCTCGCCTCTGGTTGTGCTGACCCGTCGCCTGCAGGCAGCGATGGCCGAGCACTGGCCCCATGGCCCGGTTGAAATCGCCATGCGCTACGGTCAGCCGGCCTTGCCTGATGTGCTGGCGCGGCTGGCCGCCCAAGGTGTGCGCAAGGTGACTTTGGCACCGCTTTATCCACAGTTCGCCGACAGCACGGTGACCACGGTGGTCGAGCTGGCAAAACAGACCGTCAGCGAGCGCCAGTTGCCGTTGCAGATGCGTGTGCTGCAGCCGTTCTACGAGCATCCGGCGTACATCGAGGCACTGGCTGCCAGTGCCCGGCCGTACCTTGAGACGGGTTACGACCACCTGCTGTTGAGCTTCCATGGTTTGCCGGAACGGCACCTGAAAAAGCTGTTTCCGAAAGGGGTCAAGCACGACCTGCGTGCTGCCGATTGCTGCCACGGTGCAACCGCCGAAGTACGTTCGGTTTGCTATCGCGGGCAATGCCTGGCTACGGCCAAAGCCTTTGCGCAGAGCATGGGCATACCGGATGGCAAATGGTCGGTATCGTTCCAGTCGCGGCTGGGCCGGGACAAGTGGATCGAACCCTACACCGAGACGCGGCTGGATGAGCTGGCCAAGGCCGGTGTGAAGAAGCTGCTGGTGATGTGTCCGGCGTTTGTGGCGGATTGCATCGAGACGCTGGAAGAGATAGGCATGCGTGGCAGCGAGCAGTTTGTCGAGGCGGGCGGCCAGGAGCTGGTGCTGGTGCCGTGCCTGAATGATCACCCGGAGTGGGT
>NZ_JAOCDI010000008.1:0-167079 GCF_029840855.1 Pseudomonas sp. GD03862
GCCTGCGGGATTCGCGCGCGAACGCCTTGGTGCCTGTCTCGATATCGCGTCGTACCAACAAGGCGGTCGCGCGCGCCTGGCACAGGAGGGACTGGCCAGAAACAAACGTAGGAGCGGGTTTACCCGCGAAGCGCCGCGCGGGCGGCGCTCGGTCTCACAGGCGCTGCAGGGGTTGTGGCGGACACATCTCACAGCCAACACCCTCTCAAACCAGTTCCTCCCCAACAGCAACAACCAACCCCAAAAATAAAGCGGGGAGGCCTGACGGCCTCCCCGCTTCATCTACTTCCCTTACAGGCTAGGGAATGCAAACTGCGACGCTTCATGGCTGGCCCGCTGCGGCCAACGCTGGGTAATGGCCTTGCGACGGGTATAGAAGCGCACACCATCCGGGCCATAGGCATGCAGATCACCAAACAGCGAACGCTTCCAGCCACCAAAGCTGTGGTAGGCCACCGGCACCGGCAGCGGTACGTTCACACCCACCATACCCACTTCGATCTCGTCGCAGAACAGACGGGCCGCTTCACCGTCACGGGTAAAGATGCAGGTGCCGTTGCCATACTCGTGATCGTTGATCAGCTGCATGGCCTGCTCCAGGCTATTCACCCGAACCACGCACAGTACCGGGCCAAAGATCTCCTCTTTATAGATGCGCATCTCTGGGGTCACATTGTCGAACAGGGTGCCACCTACAAAGTAGCCATCTTCATTACCCGCCACACGGAAGCCACGGCCATCCACCACCAGCTTGGCGCCAGCAGCAACACCGTCATCGATGTAACCCACGACCTTGTCACGCGCTGCCGCAGTCACCAGCGGGCCCATGTCCAGGCCGCACGAGGTGCCGGCACCAATCTTCAGCGCCTTGATCTGTGGCTCCAGCTTGGCAATCAGGGCATCGGCCACTTGGTCGCCCACGCAAACGGCTACCGAAATGGCCATGCAACGCTCGCCACACGAACCGTAAGCCGCGCCCATCAGTGCACTGACTGCGTTGTCCAGGTCGGCATCCGGCATCAGCACCGCGTGGTTCTTCGCGCCCCCCAGGGCTTGTACACGCTTGCCACGCTTGGTGCCTTCGGCATAGATGTACTCGGCGATCGGGGTCGAACCCACGAAGCTCAGTGCTTTGACTTCCGGCGCTTCGATCAGCGCATCCACCGCTTCCTTGTCACCGTGCACGACGTTGAGAATGCCCTTCGGCAGGCCGGCTTCCAGCAGCAACTGGGCAATGTACAGGGTCGAGCTCGGGTCACGCTCGGAAGGCTTGAGGATGAAAGCGTTGCCGCAGGCGATGGCCAGCGGGTACATCCACAGCGGCACCATGGCCGGGAAGTTGAATGGGGTGATACCGGCAACCACGCCCAGCGGCTGGAAGTCGGACCAGGCGTCGATGTTCGGACCGACGTTACGGCTGTACTCCCCCTTCAGCACTTCTGGGGCTGCACACGCAAACTCGACGTTCTCGATACCACGCTTCAGTTCGCCGGCGGCGTCTTCCAGGGTCTTGCCGTGCTCTTCGCTGATCATCTGCGAAATCTTGGCTTCGTTCTGCTCCAGCAGTTGCTTGAAGCGGAACATCACCTGGGCGCGCTTGGCCGGAGGGGTGTTGCGCCAGGCCGGGAAGGCTGCCTTGGCCGAGTCGATCGCTTCCTGCACGGTTGCGCGGCTGGCCAGTTCGACCTTGCGAACGGCCTGGCCAGTGGACGGGTTGAAGACATCGGCGGTGCGCTCACCCTTGGTAACCAGTTCGCCGTGAATCAGGTGCTGAACAATGCTCATGCAAAACTCCAGATAAACAAAGGAGAGCCAGGCGCGCGCTGCGGGCATACGCCTGGCATCAAAATCGGAAAGATCAGTCGATCAGGTTCAGGGTTTCGCCAACAGCATCGAACAAGCGGTCCAGTTCCTGCGGCTTGGTATTGAAGGTTGGGCCGAACTGCAGGGTGTCGCCACCAAAGCGTACATAGAAGCCCGCTTTCCACAGCTTCATGGCCGCTTCGTAAGGGCGAACGATGGCATCACCGTCACGGGCGGCGATCTGGATGGCGCCGGCCAGGCCGTAGTTACGGATATCGACGATATTCTTGGTGCCCTTCACGCCGTGCAGCAGCTTCTCGAAATGCGGCGCCAGTTCAGCCGCGGACTGCACCAGGTTTTCCTTCTGCAGCAGGTCCAGCGCGGCGAGACCGGCGGCACAGGCTACCGGGTGCGCCGAGTAGGTGTAGCCGTGTGGGAATTCCACGGCGTATTCCGGGGTCGGCTGGTTCATGAAGGTCTGGTAGATCTCGCTGCTGGCAATCACTGCGCCCATCGGGATGGCGCCGTTGGTCACCTGCTTGGCGATGCACATCAGGTCCGGGGTAACGCCGAAGGCTTCCGAGCCGGTCATCGCCCCCATGCGGCCGAAGCCTGTGATCACTTCGTCGAAGATCAGCAGAATGTTGTGCTGGGTGCAGATTTCACGCAGGCGCTTCAGGTAACCCTTTGGCGGCGGCAGCACACCGGCCGAACCGGCCAGCGGCTCGACGATGACTGCTGCGATGTTGGAGGCATCGTGCAGCTCGATCAGCTTGAGCATTTCGTCAGCCAGCGCGATACCGCCCTCTTCCGGCAAGCCTTTCGAGAAGGCGTTCACCGGCAATACAGTGTGAGGCAGGTGGTCGACGTCCAGCAGTTGGCCAAACATCTTGCGGTTACCGTTGACGCCACCCAGGCTGGTACCGGCGATGTTCACGCCATGGTAACCACGGGCACGGCCGATGATCTTGGTCTTGGTTGCCTGGCCTTTCAGGCGCCAGTAGGCACGCACCATCTTCAGTGCGGTATCGGCGCACTCGGAACCGGAGTTGGTATAGAAGACGTGATTCAGATTGCCCGGAACCAGCTCGGCGATCTTTTCCGCCAACTGGAACGACAGCGGGTGGCCGAACTGGAACGCTGGGGAGTAGTCCAGCGTACTCAGTTGACGGGTCACCGCGTCAGCGATTTCCTTGCGAGTGTGCCCTGCGCCGCAGGTCCACAGGCCAGACAGGGCGTCGAAGATCTTGCGCCCGTGGTCATCGACCAGGTAGTTGCCTTCGGCCGCCACGATCAGGCGTGGATCGCGCTGGAAGTTGCGGTTGGCGGTGTAGGGCATCCAGTGGGCGTCCAGCTTGAGCTGGCTGGCGATACCGGCAGGACCAGTTTCGGGCATGTTCATCGGCGGTTCCTCGGAAGACGATTAGGCAACGATGGATGTTGTTGCAGCTAAATTGGCACGGCGATAGAGTCTGAAAAAGCCTACATTTCTAACCTTCAGACAGGCCGTGACTAAACTAATGAGCCGACGCCCCGATCCACTCGCCCAAGTCAGCGATTTCGACATCCGCCTGCTGAAGATCTATCGCAGCGTCGTCGAGTGCGGTGGCTTCTCGGCTGCCGAAAACGTACTGGGCATTGGTCGCTCGGCCATCAGCCAGCAGATGAACGACCTCGAGCAACGCCTCGGCCTGCGCCTGTGTCAGCGCGGCCGCGCCGGTTTCTCGCTGACGGAGGAAGGCCGCGAGGTCTACCATTCAGCCCTGCAACTGCTCAGCGCGCTGGAAAGCTTCCGCACCGAGGTCAACGGCCTGCACCAGCATTTGCGCGGCGAGCTGAACATCGGCCTGACCGACAACCTGGTGACGTTGCCACACATGCGTATCACCCACGCCCTGGCGGAACTCAAGGATCGGGGCCCTGATGTGCGCATCCAGATCCGCATGATCGCCCCCAGCCAGGTCGAGCACGGCGTGCTCGACGGCAGCCTGCACGTTGGCGTCGTACCACAGACCAGCCCGTTATCGGGGCTTGAGTATCAACCGTTGTACAGCGAACGCTCGCTGCTGTACTGCGCGGTTGGCCACCCGCTGTTCTACGCCGACGACCAGCAGATAGACGACGAGCGCCTCAACAGCCAGGAAGCCATCACCCCCACCTTCCGCCTGCCGGCCGACATCCAGGCGCACTACCAGGCGCTGAATTGCACAGCCAGTGCTTCTGACCGCGAGGGCATGGCGTTTCTCATCCTTACCGGGCGCTATATCGGCTACCTGCCCGACCACTACGCCATGTTCTGGGTGCAGCAAGGCCGTTTGCGTGCGCTCAAACCCAAGGAGCGTTTTTATGACCTGAGCCTGAGCTGGGTTACCCGCAAAGGCCGGCGCCCCAACCTGGTGTTGGAAAGCTTCCTCGAAAGCCTGGCTGCGACACGTTGATGCCTGTCTGTGCCGCAAACGCTTGTCACTTCGGCACAGGCAGGTAATCTTGTCCCACAGCCGCAGCCACTGCACCGTACGGAATCGTCCATGACCCTAGAAGTCCCTGCGCATCGCCTCTCCGCCTCGGGCAAGCCCGCGGGCCGTATCCGCCAGAAGAACGAACAGGCCATTATCCAGGCCGCCGAAGATGAATTCGCCCGCCATGGTTTCAAGGGCACCAGCATGAACACCATCGCCCTCAAGGCGGGGTTGCCCAAGGCTAACCTGCATTACTACTTCACCAACAAGCTGGGCCTGTACATCGCCGTGCTCAGCAACATCATCGAGTTGTGGGACAGCACCTTCAACGCCTTGAGCGTCGATGACGACCCCGGTGAAGCCCTGAGCCAGTACATCCGCACCAAGATGGAGTTCTCCCGGCGCAACCCGCAAGCTTCGCGCATTTTCGCCATGGAAGTGATCAGCGGTGGCACCTGCCTGACCGAATACTTCAGTGCCGACTACCGCGAATGGTTCCGCGGCCGTGCTGCGGTATTCCAGGCCTGGATCGAAGCAGGCAAGATGGACCCGGTCGACCCCGTACACCTGATCTTCCTGCTCTGGGGCAGCACCCAGCACTACGCTGACTTCGCCACCCAGATTTGCCAGGTGACTGGCCGCAGCCGCCTGACCAAGCAGGACATGGAAGACGCGAGCAACAACCTTATCCACATCATTCTGAAGGGCTGCGGCATCAAGCCGGCTGCCTGACTGTCCTTTATGCCTTCTACCCTGCTCGACCTCTGCGAATACCGCGAGGAAATCCGCAAAAGCCGCTTCATCACCCTCGCCGGGCCGATCAGCAGCGCCGCCGAAGCGATGAGTTTCATCGAACGTCACAGCGACGTGGCCGCTACCCACAACTGCTGGGCCTGGAAACTCGGCGCGCAGTACCGCAGCAGTGACGACGGCGAACCCGGCGGCACCGCAGGGCGGCCGATCCTGGCAGCCATCGAAGCGCAGGACTGCGATCAGGTGGTGGTGCTGGTGATCCGTTGGTACGGCGGTATCCAGCTGGGTACCGGCGGCCTGGCCAGGGCTTATGGCGGCGGCGCCAACAAGTGCCTGCAACAGGCGCCCAAGCGCCTGCTGGTGCAGCGCAGCCATTTCAGCTGCAGTTGCAGTTTCAGCGAGCTGGCGCTGGTGAAGCTGCGCCTGGCCGAGGTTGACGGCCTGGTCCTGGATGAACAGTTCACCGCCAATGGTGTGGACCTGGTGATTGCCCTCGGTGACGCCCACCTGGCGCCATTGCAACAGCAACTGGCGGACCTGAGCCGCGGGCGTATTTTGCTCGAAGCACGCTGAACATTGCCCACAACAACTGTGGGCCTGCCTGTGGATAAGCTTGGGGCACTCTCTTGCAGGCTAGTGATTTCGAGGCCCCCAGAGCTTTGATCATATTTTGATCACTATTTGATGACAGTCGTAAACTGCTGAATGTGCGCGACTTATCCCCAGCGAACCGCCCATCCAAGCCGCACCCCTCTTGCTCACCTTGCACACAATAACTGTGGACCAGCTTGTGGATAACCCGTGCGCCAACGGGCGAAGCGCCCGGCCCCGCAAGGCCCAGACAAAACTGACCATTTTTTAACCAGACGCAAACCAGGCACGCGTATTCGCCGTGACGTATGCTCAATTCCTTTCTCCTACACCGATAAAGGAATGTTCCTATGGCTAATTCAAGAACTGCCCTCATCATCGGCGCCTCGCGCGGGCTTGGCCTGGGTTTGGTACAACGCCTGCACGAAGACGGCTGGCACATCACTGCCACCGTCCGTAACCCGCAGCAGCCCGGCGGCCTGGCGAACGTCCCCGGCGTGCACATCGAGCAGCTGGAAATGAACGACACCGTTCAGCTCGACAGCCTGCAGCAACGCCTGCAAGGCCAGGTGTTCGACCTGATATTCGTCAACGCCGGGGTCATGGGCCCCCTGCCGCAAGACCTGGAGGCAGTACACAACAGCGACATTGGCGATCTGTTCATGACCAACGCCGTGGCGCCGATACGCGTGGCTCGCCGCCTGGTGGGTCAAATACGCGAAGGCAGTGGTGTGCTGGCCTTCATGAGCTCGATCCTGGGAAGCGTCACTATCCCCGACGGTGGCGAAATCTGCCTGTACAAGGCCAGCAAGGCGGCACTGAACTCGATGATCAACAGCTTCTTCGTTGAGCAGCAGCGCCCGGACCTGTGCGTGCTGGCCATGCACCCGGGCTGGGTGAAAACCGACATGGGTGGCGAAAACGCCGAAATCGATGTGCTCACCAGCACCCGCGGCATGATCGAACAGATCAAGGCCCAAAGCGGCAAGGGCGGCCTGCGCTTCATCAACTACAAGGGCGAGCCCTTGGTCTGGTGATTCACCAGGTCGCAGCCCGGCTGGGCGCATTGCCCGGCCGGCCCCTGTAGAATGGCCGCAACCGTACCTGATTGAGATGAACCACTATGTATGACTGGTTGAACGCCTTGCCCAAGGCCGAACTGCACCTGCACCTGGAAGGCTCGCTGGAGCCCGAGTTGCTGTTCGCCCTGGCCGAGCGCAACAAGATCGCCTTGCCCTGGGCCGATGTGGAGACCTTGCGCGGTGCCTATGCCTTCAACAACCTGCAGGAGTTCCTCGACCTGTATTACCAGGGCGCCGACGTGCTGCGCACCGAGCAGGACTTCTACGACCTGACCTGGGCCTACCTGCAACGCTGCAAGGCCCAGAACGTGATCCACACCGAACCCTTCTTCGACCCGCAGACCCACACCGACCGCGGCATTGCTTTCGAAGTGGTGCTCAACGGCATCAGCCAGGCGCTCAAGGATGGCCGCGAGCAACTGGGCATCAGCAGCGGCCTGATCCTCAGCTTCCTGCGCCACCTCAGCGAGGATGAAGCGCAAAAAACCCTCGATCAGGCATTGCCGTTCCGCGATGCGTTCATTGCCGTAGGCCTGGACAGCTCGGAGATGGGCCACCCACCCAGCAAGTTCCAGCGGGTGTTCGACCGCGCCCGTAGCGAAGGCTTCGTCGCCGTTGCCCATGCTGGCGAAGAAGGCCCGCCCGAGTACATCTGGGAAGCCCTCGACCTGCTGAAGATCAAACGTATCGACCATGGCGTGCGCGCCATCGAGGACGAGCGCCTGATGCAGCGCATCATCGACGAGCAGATCCCGCTCACGGTGTGCCCGCTTTCCAACACCAAGCTCTGCGTGTTCGACCACATGAGCCAGCACAACATCCTCGACATGCTCGAGCGTGGTGTGAAAGTCACGGTCAACTCGGACGACCCGGCCTACTTCGGTGGCTACGTCACGGAGAACTTCCACGCTCTGCATACCCACTTGGGCATGACCGAAGACCAGGCACGTCGCCTGGCGCAGAACAGCCTGGACGCAAGGCTGGTTTGAGTAGCATGACGACGTTGCGCTCAACCGACCTGCAACGTCGCCACGCGGGCTATGCGATTGATCTGCTGGATACCCAGCGCCGAAATATGCAATGCCCGCGAGTCCTCCAACTCACGCATCCAGCCAGATTGCAGGAACAACCTGAACAAGGCCTGGCCCAGTACGCCACCCAGATGCGGGCCCTGGTCATTCCATTCGGTGCAGCGGCAGATCACGCAACCTCGTTGCTGGTGTGGCGCCAGGGCATCGATGTACACCCCGACCAAGGCCAACTGCGCCCGCCCCTCGTCACTGACCCTCAAGTGCCGTCCGCTGCCTTCCAACCAGCCAGCCACCACCATGCGATGGTACAGCTCACTGGCCAACTCCCCACCCAGGTGATCGCCACAACGGCGCGCCCGGCGCATCGACAGCGGCAGCGATGATACCGGCGTTTCGGCACGCTCTCCCCTGGCGCTTTCCAGCTGTACGCTGGCCAAGGCCTCTACCGCTGCTCCGACCTGCGGGGTAGCCAGACAGAAGTAACGTTTGCGGCCCCTGGCTTCATGCCTGAGCAAACCGGCCGACGACAGCAGCGAAAGGTGTGCGCAGGCTGACGATGAAGTCAGGCCAGTCATTATCGCGAGCTCATTGGCCAACCGTGGTGTGCCATCGATCAATGCCCACAACATGGCACTGCGCTTGGGGTCGGCCATCAGGCTGGCAATTTGACTGATACTGCTGGCTGCGTTCATGTCCTTGTAACTCCCTGCAAGTTCACGGTGGGGATGCGATGGCCAACCCTGCCAGGGAAGCGCCTCTCGCTGGCACTGGCCTGGCTCGCCAGTATAAGCCGCAGAAAAACGCCGGCCAGACGGCCAGGTGCCGTCGTACTCATGACGAAAAACCACTGGGTATGCCTACCCATTGCAAGCAGCGAAGCGGCTTCGAAAACGCCCCGGAACCAAGTCAAACAAGGCACCGGTACGCCCATACAAACGCGCTGAAACATCTTGATGAAAACAAACTTGCAGCCATTTCAGATGTGGCCCACAGCAACCTTCCACAAATAGCGCGAAACAAAGCGAAGGTTCTGCGGGTTTGCGGGCATTGCGCCCAAAGTAGGAAACACCGCCAGGGAAATGCACACACTTACCGTCAGTCAGGACGCTGAAGCCGTGTCATGGCAGGCTGGCGGGCCAGCGCTACACTTGAGCGGCTCCCCTTCCTGGAGGTATGCCGCGATGAAAATTATCGTAAGTGCGTCGAGCCGAAACCCCGCCTGCCCCTGGCAAGTCCAGCTCGATCAGCATGTGGTCAGTTTCCGCAGCGAGGCTGAGGCGCGCGCCTTCGTCGCCACGCTGGAAACCCGGCTGCAGGCACCTCACCCGCTCATGCGGGAGCCTTGGCCTGCAAACGCCGGGTCAACAGCGCAACACTGACCACCAGCGCCCCGCACAGGCTGATCACGATTGCCATGGGCACCGCACTGCCATCATGCAGCAGCCCGACCAGCGCCGCAGCACCCGCAGCTACGCTGAACTGCACACAGCCCATCAGTGCCGAGGCGCTGCCGGCACGCGCGCCCTGTCCACTCATGGCGCAGGCCGAAGCATTGGGAATGATGCAACCAAGGCTGGCGATACAGATGAACAGCGGCACCAGTAGCGGCCACAGTTGCGCAGGGCGCAACGCCGCCACGCCCAGCAGCACCAGGCCCGCAACCAGATACAGCCACACCGCACGGCCCAGCAGGAAGGCCGGCCCGCGTTTGGCCAGCAGGCGGGCGTTCACCTGCGCCACCAGAATAAAACCTGCGGCGTTGGTGCCGAACAGCCAGCCGTAGTGCTCAGCGGGCACGCCATACAGTTTGATGAACACGAAAGGTGAACCGGCGATATAGGCGAACATGCCGGCAATGGCGATACCGCCGGTCAGGGCATGTCCGAGGAAAACCCGATCAGCCAGCAGCCGCAGGTACTGGCGCAAGGCGCCAGATAGCGGTTGGCGGGGTATGTGCTCGGGCAGGCTTTCCGGCAGGCCCAGGCTTACCGCCAGCAGGCAGCCGGCACTGAACAGGCTCAGCGCAAGGAAGATCGACTGCCAGCCGGCCAGGTTCACCAGCACCCCACCCAGCATCGGTGCCAGGATTGGCGCCAAGCCCATGACCAGCATCAGTTGCGAAAACACTTTGGCTGAAGCTACCGGGTCGCACTTGTCGCTGACGATGGCCCGCGAAAGCACCATGCCGGCACAACCACCCAGTGCCTGGATGAAACGCGCCACCACCAAGGTATCGAGGTTGGGGGCGTAGGCACAGGCCAGTGATGCCAGGGTGAACAGCGTAACGCCGAACATCAGCGGTTTGCGTCGGCCAAAGCGGTCGGCAACCGGCCCATAGGCCAACTGCCCGATAGACAGGCCCAGGAAGTAGGCGGCCAACGTGGCCTGGACGTGTTTTTCATCGGTGGCGAACGCTTGCGCCATGGCCGGAAAGGCTGGCAGGTAGAAGTCGATCGCCAAGGGCCCGAACGCACTGAGTGCGCCCAGGATGAGCACCATTCGCAGGTTCATCAGGAATCCATAGCAGGCTAAGCAAGTGACTGATTCTACCTGCTGTGGACCCTGTCAATGTGAAAAGATTTGCAACACTGTTAGCGCCGGAGGGAGCAATCAGGTCTTCAGGCGAGTTCGGCCTGATACCCCTCATCCCGAATCGCAGTGAGGATCTGCTCCTGCGCCAACTCGCTCTGCACACGCACCTGTTTGCCTGCCAGATCAACTTCCACCCTGGCTGCCGCATCCTGCTCCTGCACCGCGCGGGTCACGGCTTTCACGCAATGGCCGCAGGTCATGCCTTGTACATTGAACACTTGCATGGGGGTTACCTCCTTCAGGTTTTTCACAAGTCTCAAGCTTGCCATCAGGGCAAGGTCAAGCCCTGCCTGCAACACCCGGGGTGGAAATCCGCGTCCGCGTCGGCCAAGCTGCGCCTTTGACGATCAGGCAAGCAGGAGATTTTTCATGTTCAGGGCAGCATTGGGCGTTGTCGGGCTCTTGGGCGCGCTGGCTGTGGTGCCACCGGCATTCGCCGAGGGCAACTCGGCCTACAGCGTACTGATCATTTCCCGGGAGCGCCTGGAAGTGGCCACCAGTTGCGAAATCGGCGTGTACCTCAACGACCAGCTTTCCGGGCGCGTTTTCCAGGAGCAGTCCACCTCGTTCAACCTGCCGCCTGGCCCGGTGGATGTGCGCCTGCGCCTGCTGCCTGGGCAAATGCCGGGTTGCGCCGCAGGTATAGAGGACCAGCGCAGCACGCGTTTGAATCTGCAGGCGGGCCAGATCAACAAATACCGCATCGCCATGGGGCAATATGGGCTGGAGTTGAAACGAGCCGACCTGGGCTATTGACCTTGCCTGCGTGGCAAGGTTGATGCTGGAGGCCTGTCCAAGGAGGAGAGCCATGCCCGCATCCACCACATACGACCTGCCGATCTCCGGCATGACCTGCGCCAGCTGTGCTGGCCGGGTCGAGCGCGCCCTGCGCAAGGTCACCGGCGCTGAACAGGTCAGCGTAAACCTCACCACTGAAAAAGCTCGGGTTCTGGCCCCGCCTGCCAGCCTGCCAGCCTTGGTCGAAGCCGTTCGCGAGGCCGGTTACGGGGTACCAACCCGCACCCTCGAACTGCAGATAGGCGGCATGACCTGTGCCAGTTGTGTCGGCCGAGTAGAGCGCGCCCTGGGCAAATTGGCCGGGGTCAAGCAGGTCAGCGTCAACTTGGCCAGCGAACGCGCGCACCTCGAAGTGCTTGCGGCCCTTGATGACAACCTGCTGATCGACGCTGTGCAAAAGGCAGGCTACAGCGCCAGCCTGCCGCAATCGACCAAGGACGACCAAAGCGCTGTCCAGCGCCGCCTGCGCAACGAGCGCCTGGCAGTCGGTGCAGCCTTGCTGTTGGCCCTGCCGCTGGTATTACCCATGCTGGTACAACCGTTCGGCTTGCACTGGATGCTACCCGCCTGGGCGCAGTTCCTGCTGGCCACACCCGTGCAGTTCATTCTCGGTGCCCGCTTCTACATTGCAGCCTGGAAGGCCGTGCGCGCCGGTGCCGGCAACATGGACCTGCTGGTGGCCCTGGGCACCAGCGCTGGTTATGGCCTGAGCCTGTACCAATGGGCACAGGCTCCCGCCGGTATGGCCCCGCACCTGTACTTCGAAGCCTCAGCCGTGGTGATTGCCCTGGTATTGCTGGGCAAGTACCTGGAAAGCCGCGCCAAACGCCAGACCGCCAGTGCCATCCGAGCCCTCGAAGCCCTGCGCCCGGAACGCGCCCTGCGCGTGGTCGACGGCGTGGAAGAGGACGTGGCCATCGCCCAGTTGCGCGTGGGCGACCTGGTACTGGTCAAGCCCGGCGAACGCTTCCCGGTCGACGGCGTGGTCGAAGACGGCAGCAGCCATGCCGATGAGGCCCTGATCAGCGGCGAGAGCCTGCCAGTGCCCAAGCAACCCGGCGACAGCGTCACCGGTGGCGCCATCAATGGCGAAGGCCGGCTGCTGGTGCGTACCCAGGCGCTGGGCACCGAGACCGTGCTGGCGCGCATCATCCGCCTGGTGGAAGACGCCCAGGCCGCCAAAGCGCCGATCCAGAAGCTGGTCGACCGTGTCAGCCAGGTGTTCGTCCCGGCCGTGCTGGTACTGGCGCTGATCACCCTGATTGGCTGGTGGCTGGCTGGGGTACCGCTGGAAACCGCGCTGATCAACGCCGTCGCCGTGCTGGTCATCGCCTGCCCCTGCGCCCTCGGCCTGGCCACGCCCGCCGCGATCATGGCCGGTACCGGGGTCGCCGCCCGCCACGGCATCCTGATCAAGGATGCCGAAGCCCTGGAGCGTGCCCATGCGGTCAACCGCGTAGTGTTCGACAAAACCGGCACCCTCACCTCCGGCAGCCCGCGGGTGGTTCACAGCCAGGCGCTGGACGGCAACAGCGCCGACCTTTACCGCCTGGCCGGCGCCCTGCAGCGTGGGAGTGAACACCCGCTGGCCAAGGCGGTGCTGGTGGCCTGTGCAGAGCAAGGGCTGGACGTGCCAACCGTTGCCGACAGCCAGTCGCTGACCGGGCGCGGCATTGCCGGTCGCGTTGAAGGCCGTGAACTGGCGTTGGGCAACCGCCGACTGCTTGACGAAAGCGGTCTGCAGCCCGGCGAGTTGGCCGCCCAGGCCCAGGCCTGGGAAGCTGAAGGGCGCACACTGTCGTGGCTGATCGAGCGCGGCAAGCAACCGAGAGTGGTGGGCCTGTTCGCCTTTGGTGACAGCCTCAAGCCTGGCGCCGCGCAGGCCATCGAAACCCTGCACGCCCAACACATCAGCAGCTACCTGCTGACCGGTGACAACCGTGGCAGCGCCAACGTGGTTGCCGAGGCACTGGGCATCGACGATGTGCACGCCGAAGTGCTACCGGCCGACAAGGCCGCGACCGTGGCCGCGCTCAAGCAGGATGGAGTGGTCGCCATGGTTGGCGATGGCATCAACGATGCACCGGCGCTGGCCGCGGCCGACATCGGCATTGCCATGGGTGGCGGTACCGACGTGGCCATGCAGGCCGCCGGCATCACCCTGATGCGTGGCGACCCGCGCCTGGTGCCCGCCGCGCTGGAAATCAGCCGCAAGACCTACGCGAAGATCCGCCAGAACCTGTTCTGGGCCTTCATCTACAACCTGATCGGCATTCCACTCGCCGCGCTGGGTTACCTCAACCCGGTCCTGGCAGGTGCCGCCATGGCCCTGTCCAGTGTCAGCGTCGTCAGCAATGCACTGTGGCTTAAAACGTGGAAACCCACCAGCAGCACCCAGGAGGCGCCATGAACATCGGCCAGGCCGCCCGCCGCAGCGGGCTCAGCACCAAGATGATCCGTTACTACGAGTCCATCGGCCTGCTCAAACCCGCCACTCGCAGCGACAGCGGCTACCGCCTGTACCAGGCGGAAGACTTGCACAACCTGGCCTTCATCAAACGCTCCCGCGACCTGGGCTTTTCCCTCGAAGAGGTCGGCAAGTTGCTGACCTTGTGGCAGGACCGCCAACGTGCCAGCGCCGATGTGAAGGCACTGGCCATGCACCACATCGATGAACTGAACCGGCGCATCGAGGAGCTGGTGAGCCTGCGCGACACCCTCGGCGAGCTGGTTTCGCACTGTCAGGGTGACGACCGCCCGGACTGCCCGATCCTCAAAGACCTGGCCAATGGTGCTGCAGGCAGCTGCTGTCACTGAGCTGCCACGAGCGTTTGGCATGCCATAAATGTCCAAACACGACCGATTAGTCACCAACCACGACTTTATCCAATAAATACGGGCGTTTCGGCTTCATAAAACCCGGATGCTGCCGATGTAGATGCTACCTGCCTCGTGTGTCGAAAATAACAATTCCGGGAGCGTCGATGAGCATCAAACAGAAATTGACCTGGGCATTCGCGGTCATCGCCGGCTTGCCCATCGTTCTGGTGGCCACCCTGGTGGTCATCAACCTGCGCGGCGAAGCCCGCGACGGATTCCTCGACAGCAGCAGCCGGGAAATCCGCCAGGTCAGCAACGCGATGAACATCTTCTTCCAGGGGATCAACCAGAACGTCGAGTACATGGCTTCCCAGCCAATGGTTGCCGCCACGGGCAGCGAGCTGAACAAGTACATGAGCGCAACCCCGTCCTACGAACTGGGCGAGCAGGCCAGCAAAATTCTCGACTTCATGACCCGCCTGGCCAACTCACATCCCGCCTACGCCTACCTGTCCTACGGGGTGAATGACGGCGGCTACACCGGCTGGCCGGCCGGCCAGAAGTTTGTCAATTATGACCCACGCACGCGCCCCTGGTACCAACTTGCCATGGCCAACCCTGGCAAGACACTGCGTACGGGTGCCTACTACTGGGCCGCCGACGATGCGGTGCTGGTCAGCACCGTGCGCACCGTGGCCAACCAGCTGGGCAACCCCGGCGGCGTGGTCAACATCGACGTGTCGCTCAAGGGCCTGACCGAGATCGTCAAGCAGATCAAACTGGGCGAAAGCGGCTACCTGATGCTGGTGGAAAGCAACGGCAACGTGATGGTCGACCCGCGCGACGCCACCCACAATTTCAAGCCGCTGGGAAGCTTTGGCGACGGTTATGCCAAGCTGGCCAAAGCCGGCAAAGGCCTGGTCGAGGTCGAACTCAATGGCGTGCACTACATGGCCAACGTCTACCCCGACCAGCAGCTGGGCTGGACCTTCATCGGCCTGATCGAACAAAGCGAAGTGATGCAGACCACCACCCGGCTCACCTGGCTGATCGGTGTCATCGCTGTGGTGTTGGCCGCGCTGTTCGCGGTGGTCGGTGCGGCCTTCGCCAAACTGATCGTGCGCCCGATCAACAGCGTCACCAATGGCCTGGAAGACATTGCCCAAGGTGAGGGTGACCTGACCCGCAACCTGGAAATCCGCGGCCGCGACGAAACCGCGCAACTGGCCAACTGGTTCAACCAGTTCCTCGGTGCCATTCGCAGCCTGATCCAGCACATCGGTGCTGCCGCCAGCAAGATCCTCAGCACTTCCAGCAGCTCGACCCGCGTCTCCAGCGACATGGCCGAGGCGGCCGGCCGCCAGCGCGAAGCCGTAGACATGGTTTCCACCGCATTCCACGAAATGGTCGCCACCGCCAATGAAGTGGCACGGTCCTGCAGCCAGGCGGCGCAGTCGGCCGACAGCGGTCAGCAGCAGGCCCGCGAAGGGCAGCAGCAGATCGATGCGGCGGTACACAGCGTTGATCGCCTGAGCCACGAAATCGAGCAATCGGCCCAGTCGATCCAACAGCTGGAGCGTGACAGCAACGCCATTCAGTCGATCCTCGGCACCATCCGTTCGATTGCCGAACAAACCAACCTGCTGGCCCTCAACGCCGCCATCGAGGCGGCCCGTGCCGGTGAGCAGGGCCGTGGCTTTGCCGTGGTGGCCGACGAAGTGCGGGCGCTGGCCAAGCGTACTGCCGACTCCACCGCCGAAATCGACGGTTTGCTGGGCAACCTGGCCAGCCGTACCGCCGAAGTGGCCGAGCAGATGCACGCCAGCCTGGAAGTGTCGCAGCAGTCGGTCAGCCGCATTGGTCTGGCCCGCGACAGCTTCGGGCAGATCCGTGAGTCGGTGGATGTGATCCGCGACATGAACACCCAGATCGCCACGGCAGCCGAAGAGCAGCATCAGGTGGCTGAGGACATCAACCGGCACATCAGCCAGATTCACGGGGATGCGCAGTTGGTGGCCGAGCTGGCCCAGGCGGCGCGCCAGGACTCCGAGAGCCTGGCTGGGCTGTCCAATGAGCTGGATATGCTGGTGCGCAGGTTCCGCACCTGATGATGCATGGCCTGTGCCGGCCCTTTCGCGGGTGGTAACGCGCCCTCCGTAGGCGCGGGTTTACCGCGAAGAGGCCGGCACAAGTAACCCTGAACTAAAGCTTCAACTCCCCCGGTGTCGCGCCAAATAGCTGCTTGAATGCCGCAATGTAGGCCGAGGTGGAGTCATACCCACACCCCAGCGCCGCCTCGGTCACATTCTCCCCCGCCTCCAGCAACGCCAGCGACGACAACAGCCGCATGCGCTGGCGCCAATTACGAAAGCTCAACCCGGTCTCCCGTTGAAACAACCGCATCAGCGTCTTTTCCGAACACCCCAGCTCCCGCGCCCACTGCTGCAAGGTCTGCGGCTGGTCTGGTGCAGCGATCAAGCCATTGCACAGCGCCAGCAAACCAGGGTGGCGGGGCAACGGCAGCGAAAAACCGACTTCCGGCAAGGTGCGCAACTGATCGAGCAGCACCGCTACCAGTCGCGCCTCGGCGCTGTCGTCCTCTGGGTAATCCGCCGGGAACAGGCAGAACTGCTTGATCAGCTCGCGCGCCAGCGGCGTCACTTCCAGCACCCGGCATTGTTCCGGCGCCCATGGGCAGGCATCGCGGCGCACATACAGGCTGCGCATCTCGGCTTGCATCGAGGTGACCACTTCATGCTCGGCATCGGCGGGGATCCACACCCCCCACTGCGGTGGGGCAAAGTAACTGCCGTCGCGTGTGTACACGCCGAGTACGCCGCTGATGGCGTAGGAAAACTGTACCCAGTCGTGCTGGTGGCGAGTCGTCCAGGAACCGGCGCCAAGGCTTTCGGCACGGGCGTAGAGCGGTCTGGGCAGGTGTTCCAGCGCGGGGATAGCGCGGGGGTGTCCGATGATCGGCATGGTATTTTCTTTTAGTTCTGACCAGACAAGCCTAACAGCTGGATCATGATCGAGGCACTCGCCCCCTCTGCCGTTACCCTGGAGGTACTTCAGCGCTCGACGATAACGGTCACCCCCTGCCCGCCTGCCGCACAGATCGAAATCAGCCCGCGCCCCTTACCCGCCGACGCCAGCAGCTTGGCGAGGTTGGCCAATATCCGCCCACCGGTCGCCGCGAACGGGTGCCCGGCCGCCAGCGAACTGCCCTTGACATTGAGTTTGCTGCGGTCGATCGCGCCAAGCGGCGCCTCCAGGCCCAACCGCTCACGGCAGTAATCGGCATCCTCCCAGGCCTTGAGCGTGCACAGCACCTGGGCCGCAAAGGCTTCGTGGATTTCGTAGTAGTCAAAGTCCTGCAGCGTCAGGCCATTGCGTGCCAGCAAGCGCGGCACGGCATACACCGGCGCCATCAACAACCCTTCGCGCCCCGTGACAAAATCCACCGCAGCAGTTTCGCCATCGACCAGATAGGCAAGCACCTGCAACCCCTGCTGCTGCGCCCACGCCTCGCTGCCCAACAGCACCAGCGAAGCACCATCGGTCAACGGCGTAGAATTACCCGCCGTCAACGTGCCCTGCCCGCTGCGGTCAAAGGCTGGTTTGAGTCTGGCCAACTGTTCAAGACTCAGGTCGGGGCGCAGGTTGTTGTCCCGTGCCAGCGAAAGAAACGGCGTCAACAGGTCGTCCTGCCAACCCTCGGCATAGGCAGCGGCCAGCTTCTGGTGGCTAAGCAGCGCCAATTCGTCCTGCTCGGCGCGGCCAACGCGCCAGGTGTGGGCCATGCGCTCGCAATGCTCACCCATCGACAACCCCGTACGCGGCTCGCTATTGCGTGGCAGCTCGGGTTTCAGGTGATGAGGCCGCAGCTTGAGGAAGGGCTTTAACCGTTCGCCAAGGCTTTTGCCACGGTTGGCCTGCAGCAATATGTGGCGCAAGCCTTCGTTGACGGCGATTGGCGCATCGGAGGTGCTATCGACACCGCCTGCAATACCGCAGTCGATCTGCCCCAGGGCAATCTTGTTGGCTACCAGCAGCGCAGCCTCCAGCCCGGTACCGCAGGCCTGCTGGATGTCATAGGCCGGGGTCTGCGGTGACAGGCGCGAACCCAACACGCACTCGCGGGTCAGGTTCATGTCGCGCGAGTGCTTGAGCACGGCACCGGCCACCACCTCGCCCAACCGCAGCCCGTGCAGGCGATAGCGTTCGATCAAGCCTTCAAGCGCGGCCGTGAGCATCGCCTGGTTGCTGGCCGTAGCGTAGGCGCCATTGGAGCGGGCGAAAGGGATCCGGTTGCCGCCCAGGATCGCGACCCGGCGAGTTGAACGCATGCGCGTGTTCCTCCTGAAACAATTTGTTCGGTACAGCCTAGGTGTTTTTACCGCATTCGAACGACCCTGCCGCAAAGTTGGTCCACACTTTCAAGCTTGCCTTTCGGGAGACCACTCATGAGCGATCGCTACCTCGGTTTTGCCAACTCCAATCTCGGCCGCCGCCTCGTGGATGCCCTTGGCCTGCCACGCCCGGCGCCACTGGAGCGCTGGCAGGCTGGCCGCCTGCGGCCGGTGGAAGGTGCCCTGGTACTGGGTGGCGGGCCACTGGCGACGCAGGTCGAAGCCATCGCCCCGCGCCTCACGGACGAGGTATACAGCTTCAATGCCGACAACCTGCAGGCTGAAGCCTGGGTGGCCGGCCTGGGGCCGAAAATCAAGGCCGTGGTATTCGATGCCAGTCACTTGTCCGACAGCGATGCACTGAAGCAGTTGCGTGAATTTTTCCAGCCGATGTTACGCAGCCTGGCCCCATGCGCCCATGTACTGGTGCTGGGCCGTGCACCGGAAGGCCTCGACGACCCACTGGCCAGCGTTGCACAGCGTGCCCTTGAGGGCTTCAGCCGCTCACTGGCCAAGGAACTGCGCAATGGCGCGACTGCCCAGCTGCTGTATGTCGCCCCCGGTGCCGAAGATCAGCTGGAAGGCGCCCTGCGCTTCTTCCTCTCGCCAAAGAGTGCCTTCATCTCTGGCCAGGTACTGCGCCTGCAAGCCTGCACCAGCCAGGTGGAGGACTGGACCCGCCCACTCGGCGGCCGCCGTGCGCTGGTCACGGGGGCTGCGCGCGGCATCGGCGCCGCCATTGCGGAAACCTTGGCACGGGACGGCGCCGATGTGCTGCTGCTGGATGTACCGCAGGCCAGCCAGGACCTCGACGCCCTCGCAGCACGCCTCGGCGGCAAGGCACTGCCACTGGACATATGCGCGAGCGATGCGGCAACGCAACTGCTCGCGGCCCTGCCCGACGGCATCGATATCGTGGTGCACAACGCCGGTATCACCCGCGACAAGACGCTGGCCAACATGACGCCGGAATACTGGGACGCCGTGCTGGCCGTGAACCTCAAGGCACCGCAAGTGCTCACCCAGGCGTTGTATGACAACGGCGCGCTGGGGGAAAACGCGCGCATCACCCTGCTGGCCTCGGTCAGCGGCATTGCCGGCAACCGCGGGCAGGCCAACTATGCCGCGAGCAAGGCCGGGCTGATCGGCCTGGCCCAGGCCTGGGCGCCACGGCTCGCCGAGCGTGGTGGCAGCATCAACGCCATCGCCCCCGGTTTCATCGAAACCCACATGACTGCAGCCATGCCCATGGGCCTGCGCGAGGCGGGCCGGCGCCTGAGTTCGCTGGGCCAGGGTGGGCGCCCGCAGGATGTCGCCGAAGCCATTGCGTGGCTCAGCCAGCCAGGCTCCGGGTCGGTCAACGGCCAGGTGCTGCGGGTGTGCGGCCAGGCACTGATGGGGGCTTGAACATGAGCCGACAATGGCACGACCTGCACAACCCTGCCGCCCGCGCCAGCCTGTACCTGCGCGCAGCCAGCAAACGCTCCATCAGCGGCGAACGGCTGCCGGACGATGGCCTGCGCTGTTTCATTCGGGTCCAGCCGGGCAATCTGGGTGCCTACCGAAGGCTTTGCCACTTTCCCGATGATGGCCGCCTGCCGGGGACCTATCCACATGTGATGGCGTTTGCCCTGCAATTGCAGCTGATGACGGCCGATGATTTCCCCTTCCCGCTGCTTGGCCTGGTACACCTGCACAACCGCATCGAAGTGCTGCGCCCGCTTGGTGCTGTCGAAGGTCTGCGCTTTGCGGTGTACGCGCACAACCTGCGGCGCCATGCCAAAGGTGGCACCTTCGACCTGGTCACCGAGGCTGAAGATGGTATCGGCCTGCTCTGGCGCGAGACCAGCCGCATGTTGGTGCGAGGCTTGGCCCTGGAAGGCGAGGCAAGTGAGCCCGCCGACCCTGAGCCTGATCCGTTGCCCGAGGCCACCCGCTGGTACGCCGACAGTGATATCGGCCGGCGTTATGCCAAGGTGTGCGGGGATTACAACCCTATCCACCTCAGTGCCGTCAGTGCGCGGTTGTTCGGCTTTCCCACGGCCATTGCCCATGGCATGTGGACCAAGGCCATGGCCTTGGCCGCGCTGCGCGGGCACTTGCCGCACAGTGGCTATGCCTTTGAGGTGGACTTCCGCAAGCCGGTCAGGTTGCCTTCGGAGGTGGTGCTCAGTGCCAGTGAAGCGGGCCCTTCGGGCCAACTGCGCCTGGACGGGCACGGGGACGTGCTGCATATGGTCGGCCGTTGGGAGAGCCTGTAAGGCCGGGCCTGTCCTGGCGGTATACGCTTGCTTTGCATCGGGCCTGGGCAGAAGCTATGCAGCAATAGGAGACCCCCGATGAACCTGCAAGAACTCACCCAACGCCTGCATCAGATCCGCGATACCAACGACTGGCGCGGCTTCCACAGCCCGAAGAACCTGGCCATGGCCGCCAGCGTCGAAATGGCCGAACTGGTAGAAATCTTCCAGTGGCTGAGCGAGGACGAATCGCGCCAGCTGCCTGCCGACAAACTGGCCCACGCCGGCCAGGAAATCGGTGACGTGGTGCTCTACCTGTTGCTGCTGTGCAGCGAACTGGGTCTGGACATGGACCAGGTGGTGCGTGCCAAGCTGGCCGACAGCGAGAGGCGCTTCGCCCGATGAACGACCGTCATTTCGATGAGCTGGCCACCCGCTTTGCCGAAAAGATCTATGGCGGCGCCAAGGGTGCGATCCGCCTGGCCGTGCTGCAGGCCGACCTGGCCGAAGCGCTACCCGACCGCCCGCTACGCATCCTCGACATCGGCGCCGGGTTGGGCCACATGGCCTTGTGGCTGGCCGAGCGCGGCCACCAGCTGACCCTGGCCGAACCTGCGGCGCCCATGCTCGACGGCGCCAGGGCACGCTTTGCCGAAGCCGGCCAGACCGCGATCTTCATCCAGGCGCCCTGGCAAGACCTGCTCGGCCAACTGACCGAGCGCTACGACCTGGTGCTCTGCCACGCCGTGCTCGAATGGCTGGCCGAACCCGAGAGCATCCTGCCGGTGCTGCATCAGCTCACGGCCCCCGACGGCTGGTTATCGCTGGCCTTCTACAACCGCGACGCCCTGGTCTATCGCAACCTGCTCAAGGGCCATTTCCGCAAGTTGCGCAGCAACCGGCTGGAAGGTGAAAAGCAGAGCCTGACCCCTCAGAAACCGCTTGATCCACGCGAACTCAAGGCGCAACTTGAGCCTATGTGGCTGGTTGAAAGCGAAAGCGGCGTGCGGGTGTTTCACGACTATATGCCCAAGGAATTCCAGGGCAAGGCCGAGCTGCTCGACCTGCTGGAAATGGAACTGGCCCACCGTCGCCACCCCACCTTCGCCGGGCTTGGCCGCTACCTGCACTGGGTTTGCCGCCCCCGCTAATCCGCCGCGCCGGGAGGAACACATGCCGTACCGTCTGTTGTGCCTGGCCCTGCTGCCCATTGCCCTGGCTGGCTGCCAGGGCAGCAACCCGTATGTGGCCAGCAGCCGCCCGTTACCACCGGCCCCCGCCCAGGCGGCCACCACCTTCGACGCCAGTGCTTACCCTGCGCCCGCTCGTGATTATGGGCACTACCGCAGCTGGAGCTGGCGCAACGGCCAGTTGCCCAGCGGCACTGTCGATGCCGACCCGGCGCAACTGGCCGATGCCGTCAGCGGTGCGCTCGACCAGCATGGCCTGCGCCCCTCTCGCGCAGGCCCTGGCGACTTGCTGGTGAGCGCCGATATGCGCCTGGAAAAACGCTTGCGCCAAGTGCGTGACTACGACACCTATGACCCCTACTACGGGCCGTACCCCTATGGAGGTGTCGGCTATGGCGGCTACCGCCACGGTTATGGAGGCTATGCCAGCGTGCCCATCGTGCGTACCTACGAGGTCGAAGTACTGGTGGTGCGCATCGACCTGTACGACGCCCGCAGCGGCCAGCCGGTCTGGAGCGCCAGTGCCGAAAGCAGCAGCAACAAGGACTCGCCCCGCGAACGCGAAAGTGCCTTGCGCGACTCTGTGCACAAGGCACTCAGCGGCTATCCTCCCAGTTAATAGCTAACGGAGAACCATCATGTTGCGCCGTCTCGTTCTACTGTCATTCGCGTTGTTGCTCGCAGCCTGCTCCAGCAACAACGTCCAGCAGGATTTCGATGCCAGCCGCGATTTTGCCGCCTACCGTAGCTGGGCATGGCAGGAGCCAGGCCTGCAGTACCGCCCGGATGACCCACGGATCAAGAGCGACCTCACCGAGCAGCGCATTCGCCAGGCGGTGGCAGACCAACTCGACCAGCGCGGCCTGCGCCCGGTACAAGGCGGAGCGCGGCCCGACCTGACAGTACGCACATACCTGATCGTGGAGCAGCGCCAACAACAGATCACCACCAACTACGGCGGTGGCTGGGGTGGCTACTGGGGCGGCTACTGGGGTGGCCCGATGTACAACGAAACCCGCAGTGTCGACTACAAGGTCGCCACTATCCAGGTCGACATGTTCGATGGGCGTGACGGCAAGCTGGTATGGCGCGGCAGTGCCGAGCAGATCATGAACAACTACCCGCCAAGCCCGGAAGAACGCAACAGCGCAATCCGCAACACCGTGGCCAAGGTGCTGGGCAACTACCCACCGGGCAGCAAAAAATAGCGTTGGAACGCGGCTTTTGCATGCACCGTGGCCCGGCGGGAGCGGGTTTACCCGCGAAGCAATTGGCCCGGTGCATGGCACCGGCTTCGCGGATGTTCGCGGCTGACCCCACGCCTACATAGATGGCGATTCCGAGTACGACTGCGTCACCGGCCTGGCCTGTGTCAGCTACGACAAAATCCATTCCACGCACGCCTTTTTTCCGATGCCAACCGCACTCCCCCGCACGTTCCCGTCTATCTTCTTTTAAGGAAACCTGACTGACCGGGTAGAAGTGTTCAACATTTGGGAAAGGCGACCTGCCAATGCAAAGCATTGTTCTCCTGCTGTGGCTTGCCTTGTGCTCCGAACAGGATGTGCGTCAACGCCAGATCTCCAACGTGCTGACCCTGGGGGCGGCTGGCTGCGCCCTGGCCTGGCTGTTCAGCACCGGTCACAGCTGGATAGGCGCCGAAGCCAGCGAGGCCGGTTGGGCGCTGGCCATCGTCATGCTGCTGACCCTGCCAGGCTACATGCTCGGCCGCTTCGGCGCCGACGACGTCAAGCTCATGGGCGCCCTGGCCTTGGCCACCAGCCCGCAATATGTGCTCGGCACCTTCATTGGCGCGGGTGTCACTGTACTGGTCTGGCTACTGACCCGCCGCCGCCTGTGGACTCTGCTCAACCCCAAGGTAAAGAAGCGTTTGCAGGCCCTGACCGAAGAAATGGGCGACAAGCAGGCATTCGTCCCCTATGTGTTATCAGGTTTTCTTCTAACGGCCGTATGGATCCAATAACCCTTCCAGTGGTCCGATGACTTGTACAGACCTTGTACATATTCGCTGAGTGCGACTACTTTTAAGCTGCCAGAGCGTCTGGCACGGGAGCAGGGCCGTATAAGAACAGGGAGTTGATCGTGTCCAGATCAGTGAGTGAAGTAAAGGTGTTGGTGGTTGATGACCAACCGGTCATTGTCGAACAGCTGAGTGAATTCCTTCAAACCAAGGGCTATGCCTGCGTTACAGCCCTCTCAACCGACGAAGCCATCGAGCACTATGTGGCAGACCCGACCATCGGCTTGCTCATCTGTGACCTGCACATGCCAGATCGGGATGGCATCGAGCTGGTGCGCGCCTTGAAGGAAATCAACGGCAGCCAGCGCACGTTCGAAGCCATCATGTTGACAGGGCGTGCCGAGAAACAGGACTTGATCCGGGCAATACGCGAAGGTTTTGCCGATTACTACCAGAAGCCGATGGACCTTGATGAACTGCTGGCAGGCGTCCGTCGGCAAGAAGCGGCTTTGCTGGAGCGCCAGCGCAACCTTCGTGATCTGGGTGGACTGAACCAGCGCTTGCAGGAACTGGCCGAGTCGGTGGACGAACTGTATCAGGACCTGGAAAAAGCCCGTGGCCAAGGCACCCACCGGCGTGCCAGTGATGCAGAAGAAAGCGAAAGCGAGCTGCCAGCAGCGTTCGAGAAACTGTCACCACGCCAGCTGGAAGTAGCGCGCCTGGTAGGCAAGGGCAAGACCAATTACCAGATCGCCTGCGAACTGGGCATTACCGAAAACACCGTGAAGCTGTATGTGTCTCAGGTATTGCGTTTGACGCATATGCACAACCGCACCCAGCTGGCTCTGGCGCTGACCCCCAGCTCGTCGCCCGTTCACCAGCGGTTCACGACCCATTGAGTGAATGCTCGGCTTACCATCTGGAGCGGCCTCGTGCTGCAAAGGCTGCTCCTGCAAGCCCATAGTTGCCTGCTACAACTGGATCGCCAGGTTCAACGACAGCCGAGGCCCACGGTCCAGGCTATCCAGCGCCACATCCGCCAACGGCTTGGCCACTTCCAGCGCCACATTGAACACATGCCCACCCCCTAACCGCACACCCAGCGCCACCGAAGCCAGATGGGCGTCCTCCACCGGTCCCCGGTTGTGCCAGGCCTGAGCGGTATCCATCACCGCATAGGGCTGAACCTGCGCAAGCCAGCTACTGCGCACGCTGTAGTTGAGCTCGTAAGCCACACCCCAGCCCTTGTCACCGTCCGCCTGATCGCGCGGGTAACCGCGCCCGAAATTCTGCCCGCCAAACCCCGCCCGCTCGCTGTCGGGCAAGCGATCATCACTCCAGTACAACGCCCCGGACACCACCCCCTGCCAGTTATCCAACAGGGTGTCGCTCTGCAAACCGGAAAGCCGCACGCGCAGGAAGTCGAGATCGTAGTCAGCATCGCTGCGTGCCCCCAGGTAGTCCAGCCCCTGATGGACCCCGGCACTGACGATACGCAAACGCCCCTGCTCCACCTTGCGCCAGTCACCTTCGAATGACAGCGCCCGCACATAGGTGTCGTATTTGCGAGACGTTGGCTGCTCGGCCATCCGGTCTTCATCATGCTCACTGACCGAGTACAGGTGGCCCTGCACCGCCAGCCACTCATTCGGCCTGACAACCACCGGCTGACGCAGGCCGATCGCATAGCGCTCACTGTCGTGCTCGCGGGTGATATCGCGGCCATCGTCCAAACGTATTCGCGTGCCGGGCTCGCTGCGGTAGCGCGACGCCGACAGCAGCAGTTGGCTACCGGCGGCGTCCAGGTACTGGCTGTAATCGAGACGCTGGTAATAGACCCGGTCATTGCCAGGGGGCAGCAGCCAGCTGGCCGTGACGCGTTCGCCATGGCGGGTCTGGGCATCGCTGGCTACGGTGATCAGGGCCTGTGCAGCATCACGGCTGGAGTCGGCCACGGTCACAGCGGCGCTGAACGGCTTGCGCCGCGCATGCACCGTCAGCCGGGCGACACCATCGGCAGCCCGTGCCATTGCCAGTTCGGCCTCTACCACGACCCCTGGCATGCGCGTAGCCAGGCCCAGATAGCGCTCCAGCGTTTCGCGGCTCAGTGGGCGCTCGGCCTCAATACGCGCCAGCAACTGCTGCAAATACTCATTGGCCGGTCCAATATCGCCGTCCACGTGGTAATCACGTACGTAACCTTCGACCAGCACCACGTCGACCCTGCCATCGGCCACATCCTGAGGAGGCAGGTAGGCATACGACAGCAAGTAGCCCTTCTGCCGGTAGCGTTGGGTCAGGCGCTGGGTGTATTGCTGCAATTCACCCAACGTGGTTTCGCGCCCGATCAGCGGCTGATAGTGTTCGCGCAGGTCGCCCAAGGGGAACACCGTGCCGCCCTCGAAGCGCACTTTTTGCAGCACCAGCCGGGTGTTGGCCGGGGCCCAGTCGGGGTTGTCGATAGCCGCCCCTGCCAACCGTATGCGGGGGCTCACAGGGGCGTAGTCCGTCATCGGCAGGTTGGCGCTGGGCAGACGCCGCTCGTACTCATGGCTGTCGAGAAACCCCGGCAACGGGTCGGCGTGGGCAGCAAGTGCCCAAAGCAGCAACATCAGGGGCACGACCAGAGGACGCATAGGGCACTCCATGTTCCCATGGGTTGCGGGGCACCAGCCGGTCACACCCGTCACTTGCAAGCGTAGGTGCTGGCCCGGCTGTCGTCGAACACCTACTCACTGACCTGGAACGCCACCCGCGCCGTCTGACCGCTTTCGTCCAGCGCGCTGAGTTCGGCCTGCCCGACCTGTGGCAAACGCAGCAACAAGCTGTCCTGCCCCTGGGTTTCACCCAACGGCTGGCCGTCGAGGAACCACCAGCGCCGTCCACCACCACCCAAGGCAGATACCTGCAATTGCAACGGCTCAGTGCTGGTGGCCGGGCGGCGCAGATTGTCGCCTGGGCGCACGCCGACGATCGACAGCGGTGGTGCACTGGCCGGCGCCTGCGGCGGGCAGGCCGGGTCGATGGCCGGCAAACGCGCCATGCGCCGCTCGACACGGGGTAGCCAAGGCTCCAGCGGCGCCGGCCACAGGGCGATGTCACGCGCCTTGGCGCCCGGGCAGCTGCCATCGACCCGCAAGCCCTGCTCGTTGACCCATACTTTTTCGCGCAAACCCAGGCCCAGCGGCTGGTCGGCTGCCTGCAAGGTTGGCGGCGTGGTGCCGTCCAGGGTCCATGCAAAGCGCTGACGCCGACAGTTGGTGTCCTGCTTGCTCATCGGCTGGCCCAGCGGCCAACAGATCGCCGCAACGTCGATATTCGCAGGTACCGGCGCTATCGGGACGCTGATGCCGCGTTGGCTGTCGCGATTGCTCAACAGATCGTGCACCTGCAACATCAGCGGCGCCGCCGACGCCAGGCCGAACTGCCCAGGCACCGGTGTACCGTCGGGGCGGCCAATCCATACGCCGATCAGGTAGCGCGGCCCCACGCCAATCGACCAGGCATCGCGGAAGCCGTAGCTGGTGCCGGTTTTCCAGGCCAGTAGCGGGCGCTGCACCAGTTCGGCGTGCGGGTCGCGGTCCGGGCGCGCCTGGCCGCTGAGGATACGCCGGATGATCCACGCCGCCCCCGGTGACAGCAACCGGTGCTCCACCAGAGGGGCCTGTGGCTGCAAGCGCACCTGCGCACTGTTGCCACCCCGCGCCAGTGCCGCGTAGCCCCCGACCAGGTCCTCCAGCCGGCTGCCGGCACCGCCCAGGATCAACGACAGGTTGGGCTCGGCAAGGGGGGGCAGTATCAACGGCATGCCCGCCATGCGCAGTTGCGCGGCAAAACGTTTCGGGCCGTAGGCCTCCAGCAATTGCACGGCGGGCAGGTTGAGCGACAGGGCCAACGCCGAGCTGGCCGACACCGGCCCGCTGAACCCCATGGAGAAGTTGCCAGGGCGATAGTCGCCATAGCGTCGCGGAACATCCTGCAACAGCGATTCGGAATGGATCAGGCCATCGTCCAGCGCCATGCCGTAAAGAAACGGTTTGAGGGTGGAGCCGGGCGAACGTAGCGAGCGCACCATATCGACATGGCCAAAGCGGCGCTCATCAGACAAATCTATCGAGCCCAGGTACGCGCGCACCGCCATGCTCTGCGCTTCGACCACCAGAATGGCGGCCGAGGTACGCTCCGGCAGCCGTGCGCGCCAGCCCAGCAGCAAGTCTTCGAGGCGCCGCTGAAGCGCGGCGTCAAGCGTGGTACGGATCAGCGGCGGGCTGTCAGCGCTGTTCAGGCGCCGGGCCAGCAATGGCGCCAGGGCCGGCTCCTGGCGTGGCGCCAACACCAGCGGCTCCTCGGCCGCCTCGCGAATTTGCTGGGCCGGCCACACCTGGTATTCAGCCAGGCGCTGCAGCACCTTGTCCCGGGCACGCTGGGCACGCTCGGGGTGGCGGTCCGGGCGCAGCCGGCTGGGTGCCTGGGGCAGCACGGCCAGCAGTGCCGCTTCGGCAGGTGTCAAGTGCAGGGGCGACTTGCCCAGGTACGCCCAGCTGGCTGCCGCCACGCCCTGAAGCGTGCCGCCGAACGGTGCGCGGTTCAGGTAGATCTGCAGGATGTCGCGCTTGGACAAGTGCCATTCCAGCTGCAAGGTGCGCCATAGCTGGCGCAGTTTGCCGACCAGGGTACGGTCGTGCGGGTCGAGCAGGCGTGCCACCTGCATCGACAATGTGCTGCCGCCCGACACGACACGCCCCCCGCGCAGGTTCAGCCAGGCCGCCCGGGCCAATGCCAGCGGGTTGACCCCTGGGTGGTTGTAGAACCAACGGTCCTCGTAAGTCAGCAAAGCCTGCAGGTAAAGCGGCGAAACCTCTTCAGGGCTTACGGGGTAGCGCCACACGCCATCAGCATCGGCAAAGCGCCACAACGGCGTGCCGTCTTCGGCCAGCACTACCCGGGCCAGGTCGTCACCCGGCAGCGGCAACGGCCAGACACGGTCAGCCAGCCAGAACAGGCCGCCGAGCACCAGCAGACTGATCAGCGTGGCACGCAACAACCTGCCCGCTCGGCAGCGTGGTCGCGCTAAGCTTGGCATCGGGAACCGACCTGGCCAGGTAATGGCCAAAGGCTTTGGGACGACAACCTCGCCGATTTTTTCATCAGGAAGCAACTATGCATGTAGAAGGTTTTTTCGAGTGGCTGGGCCAGGCACTGGGGTCGTTGATCCGCTTCATCGTCGACGCATTGAGCGGGCTGTTCAACCTGCTGGCCAATGCCGGTGGCAACTTCATCGATGGCCTGTCGCGCACCTTGGGCATGGACACCTCGCTGCTGAGCATCCTGGCCCTGATCATCGGCCTGATGCTGCTGTACTCGGCAATCCGCGCATTCATGCGCGCCTCGATCATCCTCGGGATCATCTGGCTGGTGCTGGGGCTGTGGGTGATGAGCTGGGTGATCCACTGATCTGCGCGGTCTTTGTGGGAGCGGCCTTGCGTCGCGATAGGGCTGCACAGCAGCCCCAGGATTTCAGCTTCGCCGCTTGAATTGTCGGGGCCGCTTTGCGGCCCGATCGCGACGCAAGGCCGCTCCCACATTGTCCGCGTAGAGCGGGTCTCTAGCGGGCTTTCACGGTCATCTCCCCTTGCCCATCGCCCACGGCCTGCAGGTTCGGCCGGTACATCGATTCGACCTGCGGCGGCGGCACGCGATAAGTGCCCGGGGTCACTGCTCGCGCCAGGTACAGCAGGTGGGTGGTGCCATAGCCGTCAAGCTTGAGCGCGGCAACATAACGGTCATCACGGTACTCCTGATGCACCACGCTGGCGTTCTGCATCGACTCGCGCCACGCCTTCACTGCACTGCTGGCGTTGTCCAGGCTGGCGGCGCTTTGAGCCAGGTTCTGGTTTTCCAGCTCCAGGCCTGCCGGCAGCAGGTCCACCACCAACGCATCCGGCACGCGGTCCTCAGCCTTGAGCGCCAGGTGCACGAGCACAAGGTCGCCACTGCGCAGGTTGTGCAGGTCCAGCGGCTGGCCATTCATACCCAGGTACTCTCTGCGAATCTGCAGGCCGTTGCCGCCAGCAGCAGGCGCCTGCCGTGGGTAGCCCGACAAGGTCAGCTGCTGGTACAGCGTCTCGTTGCCTTCATTCTGCACGCTCAGTGGCGAGGCCAGTAACGGACCTTCCAGCTTCATACCGGCGTCGGCATTGTTCAACTCGCGCACTTCACCCGCGCTGTCCAGGCGTGCCTGCCACTGGCCTTCCGGCTTGCCCAGCAGGCCACGGCCAGCGAGGAACAGTGCATTGCGCTCTTGGGTCGACAGCCAACGGTTGGCTGCCAGTTCATCCGACAAGGCGAACAGGCGCTGATCGACCTGGCTGCTGGCCAGGTTGCTTTCCTGCAGCAGCGCCAGGATCAGCGCCTGGTCACGCAGGGCGCTGCCGTAATCGGCCAGCCAGCCTTTGCCACGGCTGATGCCCAGGCCCGCCTGCAAGGCTTGCTCGGCACGCGGTTTGTCGCCCATTTTGTCCAGCGCCACTGCCAGTTGTACCAGCGGCAGACCGGAGCGGGCATCGGCGCGACGTTCGAACAGCCCGCGCAGGGCACCCAACGGCGCCTGCTGGCTGCGCGACAGCACCAGCGCCGCATAGGCCTGCACGGCAAAGCGCGTATGGTCGGCATTTTCGCTGTAGTCGACTTCGATCAGGTTGCGCTCCTGCAGGTAACGCAGCAGGCGCTCACTGGCCTTCTTCAGTGCCTCGGCGGGCACGCCGTAACCTTGGTCACGGGCACGCAGCAGGAAGTCGGTCACATAGGCGGTCAACCAGTACTCTTCCTCACTGTCCGAACTCCACAGGCCAAAGCTGCCGTTGTAGCGCTGCATCCCCAGCAAGTGCTCGATGCCCATTTCGATCTTGCGCTTGCGCACATCCGCCGGCTCGCCCTTGATGCCCAGGCGCTTGAGGCTGTCGGCATCGGCGTACAGCGAGGGGTACAGGCCACTGGTGGTCTGTTCGAGGCAGCCGTAGGGGTAGGCTTGCAGCGCGCGAATCTGCTCGGCAAGGTTCAGCGGCGGCCGGCTCGACAAGGCCAGGCTGGCTTCCAGGCCAGCGGGCTCGAAGGCGGCCAGGTCTGCTTCGGGCAGGGTCCACGGCTGGTCCTTCAAGGCCACGCGGTAGTGCTTGAGCATTGCCGGGTAGGCCGGGCGCACGCCCAGCGTCCACTCACGTTCGAACGCCTTGACCGGCTCGTTCGGCAGTTGCAGGCCCGTCACCCGGACATGCACCTTGCCCTGCCCCAGGCCTCCCTGGGCCTGCACCGGAATCATCAGCGTCGAGCGCTGCCCTTCGGCCAGGTTAATGCTCTGCACGGCGTTGGCCGCCAGGCTCAGTTGCCCATCCGTGGTGATTTCGACGCTCAGTTGCTGGGCGCGGCCGGACAGGTTGGCCAGGTCCAGTGCCAGGCTGGTACGGTCGCCACCGGCCAGGAAGCGCGGGGCCGAAAGCTCGGCAATCAACGGCGCGGCGACCACGGTCTTGCCTTCGGCCATGCCGAAGTGCTCTTCGGTCCAGGCCTGGGCCATCAGCCGCAGTTCACCGTTGAAGTCGGGGATGTCGACCGTGGCCTGGCCCTCACCCTTGTCGTCCAGTGTCACCGGCAGGCTCTGCTGGGCGACGATGGTTACCGTAGTGTTGGGGCGCTTGCCCCCCTTGGCCATCGCTGCGTCACCACCGAACGCCAAGCTGGCCAGGCGGCCTTGGCCGGCCTCTATCAACTGGCCGTAGATGTCCAGTTGATCGGCACCATAGGCCTTGCGCCCGAACAGGCTGGCGAACGGGTCGGGAGTTTTGAAATCGGTGATGTTGAGGATGCCCACGTCCACCGCCGACAACAGCACATGCACCTGCTTGGGCACACTGCCATCAGCGTTGGCGGCCTTTACCTTCACTGTCAACGGCTGTTTCGGGCGCATTTTTTCCGGTGCCTGCAGGCTCAGCGCAAGCTTGCGCTCGGCGCGGTCCAGCGGCAGGTGCAGCACGCCCACGGCGCGCTTGGGCGTGGCATTGGCCTTGCGCTCACCAGGGCGGATAACCAACGCGCTGATGTACAGGTCGTGACGGGCCCAGGCCTTGTCCAGTTGCACGTCAAAGGTCTTGCCCTCGGCGGGCACATCGATCTCCTGCCACCACAGCGGGCCATCGCTGGACTCGATCATCAGGTAACCGCTGCCCGCAGCGGGCGGAGTGACGGTGACCTTGGCGGTAGAGCCATCGGCGTAGGAGGGTTTGTCCAGCGCCAGCTTGACCTGGTCCGGCCGTACCGCGCCGCCCTCAGCGTTGTCCTGGGCACGATAGCCGGCCCAGAAGCGCTCACTGGATACCAGACCGGTCTGCGGGTCTTCGACTTCGACGCGGTACGGGCCCCATTCAACCTGGAAGCTGAGCTTGGCGGTGGAACCTGCCTTGACGCTGATCGTCTCTTCGTTCTGGGTCAGGAACTTCTCGTTGTAGGCGTAGCTCCAGCCGTCGCTTTGCGAGTAATTCCAGTAGTAATCGCGGCGTTCGCGAACAAGGCGCACCTTGAGCGCGTCGGCCGCCAGTTTGTTACCGTCGCGGTCGGCCACCAGGAACTCGAATTCCACCGGCCCGTTGCTATCAGTTTCCTCACCTTCGAACAGGCCTCGCAGGCCCGGCAGGCGCTCAGCAGGCCAGATAGGCTGCTCCAGGCGCCGGGTGATCGGCCGGCCACCCGACTCCTGCAGACTGGCCTGCACGGTAAGTTGCAGCGGAGAGCGGGCCTCGGCCCAACGGCTTTCGATATCGACCACCGCCTTGCCGGCCTGGTCAAGGGTGACTTCGTCCAGTTCCAGGTCCTGGTTCAGATCGGTTTCGGTGACCGAGCCGAACTGGTAGCCAGGCAACGCCGGTACGGCCTCGCGCAGCGGGCGTACATAGGCCTGACCGCTCAGGCGGTTGCCGGCGGCCGGCGCACCATAGAGGTAACGGCCATTGACCTGGATACGCGCATCTTCATCCGGCGAAAGCGGTGTGCTGCTGCCCTTGAGCTCCAGCGCCAGGCGCTCGGGCAGGAAGTCTTCAACGAGGAATTCATAGACCTGCTTGCGCCCGCCACCCAGGTCGAGCAGCAGTTGCCAACGGCCAGTCGGGGCCTCGGTGGCCAGTTGCAACTGGTATTGGTACAAGCCATTGCTGTCGGCTTCCCAGACGAACTTGCGGCTCACCTGTTCATCCGGGCGACGCACTTCCACGCTCACCGGCTGGGCTTTGACCGGCTTGCCGTCCTGGTCGCGCAGCAGGCCGTTGAGCAGCACCGTCTCACCCGGGCGGTACAGGTCACGCGGGCCGAAGATGAAGAACTGCAGCGGGTTGGCCTGAGGCCCGGTGATGTCGAATTCGGCCAGGTCCAGGGCTGCGGTGTTCAGGCGCAGCAGCGTGGTATGCACGCCCTGGGTGGCAATCAGGGTATCGGCCTTGGGCGTGATCGGCAGCTGGGCATGCCCCTTGCCATCGCTGGTGGCCTGGGCCAGCAGCTTGCCCTTTTCGTCATGGATTTCCAGGTTGACGCCGCTCAGCGCCTTGCCGCCTTCCAGGGCTTGAGCAAACACGTCGATGCGATCGCGGTAGCGGTGGGCCGACACGCCGATGTCGCTAAGGGTGAACAGGGTTGCCGGCTGAGAATAATCGTAGGTACCCGAGGCGCGCATCACTGCCAGGTACACGCCTGGCGCCTGCAACGGCTTGATGCCGGCAATCGGCAGCAACACGGTCTCGCGCGTGTTGCGCGCCGGGTTTAGATCGAAGCGGCCGCTGTAGACCAGCTCGGCCATGTCCAGGGTTTCCTTGGACTGGTAGTAGTACAGGCTGCTGTTGCGTCCCCAGTTGGCCAGGAAGGTCGAGAGCATGTCTGGCTTGACGCGGAAGAACTCGACATCCACTTTGTCGACGTTCAGGGCAATCACCGGCAGGCCTTCGGCCAGGCGCGTAGGCAGCAAAGAGCCGCGGCTGGCAAAGCCGATGGTCGGCTGCATGTCGCGGGTTTCCAGGCGGGTGATCGACTCGCTGTCCAGCTGCTTGCCGTTGACTGCCAGCAGGCCCTTGTCGACGGTCAGCACCAGCTTGCGCTGCGGCTCCAGGTGGCGCAAGCGCAGCTCCATCTGGTTGTCGGAGAGTTCCCAGGCACCGTCGAGCTTGCCTTTGACGGTGTCTACCAGGTGCACCTTGGTGGTGAAGTCCTGCTTGGCATCCAGCGGTACGGAGAAGCTGATCGACAGCGTTGCCGCGCCATCGAGCTGCACTTCCGATACGTCCAGCACCGTGAGTTCGCGGCCCTCGTAGCGCTTGGCGAGCACGGTCGGGTCCTCACGCTTGGGGGCGGAGGCTTCGGCGGGCGCGGGTGCCACTGACTTCTCGACCGGTGCTGGTTTACCCGGCGTGGAAGAGTCACAGGCACTGAGCAACGCCAGCGCGCAGGCCAGCAACAATCCTTTGTTGAACATGAGATAGGAACTCTTGGGCAGCGTGTACGTGAGGGCAGCAACTATAGCGCAACGTCAGGTGCAGCACCCGGCGTTGCGCGCCAGGTCAGACCATGGTCGCGCTAAATGGTTGCCTGGTCGGTACACTGTGGCCATTCGTTAAAAGGGGGCCGCGTTGCGCCCCTTCGCGGGCTCGCCCGCTCCCACGGGTTTGGCGCCGGCCACCAGAGCAACACTTTCCTGTGGGGGCGGAAGCCCGCGAAGGGGCACACAGCGGCCCCAAAATCTCATGGAATGCACATGCCCCAACTCGCTGCCGACTGGCGCCACCGCCCCACCCACCGCAAGGTCTGGGCGTTGGCCGCGCCGATGATCCTGTCCAACATCTCGGTACCGCTGGTGGCGCTGGTCGACAGCACGGTCATCGGTCATCTCCCGCACGCCCACCAACTGGGCGCGGTAGCTGTGGGCGCCACCTTGTTCACCTTCATGGTCGGCCTGATGGGCTTCCTGCGCATGGGTTCCACCGGCTTCGCTGCTCAGGCCGCCGGCCGGGGCGACGGTGCAGCGCTACGCCAGGTCCTGGTGCAAGGGCTGCTGCTGGCGGTCGGCTTCGCCCTGTTGATCGGCCTGCTGGCCCTGCCCTTCAGCCAGCTGGCACTCCATGCGATGCAACCCAGCGCAGCCCTGCAGCAATCCACCGAAGACTTCTTCCACACCCGCCTGCTTGGCCTGCCTGCGGCGCTGGCCAGTTACGCGCTGGTCGGCTGGTTCCTCGGCACGCAGAACGCCAGGGCTCCACTGGCCATCCTGCTGACCACCAACCTGCTGAACATCGCCTTGAACCTGTGGTTCGTGCTGGGCCTGGACTGGGGTGTACTGGGCTCGGCGCGGGCGTCGGTGATTGCCGAATGGACTGCCGCCCTGCTCGGCCTGGCCCTGACCCGCCCGGCCCTGCGGGCCTACCCGGGGCAGATCGTGTGGGCAGCGCTCAAGCGCTGGCAGGCCTGGAGGCCACTGCTGGCGGTGAACCGCGACATCTTCCTGCGTAGCCTGGCGCTGCAACTGGTGTTCCTGCTGATTACCGTGCAAGGCGCACGCCTGGGCGAAGCGACCGTGGCGGCCAACGCCCTGTTGCTCAATGGCCTGCTGCTGACGGCCTATGCGCTGGATGGGCTGGCCCATGCGGTGGAGGCCTTGTGCGGCCATGCCATTGGTGCCCGTGACCGCGACACCTTGCGCCGCTCGCTGGTGGTCGCTTGTGCTTGGTCACTGATCACCAGCCTGGGCTTTGCCGGGCTGTTCCTGCTGGGTGGGCACCTGTTCATCGACTTGCAGACCGACATCGACAGTGTGCGGGCGGCGGCTTATCCGTATTTGCCCTACCTGGCGTTGCTGCCGCTGATCGCGGTGTGGAGTTACTTGCTGGATGGCTTGTTCATCGGCGCGACCCGGGCGCGGGAAATGCGAAATGCAATGCTGGTTTCGGTGTTGATTGCGCTGCCGGTGGCAGTGGCCATGAGCGGGTTGGGCAACCATGGGTTGTGGATGGCGTTTCTTGGGTTCATGGGGTTGCGGGCGGTGACGTTGGGGTGGGTTGGATGGAAACTGAAACTGGAGGGCAAGTGGGTCACAGGGCCCGGAAACACAATATGAAAAATATGCTCGATTGACTGCTTCCAAGCCTCTGGCCGATAAAAGCAGAACCCATGGAGGGGGCTCACACCAACGGCCTATGAGCAAGGAGCCATCATGTACCCTCCAGCCGCGCCATCAGGTGTCTCAGTACTTAGCAACATGCACGCTGCAAGCAAAGAGCGTAACTACTTTAAAAATGGCGGCAGTGCTTTTCTAGTGTCGTGGTTCTATTCGAAGGTTCGTAATCGAGGCGAGTGGGATTACAAGCAACAGGGAAGGCAATATGAGGCTTTAGGTAATTTCAATTATGGCGCAACTGGAACTGCTGCTGGCCTTTCGGAGGAATTCCTGTTGAGGGGGGGCGGGATGGGCACAGAGCCGCGCGGGGACCAGTAATTCAGCACTTGGATCATGGTGGGGCAGTTCCCCTTATGGCGACGACCCCGAGGATCAGGAATGGATCAAGAAAGGGATCGAATATGCCAAGTCATACGGGTATTAGATGGCTGATTGCTTGCCTGCTTCTGCTTATCCTCGGTCAAACCCTATGGATCTTCTCCAGAGATGCAAGGCCTGTGTTGACCAAGATTGTTTCTGAAACTCCAATTGGCAAGCAGAGTGCCATTTATGAGGTGCTCAGCGATGCTGGTGGGGCGACAGTGCCGCTGATCTACTTGTACTTTGTGGCTGAAAAACAACAGCACGATGATCAGGTCTTGAAGGGCCTTGAAAGGCTGACGCCTTTCCTGGTCACTCGACAATCGGGCGCCGTGCTGCACGTGGAGGGCCTGAAAATAACGGCGCGGACTGAGGAGCAGGTCTACAGCTATTCGAGTACCACTCTTCTCGAAGAGGGTGGCGCAGTATTGCCTATTACAATCGAACTCACCGCGACGTCTCACCGAGAGTGATAGTCAAAGGGGCCGCGCAACGGCCCCTTTGCATTTCAGGAGGACAGGTACGAAGACCGGGTCAAGCCCAGGCGCAAGGCATCCAGATACTGGGTCCGCTCACGCGCAGTGATCTTGGCGCTGGCAACCTTGTCGCGGTAATGCGTCATCAACTCTTCCGGCGACAGGTGCACGTAGCGCAGCATGTCTTCGATGGTGTCGTGGGTTTCGATACCGGCGTGGTACACGCTGCCGTCGGCATTCTGGTAGATGTTCACCGAATCGGTGTCACCGAACAGGTTGTGCATGTCACCCAGGATTTCCTGGTAGGCACCCACCAGGAACACGCCCAGCAGGTAATCCTCACCCTCCTTCACCGCATGCACCGGCATGCTGGTTTCGATGCTCTGCTCGTCAACGTACTGGTTGATCTTGCCGTCGGAATCGCAAGTCAGGTCCTGCAATACCGCACGCCGCATCGGCTCTTCGTCCAGGCGGTGCAGCGGGATGATCGGCAGGACCTGGCCGATGGCCCAGGTGTCTGGCAGGCTCTGGAACACCGAGAAGTTGCAGATGTACTTGTCGGCCAGCTTGTCGTTCAGCTCGTCCAGCACCTGGCGGTGCGAGCGCTGGCGGGCTTTCAGCGAGTTGTGCAGGCGGCGGCACACGGCGAAATAGCACTGCTCGGCCAGGGCCTTCTCGCCCAGGCTCAGCTTGCCATCGGCGTACTGCGCGGCCACATCACCCATGTAGTGGGTGGCGCGCCAGTAGGTCTCGGTGACCATCTCGATGTCGGTCGGGCCAAGCAGGTCGACCAGCCACTGCACGGTCTCGGGCAGGGCTTCCTTGTTCTCGATGGTCGGTACGTCGTCGTTGTGTTTCTCGACGTCGGTTACCTGGATCACCAGCATGGCGTGGTGCGCGGTCAGCGAACGGCCACTCTCGGAGAAGATGTGCGGGTGCGGCAAGCCCTGCGCGTCGCAGAACTCCTTGAGCATGCCCACCACCACGCCGGCGTAGTCGTCCATGTCGTAGTTGATCGAGCTGGCATTGCGCGAGTGGGTACCGTCGTAGTCCACACCCAGGCCGCCACCCACGTCGATGTGGTCGACCGGCAGGCCCAGCGCACGCAGTTCGCCGTAATAACGGATGGCTTCCTTGAAACCGTGCTGGTAGTCGGCCAGGTTGGCAATCTGCGAACCCATGTGGAAGTGCAGCAGGCGGATGCCCTGATCCAGGCCCGCATCGCGGAAGCGCTGCACCACCGAAAGCAACTGGGCGGCGGACAAACCGAACTTGGACTTCTCGCCACCGGTGTCGGCCCACTTGCTCGAGGCCAACGACGACAGGCGAACGCGCAGGCCAACCTGTGGTTTCACCTTGAGCTCGGCGGCCTCTTCGATCACCAGGGCCACTTCCGACTCTTTCTCGATGACGATGAACACATTGTGGCCAAGCTTCTGACCCATCAGCGCCAGGCGAATGAACTCACGGTCCTTGTAGCCGTTGCAGACGATGGTACCGCCCTTCGGCGCCAGCGCCAGCACTGCCAGCAACTCGGGTTTGGAGCCGGCTTCCAGGCCGATGGAAACGTTTTGCGTGGCGATGATGTTTTCCACCACCGCTTCCTGCTGGTTGACCTTGATCGGGTACAGCGCGGTGTACTGGCTCTGGTATTCCAGGCGCGCGATGTTGGCGTCGAAGGCACCGGTCAGCTGGCGCACACGGTCCTGCAAAATGTCAGGGAAGCGCACCAGCAAGGGCAGCGACAAGCCGCTCTGGCGCAGTTCGTCGACCTGTTCGAACAGGTCGATCGGAGCGCTTTGAGGGCCGTTGGGGCGTACTTCGACGCGCCCGGCTTCATTGATGGCGAAATAGCCAGCGCCCCAATGGCGGATACCATAAACACTGCGGCTGTCGGCCACGGTCCATTGGCTACCATCGTCTTTGCGTGTGCGTCGTACGGACATTCAAGTCCCCTATAGATAAGTCGAAGACACTGCCCGCAGGCAGCGGGGCGAGTGTAAAAGCTGAAAATGACGATTCATCCGTGCTCAGGCATAGACTCTGACCACGGGAACGAGTTTAGAAAGCGCTGGGCAAAAAATCGCGCGATGGCCTCAGCCGCCGGACTTTTTCGCCTTGAAACCCTGTTTGGTCAGCTCGCCGATCAACAGCTCGACATGGTCGCCCTGGATCTCGATAACCCCGTCCTTCAAGGCGCCGCCGGTACCGCAGCGGCGCTTGAGCGTGGTCGCCAGCTCTTTGAGCTGGTCGGGCGGCAGCGGCACGCCGGTGACAGTGGTCACGGTCTTGCCGCCACGGCCTTTGCTTTCGCGGCGCACGCGGGCAATGCCGTCGCCTTCGGGGATGATTTGCTGCTTGCAGGTGCAGGCGTCCACCGGCTGGCCACAGTCGGGGCAGTGCCGACCGGCGTCGGTGGAGTACACGAGACCGCCAAGGGCGGAAAAGGAAGAAGCTTTCTTGGCCACTTTTGTTCCTCGGTGCTGAGGACAAAAACTGGTCGTGCCTTGGGGTTGAGGCCGACCGCGAAGCCCCACTCTGGCAGGGGCGGCGCTACTGCTGCAAGAATTGCGGCAGCCCGAAAAGGGCGCGCAGTGTAACGATAAATACGCCGGTTGTGTAGGAGCGGGTTTACCCGCGAACAAGGGCAAAGCCCTTGCCCTGCGAAACGGGTGTCTGGGCCGGTATTTCGCTGGCAAACCCGAGCCTACAAAGTGGCCTTGTAGCGCTGCAACGCCGCCAACGAGTCCGGGCAATAAGGCTTGCTCAGGCTTTCCTGCTCAGCCTGTTCCAGACCGATGAAGCGCGCTTCAATAACCTCTTCCGGCTGCAACCGCAACGGCGCATCCGACACCGCCGAATACACCGCGCACCACAAGCGGTTATCCGGCTGGTCGAAATAGAACCGCTCGTGAAAGCGCAGCTCGGCGCCCTCGATGCCCAGCTCTTCGGCCAGCTCGCGCGCGGCCGACTCGGCATACGCTTCCCCAGCCGTGACCATGCCGCCCGCCGCCACATCCCAATACCCGGGGTACAGCGCCTTGCTCAAGGTACGCCGGTGTACACACAATTCACCGGCACTGTTGAACAGCAGAATGAACGTGCAGCGACCAATCAGGCCACGCTCGCGCAGCTCGGCACGGGGCAAGGCGCCCAGTACCTGGTCGGTTTCGTCCACCCAGGTGACCAGCTCGCGGTCGGAAGCCGCCCGATGGGCGGCCTCGGTTGGGCTGATAGCCATCATCAACCCTGCGACAGCAGCTGACGCAGATCGATAACCGCAGCGTTGGCCCGGGAAATATAGTTGGCCATGACCAACGAGTGGTTGGCCCACATGCCGAAGCCACTGCCGTTGAGCACCATCGGGCTCCACAGCGGCTCTTGCGAGGCCTCCAGCTCACGGATGATCTGACGCACGCTGACGGTGGCATTCTTCTTCGCCAGCACGTCGGCGAAGTCCACCTCGATGGCACGCAGCAGGTGCGACAGCGCCCAGGCTTGGCCACGGGCTTCATAGAACACGTTGTCGATCTGCAGCCATGGGGTTTCCACCAGCTCCTCATCCACCTGCGGCGCCTGGCCGGCAACGACCGACTCGGTCTTCAGCGTGGTGTTGAGCTTGACCCGGCCAACGCTGGCCGACAGGCGCTGCGACAGCGAGCCCAGGCGGGTGGCGACGTCACCCAGCCAGTTGTTCAGGTTGTCGGCGCGGGTATAGAAGATAGCGCCCTTGTCGCCGGCAGCCAGACGGGTCTGGTAGCGGGTCAGCGACTTGATGCCCTCTTCGAACTCCGACTCGCTCGATGGCAGGATCCAGCTCTTGTTGTCGAAGTTGAAGCGCGGCTCGGCCTTGGCCAGGTCGGCGTCTTCGGTGGACTGCGACTGCGAACGGGCGAAGTCTTTACGCAGGGCACGGGACAGGTCGCGGACCTGGACCAGCACGCCATATTCCCAGCTTGGCATGTTGTCCATCCACAGCCCTGGCGGGAAGCGGTCGTTGGAAATGTAGCCGCCCGGCTTGTTCAGCAAGGTGCCGGCCACGGTCTTGAGGGTTTCGACGGTGGTATAGCCCACCACCATCTGCTGGCCAGTACGTTCGGCTGCGGCCTGGGCGTTTTGCTGCACCGGGAACAGAGCAGGCTCCTGGCTCCAGTACCAGCCCAGGCCGATACACACCAGCAGGTACAACCCGATCAGGGTCCCCAGGGCACGGCTCCAAAGGCCGCCAAGGTAGCTACGGGCGGCAGCGCCGCGCCCGTCGACACGCTCACGGGGCTCGGCTTTGGCCTCGCGGTTTTTCCAGTCCAGCATGGCTTTGTCCTTATCAGTCACGACGGTTCAGGGGCTTTGACCACAGGCCTGCGCTAGCGTGCCACGGGAAGCCCGAATGGCTGCACTATAAAGCAGACACCACCGTACGCATAAGCGACCATTCAGTCAGCAACTGAATATTCGTTCTGCCCGCTTTGTTGACGCAGGGCACTCACGCACGTGAAAAGAGCTGCTAGCATAGAGCCATCATTGCCCCTGCACATCCCAACCTATAAGTAGCCAGGACATGAGCCAAGCAGTCGAGCCGAGCCCGCAGTGCCCCGTCCAACAGTTGACGCGTAACGGCCTGCGCAAGGACGACCCGCTCGACCAACTGCTGCTGCCCGTGCGCAAACCGGTGTACATCCTGCTGCAGGACCACGAGCGCGCCCAGCGCCTGGCCCAGCAACTGGAATTCTTTGGTCTGGTGGTGCAGGCGTTGCCCAGCGCCGCAGCGTTTCTCGCCTCGATCAGCGAGTACCCGCCGTCGGCCATCATCATGGATGTCGACTTCACCGGCGCCGGCCTGGGCTTGCTGCTGGCCGCTCAGGTGCAGCAGGGCCTGGCACGCTCCATTCCGTTGCTGTTCTTCAGCCATCACGAAGCCGACACCCCTACCCGCCTTGCCGCAGTGCGCGCCGGCGGTCAGGACTTTCTCACCGGCAGCCTGGAAGCTTCCAGCTTGCTGGAAAAGGTCGAACTGCTGACCAACACCGCCCCGCACGACCCGTTGCGCGTGCTGATCATCGACGATTCGCGCACACAGGCCATGTACACCGAGCGTGTACTGGCCGGCGCCGGCATGCTCACCCGCAGCCTGACCGACCCGATCCGCACCATGGCCGAGCTTGCCGACTTCCAGCCCGACCTGATCATCCTCGACCTGTACATGCCGGCCTGCACCGGCCCGGAGCTGGCCAAGGTAATCCGCCACAGTGACCGTTATGTGAGTGTGCCGATCATCTACCTGTCTGCCGAGGACGACCTGGACAAACAACTGGATGCCATGAGCGAAGGCGGTGATGACTTTTTGACCAAGCCGTTTCGTTCACGCCACCTGATCACTACCGTGCGCAACCGCGCCGCCCGCGCCCGCCATTTGAAGGCGCGCATGGTCCGCGACAGCCTGACCGGGCTGTACAACCACACCCATATCCTGCAGCTGCTGGAAGACTGCAGCTTCCGCGCCCGCCGTGAGCAGCAGCCGTTGAGCTTTGCCATGCTCGACATCGACCACTTCAAGAAGATCAACGACCGCCACGGCCACCCCATGGGCGACCGAGTGATCAAGAGCCTTGCCCTATTCCTCAAGCAGCGTTTGCGCAAGACCGACTTCATTGGCCGCTACGGTGGCGAGGAGTTCGCCATCGTCATGCCCAATACCGCGCTGGATGCCGCACACAAGGTACTGGACGAAATTCGCCGGCGCTTTGCCGAAATTCTCTACCCGGCGCAGCCGCGGGATTTGCAGTGCACCTTCAGTGCCGGGGTGGTGCAACTGGATGAGGGGCTGGATGCACTGACCATGGCCAGTGCAGCGGACGAGGCGCTGTACCGGGCCAAGCATGCGGGGCGCAATTGCGTCGTTCGTGTAGAGCCCTGAAATTCGCACTCTCTGTGCCGGCTTCTTCACAGACTCGCCCGCTTCCCCAGGCATTTCACACACCTCAAATCTGGAGGTAAACCTGTGGGAGCGGGCAAGCCCGCGAAGAGGCCAGTGCCGGCCACACCAACGGAGGCACTGTGCCACTTTTTTTATGACACCAAGCCCCTGGCGTCATCACCCCGTCACAAAATCGCAATAACTTCAGGCGCCTACCTCTCCCCTGCGCAGGAAGTTCGCGGCTATGCGCCTGAAGTGGCTGACCAATTTCAACACGCTGTTGCTGGTGACCGTGTGTATCGCCTTGGGCGCCACCCTGTGGTGGTCACAGCGCGCCCTCGAGCGCCCCTACCAGCTGATGGAGCGCTATCTGGGCCTGTCCCAGCAGTTCCAGAACCAGGCGGCGCGCAATATCCAGGCTTACCTGGGCAGCGGCGACGCCCTGCGCCAGGCCGCCGCCATGGAGGCGAACCAACAGTTGCAGGCCGCACTGACGGACTGGCCGGTAGAGCTGGCCGAGAAGTTGCGCCCCAGCCTGGATAGCCTGCAGGCCTTCACCGCCAACGAACTGCTGGCCGCCGGCAAGCTGGCCGGCGACCCACAAGCCCTGCTGCTGCAAGCCGAGCGGGAGCTGGGGGCGAACTTCAAGCAGATGGCCAGCTACGCCCGCGACAGTGGCAACGCCGAGGCCAATCGCTACTTGCTGCCCTTGCTCGACGCCACCCTGCATCTGGGGCGGCTGTCATTGGCTCGCGACAAGCTGGTCAGCAGCGGCCGCCCAGAGCTGGCCGACGAGGTCGAGCGCGAGCTGCAACTGATCCGCGCCCAGGCCCAGACGGTCGACGGCCTGCCACTGCTCGGCGTAACCCGCACGGCCGAATCCGGAGCCGACGACTTCGCGGCGATGATGGGCCTGGAATCCCAGAGCAGCGCCCAGCAGGAAGACATTGCCGTGGGCCTCAAGCGTGAATTGCAAAGCCTGCTCAACCGCTACCCGGCCGAACTGCAACGCACCCGTGAACAGATTGAGCGCCGCGCCGAACTGGCTGCCACCACCGGCCAGCGCCTGGAAGCCGTACAACAGGCCATCGCCGCGCTGGAACCCGAAGTACGCGGCCAGCATGCGAAAATCGCTGCCGAGGTGCGCATCATCCAAGGCCTGATGATCGGCCTGATCCTGCTGATCGCCCTATTGATCGATACGCTGCAACGGCGCCTGGCCCGTACCCTGACCGGACTCGCCCCGGCCCTGTCCCGCTGGGCCGAGGGCGACTTCGCCCAAGCCATCGCCCTGGGCAAGACCAACCGCGAACTGCACGACATCCAGGAGTCGCTCAACCGCCTGCGTCAGTACCTGGTGGAGCTGGTCGGCACCATCCGTCATAACGCCGAGCAGGTGGCCGGCAGCAGCCATGCCCTGGCCGGCATGAGCGCTGCGCTGCACGGCGGCGCCGAGCGACAGGCCGGCGATACAGGGCAGATCCGCGATGCCTTGGGCGAGCTGGAAGCGACCATTCAACAAGTGGCTGGTGATGCCAGCGCAGCCGCCGAGGCCAGCCGAGATGCCGGGCGTGCGGTTGAACAAGGCCAGGCGGTAATCGGCCAGAGCCTGTCGGGCTTGCGTGAACTGGTCGATGAAGTGCAAGGCAACGCCCGCATGATCGAACAATTGGCGGAAGAGTCGGCCACCATTGGCGGGGTACTGACGGTGATCCGCTCGATTGCCGAGCAGACCAACCTGCTGGCACTGAATGCCGCGATCGAAGCGGCCCGTGCCGGCGAGATGGGCCGTGGCTTTGCCGTGGTCGCCGATGAGGTGCGCTCACTGGCTCAGCGCACCACGGGGGCTACCGGCGAGATCCAGGCGTTGATCGACCGCCTGCAGCAGGCCGCCAGAAGTTCGGTGGCAGGGATGCGCGCGCAACTGGAGCATGCCGAGGCCACGGCCAACCAAGCCCAGGCGGCGGATGGGGCGCTGGATGAGATTGTCTGTGCCATTCGCACCATTTCCGATACAGCGGTGCGGATTGCCGATGTCACGGCACAGCAGAGTGGCGCGGTGAGCGAGATTCGTGACCACAGCGAGCGGATTCACGAACTGGGTGAAGACAACCTGCAGCGCATTGGCGAGGGGCGTGAACAGGGTGAACAGCTGCTGAGCCTGGGCGGTGAGCTGAACCGGGCGGTGCGAGCGTTCAGGGTCTGAGTCGGCGGGTGGTCGTCAGGACAGGTGTAGCAGTTGAAGAGGGTTTGACGTGACATGTGTTGCGTCTGGGAGATCGAGCGCCGCCCGCGCGGCGCTTCGCGGGTAAACCCGCTCCTACGTTTGTTTCGGGCCAATTATTCCTGCGCATCCGTTATCATGCCGGGCACGTTCCACCTCGCGAGTCCGCCATGCGCCGCCTGTTTTTCATGCTGTTCCTGCTGCTGGCCAGCCCGGCCTTCGCCACAGGCCTGCTCGACAACCGCCCCAGCGCCACCCTTGGCGCCGCTTCGCTGGCCAACAACGCCGACTTCCTGCCGGTACACGAGGCCTTCAAGCTCAACCTGGTCCAGGCCGATGCGCAAACCATCAAGCTGCGCTTCGTTGCCACCGATGGCTACTACCTTTACCGCCACCGCTTCCAGTTCCGCACGGAACCGGCCGATATCACCCTGGGCACACCGAACATCCCCAAGGGTGAGGCCAAGCACGATGAATTCTTCGGCGACGTCGAGGTGTACCACGGCGTGCTCGATATCGAGTTGCCACGTAAAGACCCGCGCGCCTTCACCCTGCTGGTGGGCTACCAGGGTTGCGCCGACAAGGGCTTGTGCTACCCGCCGGAAACCGCACGCCTGAGTATCGATGGCGAAGGCGTTGCAAACACGCCAGCCACCCGCGAACACGGCTGGAACTGGAAGTCGCTGCTGCTGTTCTTCCTCGCTGGGGTCGGCCTGACCTTCACCCCCTGCGTGCTGCCGATGTTGCCGATCCTTTCCGGTGTCGTGCTGCGCGGCCAGGTTGGCGGCGTGCGCGGCCTGGCGCTGTCGCTGGCCTACGTGCTGCCAATGGCCGCCAGCTTCGCGGTGCTCGGCGCACTGATGGGCCTGTTCGGCGCAAGCCTGAACCTGCAGGCGCGCCTGCAGTCGGCCTGGGTGCTGGTACCTTTCGCGCTGTTTTTCGTGGTATTCGCCCTGGCCATGTTCGGCCTCTTCGAACTGAGGCTGCCCCAGGCCCTGAGCAACCGCCTGAACAACGTCGCCAACCACACCCGCGGCGGCTCGCTGCTGGGCGCAGCTGTGCTCGGTGTGCTCTCCAGCTTGCTGGTTTCTCCGTGTGTATCGGCGCCCCTGGCCGGTGCCTTGCTCTATATCAGCGCCAGCGGCGATGCCCTGGGTGGCGCACTAAAGCTGTTCGCCCTGGGTTTGGGCATGGGTGCACCGCTGCTGCTGGTGGCCACCGGTGGCGCGGCCTGGCTGCCCAAAAGCGGCCCGTGGATGAATACGGTAAAAAACGCCATTGGCGTACTGCTGCTGGGGCTGGCCATCGGCTTGCTCAGCCGTGTACTGCCGGGCCCTGCGACCTTGCTGCTGGTCGGTTTCCTCGCTGCGGGTGTGGCACTGTTCCTCGGTGCGCTGGAATTCGTCGTCAAGACGACGGCCCAGCGCCTGGCGCAACTGCTCGGTCTGGCCTTGCTGGTGTACGCGCTGGCTTGCTGGTACGGCGCCCTCACTGGCCAGGGCGACCCACTGCGCCCACTGCCGGGTGCGTCACTGGCCGCCAGCGGCGGCCTGCCGGCAGCAAAAGCCGATGCCTGGCAGACCATCACCACACCTGATGCCATGGACGCAGCCCTGGCGCAAGCCAAGGCCGCCGGCCAGCCAGTGCTGCTGGACTGGTACGCCGACTGGTGCATCAGCTGCAAGGTGATCGAGCATGAGGTGCTCAATGCACCGCAGGTGCAAACACAGCTGGCCGGCTTCAAACTGCTGCGGTTCGACATCACCGAAAGTAATGCCGAGCAACGCAAGCTGCTCGACCGCTATCAGCTGTTCGGCCCACCCGCCCTGCTGTTTTTTGCTGCGAACGGCAGCGAAATTACCGCTGATCGGGTGATTGGCGAGATAAATGCCGGTGAATTCGCGCAGATTCTGACGCGCGTGCGCGGCAAAGTCGGTCTATAACTTCCCGCGAGCTCGGAAAAATCCTGAAATGAGTGACCGGATTTAATTATCCGGTCACATACTTCGCGCGAACCTCGGACATCGTGCTGGCTATTGCCGGGAACTGGACACTTGCCGTTGCTTTACGGCACACTCGCCGCGCTGTGTCGAATTGCCCTACAAATCCAAGGAATCCGCAGATGGCAACGCTACTGGTGCTCCACGGCCCAAACCTCAACCTGCTCGGTACTCGCGAGCCAGGCCACTACGGCGCCGTGACCCTGGCTCAGATCAACCAGGACCTGGAGCAACGTGCCCGCGCCGCAGGCCACCATCTGCTGTACCTGCAGAGCAATGCCGAATACGAACTGATCGACCGCATTCACGCCGCACGCAACGAGGGTGTGGACTTCATCCTGATCAATCCGGCTGCTTTCACCCACACAAGCGTCGCATTACGTGACGCATTGCTTGCGGTGAGCATCCCATTCATCGAAGTGCACCTGTCCAACGTGCACAAACGCGAACCGTTCCGTCACCACTCCTACTTTTCCGATGTTGCCGTAGGGGTGATCTGCGGTCTGGGCGCCAGCGGTTATCGCCTGGCCCTGGAGTCCGCGCTGGAACAACTGGCTGCCAACGCACAGCCCAAATGATGAAAACCCTGGCCTAAGTGGGCCGGGGTTCGAGAGAAACGTTTCAGATACGTTTTTTGTATTTCGCCCCCTGACCGAACCTTTGGGAGTTGATGATTAATGGATATCCGTAAAGTCAAGAAACTGATCGAGCTGCTGGAAGAGTCTGGCATCGACGAACTGGAGATCAAGGAAGGCGAAGAGTCGGTCCGTATCAGCCGTCACAGCAAGACCCCAGCTGCCCAGCAGTTCTACGCACCGGCGCCTATGGCCGCCGCCCCTGCCGCTGCGCCGGTTGCCGCTGCTGCGCCAGCCGCCGAAGCCACTGCTGCCGCCCCGGCCCTGAAAGGCACCGTGGTCCGTTCGCCAATGGTAGGTACCTTCTACCGCAAGCCTTCGCCGACCTCGCCTAACTTCGCTGAAGTTGGCCAGTCCGTGAAGAAAGGCGACACCCTGTGCATCGTCGAAGCCATGAAGATGATGAACCACATCGAAGCCGATATTGGCGGTGTCATCGACGCCATCCTGGTAGAAGACGGCCAGCCGGTTGAGTTCGACCAGCCGCTGTTCACCATCGTTTGAATCGCGGAGAGCCAACGATGTCTGGGAAGCTCGAAAAAGTCCTGATCGCCAACCGCGGGGAAATTGCCCTGCGGATCCTGCGTGCCTGCAAAGAGCTGGGTATCAAGACCGTCGCCGTGCACTCCACTGCCGACCGTGAACTGATGCACCTGGGCCTGGCAGACGAGTCGGTCTGCATCGGCCCTGCATCGTCCAAGGATTCCTACCTGCATATCCCGGCGATCATCGCTGCCGCCGAAGTGACTGGCGCCACTGCGATTCACCCGGGTTACGGCTTCCTGGCGGAAAACGCCGACTTCGCCGAACAGGTGGAAAAATCCGGTTTCGCCTTCATCGGCCCGAAAGCCGACACCATTCGCCTGATGGGCGACAAGGTTTCGGCCAAGGACGCGATGATCAAGTCGGGCGTACCGACCGTACCGGGCTCCGATGGCCCACTGCCAGAAGACGAAGAAGTTGCCCTGGCGATTGCCCGTGACGTCGGCTACCCGGTGATCATCAAGGCCGCCGGTGGCGGTGGTGGTCGCGGCATGCGCGTGGTGCACAAGGAAGAGGACCTGATTTCCTCGGCCAAGCTCACCCGTACCGAAGCCGGTGCTGCCTTCGGCAACCCGATGGTTTACTTGGAGAAGTTCCTGACCAACCCACGTCACGTGGAAGTGCAGGTACTGTCCGACGGCCAGGGCAACGCCATTCACCTGGGCGACCGCGACTGCTCGCTGCAGCGCCGTCACCAGAAAGTACTGGAAGAAGCACCAGCACCGGGCATCGATGAGAAAGCCCGTCAGGAAGTGTTCAAGCGCTGCGTCGATGCGTGCATCGAGATCGGCTACCGTGGTGCCGGTACTTTCGAGTTCCTGTACGAAAACGGCCGCTTCTACTTCATCGAGATGAACACCCGCGTGCAGGTTGAGCACCCGGTATCGGAGATGGTCACTGGCATCGACATCGTCAAGGAGATGCTGAGCATCGCCGCTGGCAACAAGCTGTCGTTCCGCCAGGAAGACGTGGTGATCCGTGGCCACTCGCTGGAGTGCCGGATCAACGCCGAAGACCCGAAGAAGTTCATCCCGAGCCCAGGCAAGGTGAAGCACTTCCACGCCCCGGGCGGCAACGGCGTACGCGTCGATTCGCACCTGTACAGCGGTTATTCGGTTCCGCCGAACTACGACTCGCTGATCGGCAAGCTGATCACCTACGGCAAGGACCGCGACGAAGCCATGGCGCGCATGCGCAATGCCCTGGACGAGATCGTCGTCGACGGCATCAAGACCAACATTCCGCTGCACCGCGACCTGGTGCGTGATGAAGGCTTCTGCAAAGGCGGCGTCAACATTCACTACCTCGAGCACAAACTGGCCAACCAGGAGTGATCGTGTAGTGTGATGTACCAGAACCCCGGCCCTGTGCCGGGGTTTTTTATTGCCTGCCAGAATCTGGGGCCGCGTTGCGGCCCCAGGGCTCTACCCCTTCATCCGCGGCATGTCGATGCGGTGCTCATGCACTCGCCGATAAAGCGTCGCCCGCGAAATGCCCAAAGCCCGTGCCGCATCAGCCGGCTTCCAGCGATGGCGGATCAGCGCGTCCAGCAACAGCTGCCGGGCCGGGCACGACACCCCGCTTTCAGCCGAGCCAACCGCTTCACCGCGCACCTCCTGCGGCAGATCCTGCAGCCGCACCTGCCCGCCCTCACTCACCGCACAGGCATACCGCAACACCTGCCGCAGCTGGCGCAAATTGCCCGGCCAGCGATAAACCAGCAGCGCCTGCAGCGCGTCATCCGCCAACACCACCTCCACCCCGCAGGCCGCCGCCTCTTCGGCCAGCAACTGGTGAATCAGCCCCAGCCGGTCATCACGCTCACGCAAGGGGGGAAGCTCGAAACGGGCATTGGCCAGGCGGAAGTACAAGTCTTCACGAAATCGCCCGTCCTCCACCATCGCCGCCAGATCGCGATGGGTCGCACAGATCACCTGAATATCCACCCGCTCCCGCCGCGCGGCCCCCAGCGGCGCCACCTCCCCCTCCGCCAGCACCCGTAGCAGGCGGGTCTGCAGGTTCAGCGGCATGTCCCCGATCTCGTCGAGGAACAGCGTGCCGCCATCGGCCTGCTGCAACAGCCCTTGCATGCCTTTACTGGAAGCCCCGGTGAAGGCCCCGGCCACATAGCCGAACAACTCGCTCTCGATCAGGGTTTCCGGAATGGCCGCGCAGTTCAGGGTAACGAACGGGCCATCACAGCGCTGGCTTTGCTGGTGCAGCTGGCGGGCGAATACCTCCTTGCCGGCCCCGGTCTCACCCAGTACCAGCACCGCCAGGTTGCAGTCCTTGACCCGCGTGGCCAGCCGCAGGTGTTGCTCGATACGGGTGTCCTGGGCCTGGCGCACAGGCTGCGCACGCTGGCGTTGCTGCGGTGCACTGACCCGGCCATACAAACCACCCAGACCGGGCAGGCGCTGGGCGGACGACGCGCTCACCCGGCGCAGTTGGTCGATGTCGAACAGTTCGCCTATATGCTCGGGCAAGCGCCCCAGGCGTTCCACCAAGCGTTGCCGCGCCAGGCTGTTGATCGCCTGCAAGCGGCCATCGGCATCCCAGGCCAGCAGGTAGTCGGGCTGGCTCTCCACATAGCCCGGCGTACCATGGGCGCGCATCACCCAGTGGCCTTGGGCGCTGTGCATGAAGAAGGCGTTTTCGATCTCGCGGGCCGTTTGCTCGACCAACTGGCGGATCAGGTGCTGGCTGCGCCGATCGTCCGGCGACTGCAAGGCCGACACATCGACCACGCCCAACAACTCGCCCAACGGGTCGAACACCGGCGCCGCTGTGCAGGTCAGGCCGATGAAGGCGGCGCGAAAGTGATCGCGCTTGTGCACCGTGACCGGGGCCTTGCTGGTCAGCACCGCCGCCACACCGCATGTGCCCTCCTCGCCTTCCGACCAGCAGGTTCCCAGATACAGCCCGGCCTTGCGACAGTCGTTGCGGATGGCCGACTCGACCCGGTAATCGATGGTGCGCCCCTGGGCATCGGTAAGCAGCACACAGTAGTCAGCGCCGCGCACCCGCTCATGCAAGCGCGCCACGGCATCGCTGGCGATGCGCAGGAACAGCTCGGCGCGTTCGCGGCATTCGTTGAGCAGGCTTTGGGAAAGGATACGCGGCCCCTGCTGGGAACCGGGGTCGAGGCGGTACACATCCATGGAGCGGCGCCATGAATCGAGGATCAGCGGTGGTACCGGCGCCTGCGGCAGGCGGTCGGCATTCTTCAACACCCTGCTGACGCAGTCCACATGGGCTCGGGAGTTCGCGGCAAGCATTCAGGCCCTCCGGTTCTCGTTACTGTTTTTATCGTTGTCCGGCCATTAAGCGCCTCTGGGCATGCCCCGACAAGCACTGTGTGATTACCGGCTGGCTTGAGACGCAGCGTCTCAGTGTCTCGGCAACGCAGGCCCGGCGCTGGCACCCGGCGTCTCGCCACCCTACCCGTGTAGACCTCCCCGAACACGACCAGAGCCCTCTAGCCCGGGCACTTCAGCTATTGCGAAGAAAGCTGGCACCCCGCTTGCTCCTGCCCTTGCAAACAAAAATACGAGGTGCGCCATGCCGCTACCCGCCCCGATTGTCGGGATCATTGCCAACCCTGCCTCTGGCCGCGACCTGCGCCGCCTGACCGCCAATGCCGGGCTCTATTCGAGCACCGACAAGGCCTCGGCTATCCAGCGCCTGCTGGCCGCTTTCGGCGCCACCGGCATTGGCCAGGTGTTGTTGCCCAGCGACATGACCGGCATCGCTGCTGCAGTGCTCAAGGCCAGCCAGGGCCCGGGGGCCCGTGACCAGCACTGGCCGGCCATCGAGATCCTCGACCTGCCACTGAGCCAGACCGTGGCCGATACCCGCCTGGCTACCCGGCGCATGGTCGAGCGCGGCGTGGCGATGATCGCCGTGCTGGGCGGTGATGGCACCCACAAGGCGGTCGCCGCCGAGGCCGGTGACGTGCCGCTGCTGACCCTGTCCACCGGCACCAATAACGCCTTCCCCGAACTTCGTGAAGCCACCAGCGCAGGCCTGGCCGGTGGCCTGCTTGCCAGTGGCCGGGTACCGGCCAGCATCGGCTTGCGCCGCAACAAACGCTTACTGGTGAACGTGCCGGAACAACAGCTGGCCGAGTGGGCCTTGGTCGAGGTGGCCGTATCGCCGCAGCGTTTCATCGGTGCCCGTGCACTCAGCCGCAGCGAGGACCTCTGCGAAGTCTTCGCCTGCTTCGCCGAGCCCCACGCCATCGGCCTGTCGGCCCTGTGCGGTCTGTGGTGCCCGGTGTCACGGCAAGATCCGCACGGCGCCTGGGTACGCCTGGCCCCCGACGCCGAACAGGCGCTGTTGGCGCCGTTGGCGCCCGGCCTGCTGCAAGCCTGCGGCATCACTGCCTGCGGTCCGCTGACACCCGGCGTCGCCCAGCGCCTGAGCCTGGCCAGCGGCACCTTGGCGCTGGATGGCGAACGCGAAATCGAATTTGCCGAGCATGACACCCCCACCATCACCCTCGACCACCAAGGCCCACTCAGCGTGGACGTCGAGGCCGTGCTGGCGCATGCCGCCCGCCACCACCTGCTGGCCGTCCCGCGCGGCCACCGGCTGCACCCTGCAAACCCGTGTTGAGACAACCCCGGAGAACAACAAGATGTCCAATCAACTCAGTACTGAACAACTGCTGCATGCCTATGAAGTCATGCGGACCATCCGCGCCTTCGAAGAACGCCTGCATGTAGAGTTCGCCACCGGCGAAATTCCCGGCTTCGTCCACCTGTATGCCGGCGAAGAAGCCTCTGCCGCCGGGGTCATGGCCCACTTGCGCGACAGCGACTGCATCGCCTCGACCCACCGCGGCCATGGCCACTGCATCGCCAAAGGCGTGGACGTGTACGGCATGATGGCCGAGATCTACGGCAAGAAGACCGGCGTGTGCGGTGGCAAAGGCGGCTCGATGCACATTGCCGACCTGGAAAAGGGCATGCTCGGTGCCAACGGTATCGTCGGCGCCGGCGCACCACTGGTGGCCGGGGCGGCGCTGGCGGCCAAGCTCAAGGGCCGTGATGACGTGTCGGTAGCCTTCTTCGGCGATGGGGCATCCAACGAGGGCGCCGTGTTCGAGGCCATGAACATGGCGTCGATCATGAACCTGCCCTGCATCTTCGTGGCCGAGAACAACGGCTACGCCGAGGCCACTGCCTCCAACTGGTCCGTAGCCTGCGACCACATTGCCGACCGCGCTGCCGGCTTCGGCATGCCAGGCGTCACCATCGACGGCTTTGACTTCTTTGCCGTATACGAGGCCGCCGGCGCTGCTATCGAGCGCGCCCGCTCCGGGCAAGGGCCGTCGCTGATCGAGGTCAAGCTCAGCCGTTACTACGGCCATTTCGAAGGCGATGCGCAAACCTACCGCGCCCCTGATGAAGTGAAGAACCTGCGCGAATCCCGCGACTGCCTCATGCAATTTCGCAACAAGACCACCCGCGCCGGCCTGCTCACGGCCGAGCAACTGGACGCCATCGACGCCCGCGTCGAGGACCTGATCGAAGACGCCGTTCGCCGCGCCAAATCCGATCCCAAGCCACAGCCCGCCGACCTGCTCACCGACGTCTACGTCGCCTACCCCTGAGCCGCGGATTACAAGAACAACAGGAGAACCACCATGGCAAGAAAGATCAGCTACCAGCAGGCCATCAACGAGGCCCTGGCCCAGGAAATGCGCCGCGACAGCACAGTGTTCATCATTGGCGAAGACGTCGCCGGCGGTGCCGGTGCGCCCGGCGAGGATGACGCCTGGGGTGGCGTGTTGGGCGTGACCAAAGGCCTGTATCACCAATTCCCCGGCCGCGTGCTTGACGCGCCGCTGTCGGAAATCGGCTACGTCGGCGCGGCCGTCGGTGCTGCCACCCAGGGCCTGCGCCCGGTGTGCGAACTGATGTTCGTCGACTTCGCCGGCTGCTGCCTGGACCAGATCCTCAACCAGGCCGCCAAGTTCCGCTACATGTTCGGCGGCAAGGCAGTAACCCCGCTGGTGATGCGCACCATGTATGGCGCCGGCCTGCGCGCAGCCGCCCAGCACTCGCAGATGCTCACCTCGCTATGGACGCACATCCCCGGCCTGAAAGTGGTGTGCCCATCCTCGCCTTACGATGCCAAGGGCCTGTTGATCCAGGCGATCCGCGACAACGACCCGGTGATCTTCTGCGAACACAAACTGCTGTACAGCATGCAGGGCGAGGTGCCGGAAGAGGTGTACACCGTACCGTTCGGCGAAGCCAACTTCTTGCGCGATGGCGACGACGTGACCCTCGTTACCTACGGGCGCATGGTGCATGTGGCGCTGGAGGCCGCCAACAACCTGGCCCGCCAGGGCATCGACTGCGAAGTGCTGGACCTGCGCACTACCAGCCCACTGGACGAGGACAGCATTCTGGAAAGTGTGGAGAAGACCGGCCGCCTGGTGGTGATCGATGAAGCCAACCCGCGCTGCTCGATGGCCACCGACATCAGCGCGCTGGTGGCACAGAAGGCTTTTGGCGCACTCAAGGGACCGATCGAGATGGTCACCGCGCCGCATACCCCGGTGCCGTTCTCCGACGCCCTGGAAGACCTGTACATCCCTGACGCGGCGAAGATCGAAGCCGCCGTGCGCAAGGTGATCGAAGCCGCAAGGAGTGCCGCATGAGCCAGATCCATACCCTGACCATGCCCAAGTGGGGCCTGTCGATGACCGAGGGCCGGGTGGACACCTGGCTCAAGCAGGAAGGTGACGAAATCAGCAAGGGCGACGAGGTGCTGGACGTCGAGACCGACAAGATCAGCAGCAGCGTCGAAGCGCCGTTCAGCGGCGTGCTGCGCCGCCAGGTAGCCAAGCCGGATGAAACCCTGCCCGTCGGCGCACTGCTGGCGGTGGTGGTCGAAGGCGAAGCAGAGGAGGCCGAGATCGATGCCGTGGTACAGCGCTTCCAGGCCGAGTTCGTCGCCGAAGGTGGCGCCGACCAAAGCCAGGGGCCGGCCCCTCAGAAGGCGGAAGTAGGCGGGCGCCTGCTGCGCTGGTTCGAGCTGGGTGAAGGCGGCACACCGCTGGTGCTGGTGCACGGCTTTGGCGGTGACCTCAACAACTGGCTGTTCAACCACCCGGCGCTGGCTGCCGAGCGTCGGGTCATCGCCCTCGACCTGCCGGGCCACGGCGAGTCGGCCAAGGCCCTGCTGCGGGGCGACCTGGATGAGTTGAGCGAAACCGTGCTCGCCCTGCTCGACCACCTGGACATCGCCAAGGCCCACCTGGCCGGCCATTCCATGGGCGGTGCCGTCAGCCTCAACGTGGCGCGCCTGGCCCCGCAGCGGGTGGCCAGCCTGAGCCTGGTGGCCAGCGCCGGCCTGGGCGAAGCGATCAACGGGCAGTACTTGCAAGGTTTCGTCACTGCGGCCAACCGCAATGCACTCAAACCGCAGATGGTGCAGTTGTTTGCCGACCCGGCGCTGGTCACCCGGCAAATGCTGGAGGACATGCTCAAGTTCAAGCGCCTGGAAGGTGTGGACCAGGCCCTGCAGCAGCTGGCAGGGGCGCTCGCCGACGGCGACCGGCAGCGCCATGACTTGCGCGGAGTACTTGGCAATCACCCGGCACTGGTGGTGTGGGGTGGCAAGGATGCGATCATCCCGGCCAGCCATGCCGAGGGCCTGGAAGCCGAAGTGCAGGTGCTGCCAGAGGCCGGCCACATGGTGCAGATGGAGGCGGCCGAACAGGTCAACCAGCAACTGCTCGCATTCCTGCGCAAGCACTAAGCCCTTTTCGTGAGCCTGGAGAACAACAATGAATGACCTGAGCCACACCCACATGCGCGCGGCCGTCTGGCATGGCCGCCACGATATTCGTGTCGAACAGGTACCTTTGCCGGCCGACCCTGCGCCTGGCTGGGTGCAGATCAAGGTGGACTGGTGCGGCATCTGCGGCTCCGACCTGCACGAATATGTTGCCGGCCCGGTGTTCATCCCGGTAGAGGCCCCGCACCCGCTGACCGGCATTCAGGGCCAGTGCATCCTCGGCCATGAATTCTGCGGCCACATCGCCAAGCTTGGCGAAGGCGTGGAAGGCTATGCCGTAGGCGACCCGGTGGCGGCAGACGCCTGCCAGCATTGCGGCACCTGCTATTACTGCACCCATGGCCTGTACAACATCTGCGAACGCCTGGCGTTCACCGGCCTGATGAACAACGGTGCCTTCGCCGAGCTGGTCAACGTGCCCGCCAACCTGCTCTACCGGCTGCCGCAGGGCTTCCCCGCCGAAGCCGGGGCACTGATCGAGCCGCTGGCGGTGGGTATGCACGCGGTGAAAAAGGCCGGCAGCCTGCTTGGGCAAACCGTTGTAGTGGTGGGGGCCGGCACCATCGGCCTTTGCACCATCATGTGTGCCAAAGCCGCGGGCGCAGCGCAGGTTATCGCCCTGGAAATGTCCTCAGCACGCAAAGCCAAGGCCAAAGAGGTAGGCGCCAACGTGGTGCTGGACCCCAGCCAGTGCGATGCCCTGGCGGAAATCCGCGCACTGACTGCAGGGCTGGGCGCCGATGTGAGCTTTGAGTGCATTGGCAACAAACATACGGCCAAGCTGGCCATCGACACCATCCGCAAAGCAGGCAAGTGCGTGCTGGTGGGTATTTTCGAAGAGCCCAGCGAGTTCAACTTCTTCGAGCTGGTGTCCACCGAGAAACAGGTGCTGGGGGCGTTGGCGTACAACGGCGAGTTTGCCGACGTGATTGCCTTCATTGCTGATGGTCGGCTGGATATTCGCCCGCTGGTAACCGGCCGGATCGGATTGGAGCAGATTGTCGAACTGGGCTTCGAGGAACTGGTGAACAACAAAGAGGAGAACGTGAAGATCATCGTTTCACCAGGTGTGCGCTGATTGCACCTTGAAGGCAACGTGGCACCTGTGGGAGCGGGTGGGCCTGCGAACAATGCAACACAGTGGAGGGCACCGGCTTTGCCGGTGTTCGCGGCTGAAGCCGCTCCTACAGGGTACGCGCAAGGTTCAAAGGCTGTGCGCTGGCACAGGGGCTCGCTGTCTCAGGATCCCATTCTGCGTCATACTCGGCAGACCTATTGCCCGGTCCTCGCCATGCGTCCACTGCTCCCCATTACCCTGGTCCTGCTGCTCGCCGCCTGTGGCGATGGCGAATCGCTGCTCCCGCCCGACGCACGGCTGCCTGACGGTGGGCGTTACCGGGGGCAGGTGGTCGATGGCCTGCTGCAGGGTGAGGGCCGGATCGACTACCCCAACGGCAGCTGGTACGCCGGCAGCTTCAAGGATGGCCAGTGGCACGGCCAGGGCGAATGGCATGGGCAGAACGGCGAGGTCTACCGTGGCCAGTTCGCCGAGGGGCTGTTTCAGGGCCTGGGTGACCTGATCACCCCAGGCAGCCACTATAGCGGCACCTTCCGCCACGGCCGCCGCGACGGCGAGGGCACCCTCAAGCAAGCCGACCAGACATACCGCGGTCAGTTCAAGGACGACCTGTACGACGGTGCAGGCCAACTGGAACTGGCCGACGGCAGTCGCTACCAAGGCCTGTTCGCCAAGGGCAAGCCTAACGGCGCCGGGGTGCGCAGCGATGCCAGCGGCAACCAGTTCAGCGGCCACTTCGTCAACGGCCAGCTACAAGGCGCCGGCACCTACGACAGCGTTGATGGCGAGCAGTACATCGGCGAATTCAAGGACAACCGCCTGGAAGGCCGAGGCCGCTACGAAAATGCCGATGGCGACGTGTGGATCGGTGAATTCAAGGATGGCTCGCTGATCGGCGAAGGCGAGTTGCTGGGCAGCGATGGCAGCCACTACAAGGGTGAGTTCGCCGACTGGCGTCTGTCGGGCCAGGGCAGCCTGCAACTGGCCGACGGCAGCAAGTACATCGGCGGTTTCCTCAACGATGCCTACCATGGCCATGGGCGGCTGATTCTGCCCAGTGGCAAGGTCGAAAGCGGAACATGGGCCAACGGCGTGCGCGTGCGCGACCAGAATGGCAAGCTGCTGCCAGACCCACTGGACCTGGCGTTGCTCAACCAGGGCCGGCTGCTGGACGAGGCGCTGGCTCGGGTACCTCGCTCGGCGCCACCGATCCAGCTGTATAGCCTGGTAGTGGCCGGCGATGGCCAGCAAAGCGTATTCCTGCGCGAAGCCGACTACGTAAGCAACATGCTAAAGGTGCGCTTTGGCGCCCGTGGCCAAGTGACCCTGGTCAACCACCGCGACCACATGGCCACACGCCCCATGGCCACCCGCGAAAACCTCTCCCGCGCTGCCGCCACCCTGGCAGAGCGCAGCGGCCCCGAAGACCTGGTGTTCATCTACCTCACCAGCCATGGCAGCCAGGACCACCAGCTGGTGCTCGACCAGCCCCGTCTGCAACTGGCCGACCTGGCCGCTGACGAGCTGGCCACTGCCTTGGCGCCGCTGAAGGATCGCGACAAGGTCATCGTCATCTCCGCCTGCTATTCAGGGGGCTATATCGCTCCGCTCAAAGACGAACGCACGCTCATCATGACCGCTGCCCGGGCCGACCGCGTCTCCTTCGGTTGCTCGGAGGAAGCCGACTTCACCTACTTTGGCGATGCCCTGTTCGCTGAAGCGCTGAACCAGACCGACGACCTGAAACAGGCGTTTGAACTGGCACGTGCCAGCGTTGCCGAAAGAGAACAAAGGGAAGGCTTCGAGGCCTCCGAACCGCAGCTGTGGGCACCGCCGGCCGTGCTTGAGCACTGGCACCAGCTGCGTCAGCAACAAGCCGAAGAAGCGTTGCGTAACGCCACACAGGCCAACGTGAGGGAACAGGCAAAAATGCCCGGCACTCACTAGACTTGTGTGTAACAAGGGAGAGACATCATGTACTTGACGCCTCAGCATGTCCTGCTTGCCGGAGCCACCGGCCTGACCGGTGAACACCTGCTAGACCGCCTGCTCAACGAGCCCACCATCACCCGTGTCCTGGCGCCTACACGCCGGCCATTGGCCGAGCACCCGCACCTGGAAAACCCGGTGGGCGACCCGGCGGTATTCCTTCCGCAACTGGCCGGGCGGGTCGACATCGCCTACTGCTGCCTGGGCACCACGCTGAAGCAGGCGGGTTCCGAATCGGCTTTCCGCGCAGTGGATCTGGACATGGTGGTCGCCTTCAGCAAGCGTGCCCGGGAAATGGGCGCACGGCATCTGCTGGTGATCAGTGCAGTGGGCGCCGACCCTAAGTCGTCAATTTTCTATAACCGGGTCAAGGGCGAGATGGAAGAAGCGCTCAAGGCTCAGGACTGGCCACAGCTGACCATCGTGCGGCCCTCGTTCCTACTGGGCGAGCGGCTGGAGCCACGGCTGACTGAACAGCTAGTTGCACCGTTTTCCCGGTTCATACCCGGGAAATACCGGGGAATCGAGGCTTGTACCCTGGCGCGGGCGCTGTGGCGGCTGGCGCTGGAAGAAGAAGACGGCGTGCGGGTTGTGGAGTCGGATGAGTTGCGCAAGCTGGGCAGGATCTAGGCTTCGCTTGTGCTGGCCTCTTCGCGGGCACGCCCGCTCCCACAGGGTCTCCATAATCTTCCAGTGACTACTCACCAGTAGGAATGGGCGTGCCGGCGAAGAGGCCATCACAGGCCGCCGCTAGCCTGGAAGCCTATGCCGGCCGCTGTCAGCAAAGACAACGGCAGCAGCAGGGTATCAAGCAACATGCTCCCCGGCAGATCCAGGCGCGGATACGCCGGAGCGTCAGCCCCGTAATGATCCCGCGGGCAACACCCGCCATTGATCACATACAAATCCAGCCGGGTACCGGCATACACCACCGGTGCGCCGGGCTTGTTGGCATCCAGCGTGCGCACCGTGGCGCAGCCACCCAGCATCACCAGCGCCAGCAACCCCGCCAGTGCTCGCTTCAATCATCCACCCCGAAGTGGTGCTCGCCCCAACGCGGCAACATATCCTGGGGGATGTTCAGCAGGTTGAGGATACGCGCCACGACAAAGTCGACCAGGTCGTCGATGGTCTGCGGCTGGTGATAGAACCCCGGAGCCGCCGGCAAGATCACCGCGCCCATTTGCGACAGCTTGAGCATGTTTTCCAGGTGGATGGTGGAGAACGGCGCTTCGCGTGGCACCAGGATCAGCTGGCGACGCTCCTTGAGGGTAACGTCGGCAGCACGCTCGATCAGGTTGTTGCAGGCGCCAGTGGCGATGGCCGACAAAGTGCCAGTGGAACAGGGGACCACCACCATTGCCGCCGGGGCGCCAGAACCCGAGGCTACCGGCGACATCCAGTCTTCCTTGCCATACACACGGATCTGCCCATCGGCCGCGCCGGTGTATTCCGTCAGGAAGGCCTGCATCGCCTGGGGCTTGGCCGGCAACACAACATCCGTCTCGGTAGCCATCACCAACTGTGCGGCCTTGGAGATCAGGAAGTGCACCTCGCGGTCTTCGCGTACCAGGCAATCGAGCAGGCGAAGACCATACTGGGCACCCGAGGCGCCCGTCATGGCCAGGGTGATGCGTTCCGGCCCGTTCACTTCAGCGCCTCGGCCAGCTTGCCGTGCAGGCCGCCGAAGCCGCCGTTGCTCATGATCACCACATGGGTGCCTGGGCGAGCCTGGCCTTTGATCCGCTCGATGATCGCTTCGAGGCTGTCGGCCACCACGCTGGGTACCTTGCACTGCGCAGCGGTGGCGGCCAGGTCCCAGCCGAGGTTGGCCGGCGCATACCAGATCACCTGGTCGGCGTCGTTGACGCTTTCTGGCAGGCCGTCACGATGGGCACCGAGTTTCATCGAGTTGGAGCGTGGCTCGATCACCGCGATCACAGGTGCCTCCCCCACCCGCTTGCGCAGGCCGTCGAGCGTGGTGGCAATGGCCGTCGGATGGTGGGCGAAGTCATCGTAGATGGTCACACCTTGAACTTCGGCAACCTTCTCCATGCGCCGCTTGACGCTCTTGAACGCATTCAGGCCGTCGATGCCCATGGCCGGCACCACGCCTACATGACGCGCTGCTGCCAGGGCGGCCAAGGCATTGGCGACGTTGTGCTGGCCGGTCAGCGCCCAGTCCACCACACCCTGCACTTCGCCCTCGAACAGTACTTCAAAGCGCGAGCCATCTGGGCTGAGCAGGCGGGCTTGCCACTGGCCGCCCTCCCCGGTGGTTTGCACAGGGGTCCAGCAGCCCATGCCGATCACACGCTCCAGCGCTTGCTCGGTGGTCGGGTGGATGACCAGGCCTTCGCTGGGGATAGTCCGCACCAGGTGGTGGAACTGCCGCTCGATCGAGGCCAGGTCCGGGAAGATGTCCGCGTGATCGAACTCAAGGTTGTTGAGGATCGCGGTACGCGGGTGATAGTGGACGAACTTCGAGCGCTTGTCGAAGAAGGCGCTGTCGTACTCGTCGGCTTCCACCACAAAGAACGGCGTGTCGCCCAAGCGGGCCGACACCGAGAAGTTCTGCGGCACGCCACCAATCAGGAAGCCCGGGCTCATGCCGGCGTGCTCCAGCACCCAGGCCAGCATGCTGCTGGTGGTGGTCTTGCCGTGAGTACCGGCAACGGCCAGCACCCAGCGGCCTTGCAGCACGTGGTCGGCCAGCCACTGCGGGCCGGAGACGTAAGGCAGGCCCTTGTTCAGCACGTATTCAACCGCTGGGTTGCCGCGCGACATGGCGTTGCCGATAACCACCAGGTCTGGCGCCGGATCCAGCTGGGCCGGGTCATAGCCTTGGGTCAGTTCGATACCCTGGGCTTCGAGCTGGGTGCTCATTGGGGGATAGACGTTGGCGTCGGAGCCGGTGACGCGGTGGCCAAGTTCCTTGGCCAGCACCGCCAGCGAACCCATGAAAGTGCCGCAAATACCGAGAATGTGAATATGCATGGTCGACCTCGCAAAACATCGAGGCAGGGTAGCCCAGGGCGCGACAAATCGCACCCGCTGTTTCGCTCAGTCGCCCCTGGTAATGCCGTGTTTGCGCAGTTTTCGATACAAGGTATTGCGGCTGATGCCCAAGTGCTCGGCGACGCGGGTGAGATGCCAGTGTTTTGCCTCCAGGACCTCCTTCAGCGCTTGCCGCTCCGCGTCGAGCAGAACCTCGGTCCCTGCAGATTCACCCTCAATCTCTGCGGCACCGCCGGACCTGTGTGGGCGGGCTTGCCCGCGAACGAGGGCAACGCCCTCGCCCTCCATTTCCTGGTCGGACATCTTCGCGGGCTCGCCTACCCCCGCGAGAGGTGGGCTGGTGCGGATGACTGCGGGGAGGTCCGCAAAGGTAATGCGGGCATCTTCGCAAAGCGCCACCAAAGTACGCAGCACATTGCGCATCTGCCGCACGTTCCCTGGCCAGTTAAATGCGAGCAGCGCCTGCCGCGCCCGGGGCTCGATGTCTATCCATTGCCCCTGCGTCTCCTGACGCAGCAGAAAGTCCAGCAACTGCGCCTTGTCACTGCGTTCGCGCACCGCCGGCAGCGCGACCTCCAGGCCATTGAGGCGGTAATACAGGTCCTCGCGGAAACTGCCCTGTTCAACCCGTTCCAGCAGGTCACGGTGCGTAGCGCTGACGATGCGCACGTCCACCGCCTGCGGCTCTCCCCCGATCGGCACCACCTGGCGCTCCTCCAGCACCCGCAGCAGTCGGGTTTGCAGGGCAAGCGGCATATCGCCGATCTCGTCCAGCAGCAAGGTGCCGCCGTCGGCCTGCAACAGCTTGCCGCGCATGCCCTCCTTGCGCGCGCCGGTAAAACTGCCGCCGCGGTACCCGAACAGCTCACTCTCGATCAGGCTTTCCGGGATAGACGCGCAGTTGATGGCGACGAACGGCTTGCCGCGCCGCTCACTGGCCTGATGCACAGCCTGGGCGAAGGCTTCCTTGCCACAGCCGGTCTCGCCGCGCAGCAGCAATGGCACATCGCGCTCGAACACCCGCACGCTGCGGCGGAAATCATTTTGCAACGCAGGGTCAAGCAGACAGACCAGCGGCTCCACTTCAGCTGCGGGCCGCGGCTGGGCGGCCGGCACCGACCACACCGGCGCCCGGGCCTGCCCCCGCAGGCTGGCGAACACCTGGCGACCGTCCAGGGTGCGCAGCGGCCAGACAGCACTGCCGCCGGGCGTGGCACGGCTGAACATTTCGTCATGGCTGCACGCGAAAAAGCACTCCAACGGTTTGCCCAGCACGCCACCCCGTACCGTGCCCAGCAGGTTCAGTGCGCTTTGGTTGGCAGCGCAAATGCGCCCATCGCCGTCGAACGCCAGCAAGCCTTCGCTGAACAGGCCGACCGACTCGGCTTGCAGGTGAAAACGCAATAACCATTGCTGCTCGAAATGGCGCAGGAAATAGCAGCTTTCGATCATCTTCGCCGACAGGTTGACCAACGCCATGGTGTGGAACTGGCTTTGCCGCGATACGTCGGGGCGCGCAGAGGACACGTCGAGTACCGCCAGCAGGTCGCCATGCGGGTCGAACACCGGGCTGGCCGAGCAGGTCAGCCCGGTGTGACGGCCACGGAAGTGTTCGTTCTGATGGATGGTCAGCGCCTGGCGCTCGACCAGGCAGGTGCCGATGCCATTGGTGCCCTCACGCGCCTCGCTCCAGTCGGCGCCCAACCACAGCCCGGCACGCTCGAAGCTGCGCCGCTCGGCGGGGGCACTGACGCAATTGAGGATCACCCCGCGGGCGTCGGTCAGCAGCACCGCGTGGCCTGCGCCGGAAAGCTGCCGGTGCAGGCTGTTCATTTCATGGTCGGCAATTTGCAGCACCTGGTGCAGGCGCTCGCGGCTTTCCAGCAGGCGACCATGCTCAAGCACCACCGGCGCTTCGATCACCGCCGGGTCTAGGTGGTAATCCTCCAGGCAGCGCAGCCAGGAACGGGCGATGGACGGATCACTGCCGCCCTCCCCGGCCCCGCCATGGGCAACGCTATGGACCTGCCGGGCATGGCGAGTGAAGTGATTGCTCTGCATTGTTGTAATTCTCCGCAGATAGAGCGTCAGCCCAGCATCCTCCACCCGGTTAGGCTTTGCAATGCACACGCCTGTGATGTGTCGCAAACGGCACAAAATGTCACCCCAGGCGTACCGGCGCCGGCACAGCGGTCCTTGAACAGGCCCGTAAAAATGACCCAAGTCATTGATTTGCCTGGCACCGCCAACACTGGCCCAACCCTTGCTCTATGCTTTTCAACTCCCTAAAAAGCACAATACCAAGGAGACACACCATGCGTTATGCACATCCCGGTACCGAAGGCGCGAAGGTTTCCTTCAAGAGCCGCTACGGCAACTACATCGGTGGTGAGTTCGTTACTCCGGTAAAGGGGCAGTACTTCGAAAATACCTCCCCGGTGAATGGCAAGCTGATCGCTGAATTCCCCCGCTCTACTGCCGAAGACATCGACAAAGCCCTGGATGCCGCCCATGCTGCGGCCGACGCCTGGGGCCGCACTTCAGTGCAGGATCGCTCCAACGTGCTGCTGAAGATCGCCGACCGCATCGAGCAGAACCTCGAACTGCTGGCCATTACCGAAACCTGGGACAACGGCAAGCCGATCCGCGAAACCCTCAACGCCGACATTCCGCTGGCGGTCGACCACTTCCGCTATTTCGCTGGCTGCATCCGCGCCCAGGAAGGCGGCGCTGCCGAAATCAATGAAGGCACCGTGGCCTACCACATCCACGAGCCACTGGGCGTGGTCGGGCAGATCATCCCCTGGAACTTCCCGATCCTGATGGCTGCCTGGAAGCTTGCCCCGGCACTGGCCGCTGGTAACTGCGTGGTGCTCAAGCCTGCCGAACAGACGCCGCTGGGTATCACCGTACTGCTCGAAGTCATTGGCGACCTGTTGCCACCTGGCGTGCTCAACGTAGTGCAAGGCTATGGCCGCGAAGCCGGTGAAGCCCTGGCCACCAGCAAACGCATCGCCAAGATCGCCTTCACCGGCTCTACCCCGGTGGGCTCGCACATCATGAAATGCGCCGCCGAGAACATCATCCCGTCCACCGTCGAACTGGGTGGCAAGTCGCCGAACGTATACTTCGAAGACATCATGCAGGCCGAGCCAAGCTTCATCGAGAAGGCGGCAGAAGGCATGGTGCTGGCGTTCTTCAACCAGGGTGAAGTGTGCACCTGCCCGTCGCGTGCCCTGGTGCAAGAGTCGATCTACCCGCAGTTCATGGAAGTGGTGATGAAGAAGGTGCTGCAGATCAAGCGCGGCGACCCGCTGGACACCGACACCATGGTCGGCGCGCAGGCCTCGCAGCAGCAGTTCGAAAAAATCCTCTCGTACCTGCAGATTGCCCAGGAAGAAGGCGCCGAGCTGCTCACCGGCGGCAAGGTCGAGAAGCTGGAAGGTTCGCTGGCTACCGGTTACTACATCCAGCCGACCCTGCTCAAGGGCAACAACAAGATGCGCGTGTTCCAGGAAGAAATCTTCGGCCCGGTGGTCAGCGTCACCACCTTCAAGGACGAAGCCGAAGCGCTGGCAATTGCCAACGACACCGAGTTCGGCCTGGGTGCCGGCGTGTGGACCCGCGACATCAACCGTGCCTACCGCATGGGCCGCGGCATCAAGGCTGGCCGTGTGTGGACCAACTGCTACCACCTGTACCCGGCGCATGCCGCGTTCGGCGGGTACAAGAAGTCGGGGGTTGGGCGTGAAACGCACAAGATGATGCTGGATCACTATCAGCAGACCAAGAACCTGCTGGTGAGCTACGACATCAATCCGTTGGGCTTCTTCTAGACCGCGTCGCCCTCTTCGCGGGTAAACCCGCTCCTACAGGTTCACCGTTGGTTCCAGAGCCGGTGCGGTACCTGTGGGAGCGGGCAAGCCCGCGAAGAGGCCGGACTTGCTTTACACAAAACCCAGGGCGGTAACCGTGCACCAACCGCTCTGGCTCGCTTCCTGCAGTACCCATCACCATCGGCCCGGAACCCTTCCGGCCACCAAGAAAAACAACAGGTGAATCTATGCCAAGCGAACATTCCGCCGGATCGCCGGCAGGCTCTTCCGTCGACTTCGAGAAAGTCGGCTCTGACTATTTCCAGCAACGTGAACTGAAAAAAGGCGCCGCCGGCTGGGTACTGCTGGTCGGCCTGGGCGTGGCGTACGTCATTTCCGGCGATTACGCCGGCTGGAACTTCGGCCTGGCGCAGGGCGGCTGGGGCGGCATGTTCCTGGCCACCTTGCTGATGGCAACGATGTACCTGTGCATGTGCTTCTCGCTGGCCGAGCTGTCGTCGATGATCCCCACCGCTGGCGGTGGCTATGGCTTTGCCCGCAGTGCCTTCGGCCCATGGGGCGGCTTTTTGACCGGCACGGCGATCCTGATCGAATACGCCATCGCCCCTGCCGCCATCGCGGTGTTCATCGGCGCCTACTGCCAATCGCTGTTCGGTATCGGCGGCTGGATGATCTACCTGGCGTTCTACATCGTGTTCATCAGCATCCACATTTTCGGCGTGGGTGAGGCACTGAAGCTGATGTTCATCATCACCGCCATCGCCGCCATTGCCCTGGCCGTATTCCTGATAGGCATGGTGCCCCATTTTGATGCAGCCAACCTGTTCGACATCGCCAAAACGGACGCCGTCGGCGCCAGCAGCTTCCTGCCGTTCGGCTATGTCGGCGTGTGGGCAGCCATCCCCTACGCCATCTGGTTCTTCCTTGCCGTCGAAGGCGTGCCGCTGGCCGCAGAAGAAACCAAGAACCCCAAGCGTGACCTGCCACGCGGCCTGATCGGCGCCATGCTGGTACTGCTGGCCTTCGCCTTGCTGATTCTGGTGGTCGGCCCGGGCGGCGCAGGCTCCGAGGCGCTGAAGGCCTCCGGTAACCCGCTGGTCGAAGCCCTGTCGAAGGCCTACGGCGGCTCCACCTGGATGGGCGGCTTCGTCAACCTGGTCGGTCTGGCCGGGCTGATCGCCAGCTTCTTCTCGATCATCTATGCCTATTCCCGGCAGATCTTCGCCCTGTCCCGCGCCGGTTACCTGCCGCGCAAACTGTCGGAAACCAACAAGAGCAAGGCCCCGGTACTGGCATTGGTCATCCCCGGCATCATCGGGTTTGCCCTGTCGCTGACGGGCCAGGGTGACTTGCTGATCCTGGTGGCAGTGTTTGGCGCTACCCTGTCTTACGTGCTGATGATGGCTGCGCACATCACCCTGCGCATCCGCCGGCCAAAGATGGAGCGCCCCTACCGCACCCCGGGTGGCATCTTCACATCCGGCCTGGCGCTGGTGCTGGCGTGCATCGCCGTGGTCGCCGGATTCCTGGTTGACCCGCGGGTAGTCATTGGCGCTGCAGTGATCTATGCGGTATTAATTGCCTACTTTGCTTTCTACAGCCGCCACCACCTGGTCGCGGGCACACCGGAAGAGGAATTCGCCGCGATCCAGAAGGCCGAAGAGGCCCTGCACTGATCGCCGCCACCCGCCGCGGGGCAACCCGCGGCTCTGGAGATTCTGTATGGCAAGTTTCGTACACACGGTCGGCCATCTGGTCTACCGCTTCGACAGCCTCAAGGAAGTGATGGCCAAAGCCAGCCCGGCACGCTCTGGGGACTGCCTGGCAGGCGTCGCGGCCAGCAACGACGGCGAGCGTGTCGCCGCGCAGATGGCGTTGGCCAATATTCCGCTGACGCACTTTCTCAACGAAGCACTGATCCCTTACGAAGCAGATGAAGTTACCCGCCTGATCATCGACACCCACGATGCCCAGGCCTTCGCCCCGGTCAGCCACCTGACCGTGGGTGGCCTGCGTGACTGGCTGCTGAGCGAAGAAGCCAACGAAGACAGCCTGCGCGCCCTGGCGCCCGGGTTGACCCCGGAAATGGCCGCTGCCGTGTCGAAGATCATGCGCGTGCAGGACCTGGTGCTGGTGGCGCAGAAAATCCGTGTGGTCACCCGGTTCCGCGGCACCATGGGCCTGCGCGGGCGCCTGTCGACCCGGCTGCAACCCAACCATCCGACAGACGAACCGGCCGGTATTGCCGCCAGCATCCTCGACGGCTTGCTGTACGGCAACGGCGACGCCATGATCGGCATCAACCCGGCCACCGACAGCATCGCTTCGATCTGCGCCCTGCTGGAAATGCTCGACGCCATCATCCAGCGCTACGACATCCCCACCCAGTCCTGCGTGCTGACCCACGTCACCACCTCGATCGAAGCGATCAACCGCGGCGTGCCACTGGACCTGGTGTTCCAGTCCATCGCCGGAACCGAGGCGGCCAACGCCGGCTTCGGCATCAACCTGAACGTGTTGCAGGAAGGCTACGAAGCAGGGCTGTCGCTGAAACGTGGCACCCTCGGGCAGAACCTGATGTATTTCGAAACCGGCCAGGGCAGCGCGCTCTCGGCCAACGCCCACCACGGCGTCGACCAGCAGACCTGCGAAACCCGCGCCTATGCCGTGGCTCGTCACTTCAAGCCGTTCCTGGTCAACACCGTGGTCGGTTTCATTGGCCCGGAATACCTGTACAACGGCAAGCAGATCATCCGCGCCGGCCTCGAAGACCATTTCTGCGGCAAACTGCTGGGCGTGCCGATGGGTTGCGATATCTGCTACACCAACCATGCCGAAGCCGATCAGGACGACATGGACACCTTGCTGACGCTGCTGGGGGTGGCCGGCATCAACTTCATCATGGGCATCCCCGGCTCCGACGACATCATGCTCAACTACCAGACCACCTCGTTCCATGACGCGTTGTACGCGCGCCAGACCCTGGGCCTGAAGCCCGGGCCGGAATTCGAGGCATGGCTGGCCCGCACCGGTATCTTCACCCAGGCCGATGGCCGGGTGCGCTTCGGTGACAACCTGCCGCCGGCCTTCCGCCAGGCCTTGGCACAGCTTGCATAGGGATGACCATGGACCATCGCACGCCTACCCCCGACAACCCTTGGCTGGCCCTGCGCAACCTGACCCCGGCGCGCATCGCCCTGGGCCGTACCGGCACCAGCCTGCCGACCGGGGCGCAGCTGGACTTCCAGTTCGCCCATGCCCAGGCACGAGATGCCGTGCACCTGGCTTTCGACCACGCCGGCCTGGCCAGCCAGCTGAGTGACCGCGGGCGCGAAAGCCTGGTGTTGCACAGCGCTGCCAGCGACCGCCACCAGTACCTGCAGCGCCCGGACCTTGGCCGGCGGCTGAACGAAGACTCGATTGCGACCCTTCGCCAGCATGCCCAGGCCAACCCCGGTGGCGTCGACCTGGCCATCGTGGTGGCTGACGGCCTCTCGGCACTGGCCGTGCATCGCCACACACTGTCGTTCCTGACCCGCTTCGACGAACAGGCTGCCGCCGACGGCTGGACCTGCGCCCCGGTGGTGCTGGTGCAGCAGGGCCGCGTGGCAGTGGCCGACGAGGTCGGCGAGCTGCTGGGCGCCCGGATGACGGTGATGCTGATCGGCGAGCGCCCGGGGCTGAGCTCGCCCGACAGCCTTGGCCTGTATTTCACTTACGCACCCAAGGTCGGCCTGACCGATGCCTACCGCAACTGCATTTCCAATATCCGCCTGGAGGGGCTGAGCTATGGCATGGCGGCGCACCGCCTGTTGTACTTGATGCGCGAAGCCTGCCGGCGCCAGCTTTCCGGGGTGAATCTAAAGGACGAAGCCGAGGTCCATAGCCTGGAGAATGAAGACAGCGCCAACCAGAAAGGTAACTTCCTGCTCGGCAAAGGGTAAAAAATCTGTCACGGAAGGCGGATTGCACTCGTGCCGTGCATTGGGCAGCATGCCCTTGAACGCTGCTGGCATTCCGCTGTTTCCCAAATGGACTCTGAGGGCCGCACATGCGCATCATCAAAGCAACCCTGGAACACCTCGACCTGCTCACCCCGTTGTTCGTCAAATACCGTGAGTTCTACGGGCAACTGCCCTACCCCGACAGCTCGCGCAGCTTTCTGGAAAAGCGCCTGAAGCGGGACGAATCGGTGATTTACCTGGCACTTCCGGATGATGACGACAGCAAACTGCTGGGCTTTTGCCAGCTGTACCCGAGCTACTCGTCGCTGTCGTTGAAGCGGGTATGGATTCTCAACGATATCTATGTAGCCGAGGACTCCCGGCGCATGCTGGTCGCCGACCATTTGATTCGCGAGGCGAAGAAAATGGCCAAAGAGACCAATGCTGTGCGCATGCGCGTGTCGACCAGCGCGAACAATGAAGTGGCGCACAAGACTTACGAATCCATCGGGTTTCGTGAGGATACCGAGTTCAAGAGCTACATCCTGCCAATCAGCCAGGATTGACCGGCACCGCCCGCTTCCACGAGCAAGGTAGTGATCCTTGTGGGAGCGGGCGTGCCCGCGAAGCAGTTGGCAAAGGAATACCCCTCTACCGTAACCCCCCGCTACAAACTCTCCGGGCATGTTCCTGACTTAGCCGTATAATGGCTCACCTGTCATGTGTGAAAATTTACCCTCCCCCCGGTAACCAAGCCTACGCCCAAGAACACAGGTGCTGTACATGGATTTCAACCCGCTGGACCTTATCCTGCATCTCGATGCCTACCTCGATCTGCTGGTCACCAATTACGGTCCCTGGATCTACGCCATCCTGTTCACCGTGATCTTCTGCGAAACCGGCCTGGTAGTGATGCCATTCCTGCCAGGCGACTCGCTGCTGTTCATCGCCGGCGCCGTGGCGGCGGGTGGCGGCATGGACCCGGTGCTGCTGGCCGGCCTGCTGATGGCCGCTGCAATCCTGGGCGACAGCACCAATTACGTGATCGGCCGAACAGCCGGCGAGCGTTTGTTCAACAACCCCAACTCCAAGATCTTCCGCCGCGACTACCTGCAGCGTACCCACGATTTCTATGAACGCCATGGCGGCAAGACCGTGACCATGGCGCGCTTCCTGCCCATCTTGCGCACCTTCGCACCGTTCGTCGCGGGCATCGCCCACATGCACTACCCACGCTTCCTCGGCTTCAGCGTTGCCGGTTCGCTGCTTTGGGTCGGCGGCCTGGTCACCTTGGGCTACTTCTTCGGCAACGTGCCGTTCATCAAGCAGCACCTGTCGCTGATGGTGGTGGGCATCATCATCCTGTCGCTGGTGCCGATGATTCTCGGCTTGCTGCGTGGGCGCCTGGGCCGTACGGCCAAGGCTCACTGAACAGGTAAAGAACAAACGGCATGTGGTCATTCAGCGCCTGGCGGCGCAAGCGTACTCTGGCGCGTTACCCGATCACGCCACAGCAATGGCAGGCCGTACGCGAGCGGCTGCCGATGCTGGACGGCATCAGCGACGCTGAAGACCGCTGGCTGCGCGAAGCCTGCATCCTGTTCCTGCTCGACAAGCACCTCACCTGCCTGCCCGGTGTCGAGCTGGACGACGAACAGCGCCTGTTGCTGGCTGCCCAGGCACAGTTACCGCTGCTTCACCTGGGTGAGCTGAACTGGTACCAAGGCTTCCACGAAATCATCCTGTACCCCGACGACTTCAAGAGCCCCCAGCGCCACCGCGATGCCAGTGGCGTGGAGCATGTGTGGGACGGCGAACACAGCGGCGAAGCCTGGCAACAGGGGCCGATCATCCTGGCCTGGAACGGCGTGCAGGCCAGTGGTGGCTGGGAGGCTTACAACCTGGTCATCCATGAGCTGGCGCACAAGCTCGACATGCTCAATGGCGATGCCAACGGCCTGCCACCGTTGCACAGCGGCATGCCCGTTGATGAGTGGGCAAGCGCCATGCAGCAGGCTTACGACGACCTCAACCAGCAACTGGACGCCAACCCCGACGCCGAAACCGCGATCGACCCCTATGCTGCGGAAAACCCGGCAGAGTTCTTTGCCGTTACCAGCGAGTACTTCTTTAGTGCCCCTGACCTGCTTCATCAGGCTTATCCACAGGTCTACCACCAGTTGTCGCTGTTCTACCGGCAAGACCCGCTGGCGCGCCTGTGCCGGCTGCAGGCGGAACACCCCGAGTACCGCGAAAGCCACGCCTGACGGGCCCGCACATCAGGCCAAGCGTGGCGTGCCCCGGCAGAATGTGCCTATAATCGCCGCCACTTTTTGGTCAAACACGGGGGCACTGCCCAATGAGCTACAGCAAGATTCCGGCGGGCAAAGACCTGCCGAACGACATCTACGTCGCCATCGAGATCCCGGCCAACCACGCGCCGATCAAATACGAAATCGACAAGGACAGCGACACGCTGTTCGTCGACCGTTTCATGGCTACCCCAATGTTCTACCCAGCCAACTATGGCTTCATCCCGAACACCCTGGCTGACGACGGTGACCCGCTGGACGTGCTGGTGGTTACCCCTTACCCAGTGGCCCCAGGCTCGGTTATCCGCGCCCGTCCGGTTGGCGTGCTGAACATGACCGACGACGGTGGCGGCGACGCCAAGGTCATCGCTGTTCCTCACGACAAGCTGTCGCAGCTGTACGTTGACGTCAAGGAATACACCGACCTGCCAGCCCTGCTGATCCAGCAGATCGAGCACTTCTTTGCCAACTACAAAGATCTCGAGAAGGGCAAGTGGGTCAAGATCGAAGGCTGGGAAGGCGCCGACGCCGCCCGTGCCGCGATCACTAAATCGGTCGCTGCCTACAAGGGCTGATTTCGACTGCAGGGAAACCCCGCTTTGGCGGGGTTTTTCATGCCTGAATGGAACGCGCTCACTGCTGGGAACAAATCCTACACAGTCCTACACCAGCATCCTACAAACAGCCTCTTTTCGTACAAATCCCGTCAACACCCGGTTCATTTCCTTACTGGCAACCCGCCGCTACACTCGCCGCCATGAACACTTCCGGCGACCGCCTCAGAGCCCTGCTCCACGAATGTGGCCTGACCCCTTCCGATTTCGCCGCCCAGCGCAGCGTCACAGCACAGCACGTCAACAATTGGTTCAAACGCGGTGTGCCTTTGGCCCGACTGGACGAACTGGCCGATCTGTTCTGTGTGCACCGGCGTTGGCTGCGCACCGGTGAAGGCCCCAAACACCCCAATCCACTCCTGCGCAACGGCCGTCCACGGCCAGCGCCCGCCAACCCGCTTACCCCGCTGTCGGAACATCGTGGCCGGGTATTGAAGGTGCCCTACTACGAAGTGCGCAACGGCTTGCTGTCGCCGGTGGGCAGCAAGCACCTGCGCTTGCCGGCAAAAGCCCTGAAGAGCTTGGGTGTGCAAGCCGGCAACGCAATCTGCCTGGCAATGCCGGCCAGCAACATGCTCCCGCTGATTCCGCTGCAAGCTACCTTGGCCATCGACCTGGGCATGACCCAGGTGGTCGAGGGCGAAACCTATGCCCTGCTGCAAAACGGCATGCTCAGGGTAAACAACCTCAGTCTTGGCCCGCACGACACCCTGTACCTGCACAGCCATGACCGGCGCAACTACACGGTCGAACGCTACACCGCTGCTCAGCGTCAGGCGCAGGGCCTGGAAATTCTTGGCTGGGTGTTCCACTGGTCACATTTCCGCCAGCAGCGGCCCAGTTGAAGCACTCTGGGCAATTTTTTGCTGGGCATCCTGCGCCCGCCCTTGTATGCTACGCGGCACATTAAGCCCCGACCGGCGCGAGCCGCGTTCCAGAGGGCTCGGCGATATCCCACACGGGCATCTGCCATCTCTTTCAGGCCCTTGATGGCCACACAGTTAAGGCGATTGCGGCTTACCATAAATTAGTCGGAAGCGTCCCCGAGAAGCCGGCCACAAGCCGGCTTTTTAATTTGGCAATGCCCCGTCCTGCATAAGGTTGACACCTCCCGTTGTGCTCAGCCCCCCGCTGTTCACGTTCAGCCCGCAAGCGATTCTGGGGTGTCGGCTTCTTCTCGTCGCGCATATAGATATCAAGTTGATATTTCGAAATCTTCCAATGGAGGGTTTTTTCTGAAGATGAGCGTTTCGCGCCAGACTATAATAAAACGATTAGATGTGCGCTGACACGTGCGGCCATCCTTGGAGATTGCTTATTACTTATATTTAATCTGTAACGGTTTGATGTAGTGATGAGGACTTAGCATGAATGCCTTATTGAAAGAGCTGCACGCCTATCATCATGAGGTGGCTACCAAAATTACTCAGATCAAAGAATTACTGGAGAGGATAAGGCACGGCTCTGCGGGTGCCGATGACTGCAAGCTGTTGTTTAAGCAACTGGAAGCCTTGCATGGTGATGCAGAGCGGCACCACCATGAAAATGAAGAGCTTATTCGGCTGGCCTTGCTGACAACCGACGCACCGATTCACCAACGGGTCATGGCCATCGAGCAAGATCATAAAGCCTTCACGCGAATTGCCGGACAGCTCAAGATGTTGGAGCAGTCAAAGCAAGAGGCCAGAGTAATTGCCGACACGATCGAAGACTTCATCAAGAAATATTATGACCATATGGATGCCGAGGAGAATATTTTCTTTCCGGTAGCAGACAAGTGGTTGTCAGACACCCAATGGCAGGAAATAAAGCATCAATGGCACTCGGAGACTTCTTGAATTAAAACCAAGCGCCTGATTAACACTTACTCTCACAACTTTGTTGCACTGATACCCGATGGTGCAGATACTCTTCTAGATTTCTCATGATTCAGCATCAAGGCCGCGCCCTTTGAAGGCACGGCCTTGTGTACCTAGCGGCAACAGACCCCGTCAGAAGTCATACCGCGCCCCAACCATCATGCTGCGCGACGGCCCGTAGAAGTTGAACGTAGAGGTCGAGCCCACCCGCGACAGGTAGTCCCGGTCGAACAGGTTATTGACGTTGAAGGTGGCGGTCAGCTTCGAAGTCACCGGGTACGACAGCATCGCGTCCACCGTCGCGTAGCCCGGCGCGTCGATACGCACGCCGCCGTTTTCGGAGTAGAAGTTGCTCATCGCGGAAATTCCGCCACCAATCGCCAGGCCGGTCAGCGGCCCTTGGCTGATGGTGTACTTGCTCCAAAGCGAAGCCTGGTTGCGCGGCATGATGAAGAACGTGGTTTCGGCGTCACCCTTGACGGTTTCGGTCTCCATCCAGGTGTAACCGGCCAGCAGTTCCCAATTCGGCGTCAGCTTGCCGCTCACTTCCACTTCCGCGCCCTTCACGCGGGTCTTGCCGGATGCAACGGAATCGGTAGTGGCCACACCATCGGCATCGTACACGGTGGTAGCGCGGTTCTTGTCGGTCAGGCGGAACACCGAGAAGCGCGTATTCAAATCGCCGCCAAAGTAGCTGCTCTTGAGGCCGAACTCGTACTGCTCGCCTTCACGCGGTTTCAACACCCGGCCATTGCTGTCGGTGTCGGATTGAGGCTTGAAAACCTGGGAGTAGCTAGCGTATAGCGCGTGGTTCTCGGTCAAGTCATAGACCAGGCCCCCGTACGGGGTGAAGTGGCCGTCCACACGCTTGCTGTCATTGGTCGATGCACCGCTGGTCAGGGTGGTGGTGTAGAAATCACCGCGGTACCAACTGAAACGGCCACCGGCAATCAGCGCAAGGCGCTCGATCGGACGGAAGGTGACCTTGGAATAAAGGCCGTATTCCTCTTCCTGCATGCCGGTCTCGGTACTGTAGTTGGGCGACGGTTTGGCGAACTGTTTAGGCGAGTAGGTATTGACGTTGATGGCGCCCAGGTTGGTGGTGCCGTTGAGATACTCGGTGTCGTAGTTCTTGTAGTCGCTGCCCACCACGAACTCGCTGACCTGGCCGAAGGTTTCGAACGGCTGGCTGTAACTGGCGTCCAGCGAGTAGGTGTCTTGAGTGAAATCACGGGCGCTGGCGCGCTCGGAGTTGGCGCCTGTGGTGGCATTGGTTGCAGTGAAGGCGTACAGGTAGTTGGTGTCGCGGTGCGAGCCACGGGCCGCGACACGGCCGTAACCACCATTGTCGAAGCGGTGGGTCAGCTCGGCGACCAGGTCGGTGGTCTTGCCGTCGAAGTAGTTCCAGTCGGCGCCCAGGAAACGCGAATGGCTGAAGTCGGGCACCTCGCCGGACAACGTGGCCGGGTAGCCGTTGTGCGGGGTGATGTTCTTCACTTCGTGCATCAGGCCGAACGACAGCGTAGTGGCGTCGTCCAGGTCGATATCCAGCGCACCGTAATAGCTGTTGCTGGTGTTGGCGTTGTAGTCCACTTCGCCATTGGTGTCGTCACGGGATGCAATGAAGCGCCCGCGCACGCGACCGGCGGCGTCCAGCGGGCCGCTCAGGTCGATTTCTTCATGGTTGGTGTCCCAGGTGCCGTAGCTGCCTTCGATGTGGCCCTGAAACTCGGCGGTCGGGCGCTTGCGTACCATGTTGACGATACCGCCCAGTTCGCTGGTGCTGCTGAACAACCCGGCCGGGCCGCGCATGATTTCGACACGGTCGAACGCGGCCAGCGACGGTACGGTGCCAAAGATGCTGGCCATGGGGGCCGGCAGGCCATCGATGTTGAATTCGCTGTACTCGTAGCCACGGGCGTAGATCGACGAACGGCCGCTGTCGTTGGTCAGGGTGCGCAGGCCGGCGGTGTACTTGGCCAGGTCATCCAGATGTACGAACTGGCGATCCTTGACGTAGTCCTGGGTGTAGACGGTGATCGACTGCGGGATGTCCTTGAGCGCTGCCGGCGTCTTGGTGCCCACGGTAGCGGCATCGACGCTGTAACCGCCGGTTTCCTCCGAAGGCAGCATGTCGTACAGGCGGTTGCCTTCGATGGTCAATGCAGGCAGATCAAGCGAGTTGCCTTCAGCCGCCGTCTGGGCCGCTACCGTTTCGGCCACCGCCGATAAAGAAAACGGTGCCAGCAACCCCAGCGCCAGCCATCCCCGAACCCGCTGCAAGCTGCCCACACTTTTGAAACCGGTCATGACACACCCTTCGCCCAAATGATATTGAATCGCAAACGAAACAAGTTGCTTTTTGCGAACGATACCGGAGCGAAAACCAGGGTGCAGCAGGATTAACCTTCTTAACACATCAAGGCGTTGCCCTTTCCCTGCAGCCAGTGGGATGATTCGCAACTGATAAAAGTTCTCATCAAGGCTCGCCGTGCCCACCTCACTTCTCCTTGCCGAAGACGACCCACGCCTGCTTCAGGACCTGGACCGCCATTTCCGCAATCGCGGTTTCCTGGTGCACGCCTGCGCCAGCGGCACCCAGGCCCTGAATGCCATACAGCAATCGCAGTTCGAACTGGTGCTGCTGGACATCATGCTGCCAGGCATCGACGGCCTCAGCCTGCTCGACGCCCTGCGCCGCCAGCAGGCAGTGCCGGTCATGCTGATGTCGGCACTAGGGGCCGAGCAGGACCGCATCAGCGGCTTCACCCGTGGTGCAGACGACTACCTGCCCAAGCCCTTCAGCCTGGCGGAGCTGGACGCACGGGTGGATGCCTTGCTGCGGCGCGTGGCATTCGATCGTGGTACGCCGCTGCGTGCCGACGTGGGGGAGGTGATGCTGGACCACGACCGCCAGGACGTTATTCACAACGGCAACGCCGCTGGCCTTACCGCTTCCGAATTCCGCTTGCTGGTCACGCTGCTGGCCCACCCCGACGAAGCGTTGAGCAAGCCCTTCCTGTACCAGACCGTGCTGCACAGGGCCTATACCCGACTGGACCGAGGCCTGGATGTGCATGTGTGCAACCTGCGCCGCAAACTGGCCGACATCAATGCCCAGCACCTGCAGATCCAGGCCGTGCGTGGCCAAGGGTACATCCTGGTCGACACGGATCAGGCCTGATGCGTCGCCACCCGTTGCTGTGGAAACTGGCCTTGCTACAAGTCAGCTTCTGCCTGTTGCTGATCTGGCTCATCTGGACCTGGGGCCTTTCGGTGGAGCGCAGTACCTATTTTCTGTCCCAGGCCGACCAGGACTACCTGGCGCGTTATGCTCAACAGGCCGAACAGGCGTGGGAGCAGGACGGCGCAGCCGGCACCGAAGCCTGGCGCAAGCAGGTGGCACGGGCCGAGGACACCTGGGTGGCCGTGATAGGTCCACACCTTCAGAGCCTTGGCACCACGCCGCTGAGCGCCGAGGAAGCCAGCCACCTGACATTCATGCGCAAGCTCGACTGGCCGATGAGCCGGCGCCTGCAGGATGAACTGCCCTACGTCAGCATCGAATTTCCGCAACACCCCGAGCATGGCCGCCTGGTGCTGCAACTGCCCGAACGGCTGCTACCCACAGGCCTGACACCCTGGACCCATGTGGTCACGCATGGCGTTGCCCCCGCACTGCTGGCCCTGCTGCTAGGCCTTGCGCTATACCGGCATCTTGTCGTGCCGCTGAACCGCCTGCGCGACCGCGCCGACGCCCTGCGGGCCGATGATCTGGACAGCCCCGCCCTGCCCCTGCAGGAGCGGCGTGATGAGCTGGGTGAGCTGGCTCAGGCCTTCGAGCACATGGCCGGGCGCCTGCGCCAGAGCCTTGAGCAACAGCGCCTGCTGTTGCGCACGCTGTCTCACGAATTGCGCACACCTCTGGCGCGGCTGCGCATCGCCCATGACAGCGACTTGCCACCGCCGCAGCTGCGCGAGCGCCTGGACCGTGAGGTGGCCGACATGCAGAAGCTGCTGGAAAACACCCTCGACCTGGCCTGGATGGACACCGAACAGCCCAGCCTGGCGACCGAGCCGGTATTGGTGCTTTCCGTGTGGGAAGCCTTATGCGAGGACGTCTGCTTCGAAAGCGGCTGGGACCGTGCGCGCCTGCCGTGTTCACTTGGCACCGACTGCCTGGTGCAGGCCCATCTGGACAGCCTGGCCCAGGCCCTGGAAAACCTGTTGCGCAATGCCATTCGCCACTCGCCGACCGAAGGCCAGGTCAGCCTCGATGGCTGGCGGGAGGGCGCATACTGGCACCTGCGCCTGAGCGACCAGGGGCCAGGCGTACCTGATACCGACCTAGAGCGCATCTTCAAGCCCTACCAACGCCTGGCCGACAGTGGCGCAGGCTTCGGCCTGGGCCTTGCTATCGCCCGTCGCGCCATCGAACTGCAAGGCGGCCGGTTGTGGGCCAGCAATGGGCACCCGGGCCTGTGCCTGCACATGACCTTGCCTGCGGCCTGAGACTGTTTAGAAAGTTAATGCGCTTTACGCTCGATCGGGACTGGTTATCATCTGGGCGCTCAAGCCTTGCGCTCCATGCAAAGCCCTGACGAGACGCCTGATGAGCAAGAAGAACCTGATGCTGGCCTTGGCACTTGCCCTGGCGGCCCCTCTTGTCCTGGCACAGCCCGAGCATGACCAGAAGATGGACACGTCGGTGCTACGGCGCCAGGACCTGGCCTATCACTTCAGCCAGTTTGATCTGGACTCGGCCGATGGCCTGCGTCACTACCGCCTGTGGGTTGGCAAGCCGAATCGTCCAGCGCCGGCATCGGGGTACCCGGTGCTGTGGATGCTCGATGGCAATGCTGCGCTGGGGACGCTGGATCAGCAGCAACTGGACAGGCTCGCCGCGGGCCAGGCGCCCCTGCTGGTGGCGGTGGGTTATCGGACCGAACTGCGCATCGACAGGGCCGGCCGCACGCTGGACTACACCCCGGCGCTGCCGGAGCAGGTGCAGCAGCGTGATCCGCTGACCGGCCAGCCCAGCGGCGGGGTCGATGCGTTCCTGAAGCTTCTGACCGGGCGCATGCGCACGATGGTGTCGGCTGTGGCGCCGGTCGATCCGCAACGACAGACGCTGTGGGGGCACTCCTATGGTGGCCTGGCCGTGCTTCACGCACTGTTTACGCGCCCCGGCGAATTCTGCCTTTACGCGGCTGCCAGCCCGTCACTGTGGTGGCGCGATGGCGTGATTGTCCGGGAGGCGCAAGGACTTCCCTCACGCCTGGGCGGGGCGCGCCCGCGCCTGCTGCTGATGCGCGGCGGGCAGGAGCCCGCCAACCCGCATGGTTCGCCGCACGAGGACGACGAGTTGCCTGCGCGCCGCCTGGCGGCAGATCTGGCCGCGATCAAAGGCCTCGACGTGCGCTATGAGCGCTTCGACGGTCTGGGGCATGGGCCCATGCTGGCCGCCTCCCTGCGCAGGGTGATCGAAGGCATGTCTGGCCAGTGACCAGCCCTGCGCCTGTCCGACTCAAGGTTGCGCATACTTGAGCACGTACAGGCACAGTTCCCGGTAGACATCCACAGGCAGCTGCGACATCAGCTTCTGAGCCTGGCCGAGGGTTTTGCAATTGAGTTCGGCCATCGTCCGACGGTGTTTCAAACCCAGCAGGCCGGCATGCACCACCTGCGCATACTGAATATAGGAACAGGGGAAATCGGCCTGGGGGCTGCGCTGGACCTTGAAGTTGATCTTCAGGTCTGCTCCGCGGAAGAATGCCCTGCCTTGGTAGTTCTGCTGGGGCACGAGGAGCCCTTTTTCAGGACAGGTGCTGTGACAGACCGGCAGGCTATTCCTGTCTGTCTCCAGGCCACGTCGATAGATCACGATTTCGGAACCCGGCACCTCGACACAGGCGTTTTCGAAAGCATCGATGATGGCCCTGCCATTGATTTGCGCCTCTTCGATCTGCGTCAGGCTGACCACACGCTCGATCTCCTGATTGCCAACGCTGTTGACCACACGGTCCAGGGTCGACCAGTGGCTGAATTCTTTCTGACACGCAATCAGATGGACCTCGCTCTGATAGCCCTGCCGGGCGGCTTCAGGTGGAAAATCAGCGAAATGAGGGCTGTCGAGCGCGGTCTCCATGATGATGTTGTATTTGTTTTCCATCGCATACGTGCAAATCATTGCCCCCAGGCGCCAGATGAACGACTCGGTATGCTCATAGACATGCAGCACGCCTTTGTCTTCCATCGCCCGATAATGAGGGTGCAGTTCACGAAAATGGGTTTCGTAAAGGCGAACATAATTGTCGTAGCGCCCGCTCTTCAGCAGCGTTTTTTCCAACAAGTACGTCTTACCCGAGCCTTGTGTACCGGCAATGATGAGCATTTTGGGCTTGAGCACGCCGTCGACGTAGTCGCGCTTCTTGTCGAACAAAGTGTCGACGACCTTTCTGAATGCGAGATGGAGATCGGTATCGGTAAAAGGATAGAGAGAGGACATGACGGTTCGTTTCCTTGGTTTGCCAATGTGACCGTCACGAAGGTAAGCGCTGCGGCAGGTGAGAAAGGAGTAGATGGTTACTGCTGCAAGTCTCGCCGAAGGTAGTAGCACCGCGGGTTGCCACTGGGGTGGCACTGTGCTGTATGCTTGGCCGGTCTTCAGGGCGGGGTGTAAGTCCCCACCGGCGGTAAATCGAAAGATGAGCCCGCGAGCGCCCCGACCATGTCGGGGGTCAGCAGATCTGGTGCAACTCCAGAGCCGACGGTCATAGTCCGGATGAAAGAAGGCGTCATGCAGGGGCCATCCGGGCGCCCTTGCGCGCGCATTTTGTTCGCCCCGAGACGTTCATCGATCATTCACGAGGAGCGTTTCATGTTCACCCAGCACCACGCGCAATTCCCCAATGTTTCCGCCGCCATCGCCGCCTTCCAGGCCGGGCGCCCTGTACTGTTGCTCGACGATGACGACCGCGAGGACGAAGCGGACATCATTGCCGCCGCCGAGAACATTTCGCTGCAGACCATGGCCATGATGATTCGCGATTGCAGCGGCATCGTCTGCCTGTGCCTGGACGAAGCCACCGTCGACGAACTGCAGCTGGCACCCATGGTGCAGAACAACCAGGCCCGCCACGGCACCGGTTTCACCGTCACGATCGAGGCGGCCGAAGGTATCACCACCGGGGTTAGCGCCCAGGACCGCATCACCACCATTGGCGCAGCACTGCGCTCCAGCGCCGAACAGCGCCATATAGTCAGCCCGGGGCATGTTTTTCCGCTGCGCGCCCGCAATGGCGGGGTGCTGACCCGCCGTGGGCATACCGAAGGTTCGGTGGACCTGGCGCGCCTGGCCGGCCTGCGCCCGGCAGCGGTCTTGTGCGAGCTGATGAACCCCGATGGCAGCATGGCCCGTGGTGAGCAGGTGGCGGTATATGCACGGCAGTACAATTTGCCGGTGCTGACCATCGAGGAGCTGGCGCGGTACCGTGAGGCAATGCTGGAACGGGAAGCAGAGCCGGCCTGATCCACCGAAACGGGACGCTTTGCGGTCCTTGTGCGAGCGGCCCTTTCGCGACACAGGGCCGCTCCCATATCGGTCTGCATCAGCCGATGCAGCTGCCGGAAGTTTGCTCCCCCCGCCCCGCTCTGCTAGTGTCGCGCCGTTCTGAATGCCACCGAGACAGTCGCCATGGCCCGCAAAAAAGCCTCCCTCGATTTCGAGCAATCCCTCGCAGACCTGCAAGCACTGGTCGAGCGCCTGGAGAACGGCGAGTTGTCGCTGGAAGAGTCGCTGGCCGCCTTTGAACAAGGCATCGCCCTGACCCGTGACTGCCAGGGCGCCCTGGCCCAGGCCGAACAGAAGGTGCAAATTCTGCTGGAGCGCGACGGCGAACTGGCTGCCCAACCCTTCGACGCGGAGCCGGAAGCATGATTGGCACCTACCAGGCCAGTTGCCAGGCGCGCGTCGACGCAGCCCTCGAACCGCTGTTCATCGCCCCGAGCAAAGAGCTGGAACGCCTTTACGCCGCCATGCGCTACAGCGTGATGAACGGCGGCAAACGCGTGCGCCCGTTGCTGGCCTACGCGGCCTGCGAAGCCTTGGGCGCCCCGGCCGAACAGGCCAACGGTGCAGCCTGCGCGGTCGAGCTGATCCATGCTTACTCGCTGGTGCATGATGACCTCCCGGCCATGGACGACGACGACCTGCGTCGCGGCCAGCCGACCACCCACAAGGCGTTTGACGAAGCGTGCGCCATCCTTGCTGGCGACGGTTTGCAGAGCCTGGCTTTCAGTGCCCTGCTCGACCCTTGCCTGAGCCCTCAGATCGACAGTATTCGCCTGGCCATGGTTCAGGTGCTGGCCAAAGCTGCCGGCCCGGCCGGCATGGTTGGCGGCCAGGCCATCGATCTCGGTTCGGTGGGCCAGAAGCTGGACCAGCAGGCGCTGGAGTTCATGCACCGGCACAAGACCGGCGCGCTGATCGAAGCCAGCGTACGCCTCGGCGCCCTGGCCAGTGCCCGTGCCGAACCAGCGCAGCTGGATGCCCTGCAGACTTATGCACAGGCCATTGGCCTGGCATTCCAGGTGCAGGACGACATCCTCGACGTGGAAAGCGACACTGCTACCTTGGGCAAACGCCAAGGTGCAGACATAGCGCGTGACAAACCGACCTACCCGGCCCTGCTGGGGCTGGAAGCCGCCAAACTCTATGCAATCGAACTGCGCGACCAGGCGCTGGCCGCACTGCAAGGGTTCGGCGAAAAGGCCGAGCCGCTGCGGGCCTTGGCGCGTTATATTGTCGAACGCCGTAACTAAACAGCTTCACCTATCCCTGTAGGATCGGGTTTACCCGCGAATGCGATCTTGAATTTGCCGACGCATTCGCGGGTAAACCCGCTCCTACAGGGGGCCGCGTAACCTGTGGTCGAATGGGCACTTTTCCCACAATGGGGTAAACTGCCGCGTCTTCACACACCTATAACGACTCGCCTGATGCCCACGACGTTTCAAGAGATCCCCCGCGAACGCCCGGTCACGCCGTTGCTCGACCGCGCTGACACGCCTGCCGGCCTGCGCCGGTTGGCCGAAGCCGACCTGGAAACGCTGGCCGACGAACTGCGCCAGGAATTGCTCTACACCGTTGGGCAGACCGGTGGGCATTTTGGTGCCGGTCTGGGCGTCATCGAGCTGACCATCGCCCTGCACTACGTGTTCGACACCCCGGACGACCGGTTGGTGTGGGACGTGGGGCACCAGGCCTACCCGCACAAGATCCTCACCGGGCGCCGTAACCGCATGCTCAGCCTGCGCCAGAAGGACGGCATCGCGGCCTTCCCGCGCCGCAGCGAAAGCGAGTACGACACCTTTGGCGTTGGCCACTCCAGCACCTCGATCAGCGCCGCGCTGGGCATGGCCATTGCTGCCCGCCTGCAGAACAGCGCACGCAAGTCGATTGCGGTGATCGGTGATGGCGCGCTGACCGCCGGCATGGCATTCGAGGCGTTGAACCACGCCCAGGAAGTCAATGCCGACATGCTGGTGATCCTCAACGACAACGACATGTCGATTTCGCGCAATGTCGGCGGCCTGTCCAACTACCTGGCCAAGATCCTTTCCAGCCGCACCTACGCGAGCATGCGCGAAGGCAGCAAGAAAGTGCTGTCGCGGTTGCCAGGCGCCTGGGAAATTGCCCGTCGCACCGAGGAATACGCCAAGGGCATGCTGGTGCCGGGCACGCTGTTCGAAGAGCTGGGCTGGAACTACATCGGCCCGATCGACGGCCACGACCTGCCCACCATGATCGCCACCCTGCGCAACATGCGCGACCTGAAAGGCCCGCAGTTCCTGCATGTGGTGACCAAGAAGGGCAAAGGCTTCGCCCCTGCCGAGATTGACCCGATCGGCTACCACGCCATCACCAAGCTGGAGCCGGCCGACAAGCCCGCCGCGCCGAAGAAAGCCAGCGGCCCGAAATACTCCGCGGTGTTCGGCCAGTGGCTGTGCGACATGGCCGCCGCCGACAACCGCCTGGTGGGCATTACCCCGGCAATGAAGGAAGGCTCGGACCTGGTCGACTTCAGCGAGCGCTACCCTGAGCGCTACTTCGACGTTGCGATCGCAGAGCAACATGCCGTGACCTTGGCGGCCGGCATGGCCTGCGAGGGCAGCAAGCCGGTGGTGGCGATCTACTCCACCTTCCTGCAGCGTGCCTACGACCAGCTGATCCACGACGTGGCGGTGCAGAACCTCGACGTGCTGTTCGCCATCGATCGCGCCGGCCTGGTCGGCGAGGATGGCCCGACCCACGCCGGCAGCTACGACCTGTCGTACCTGCGCTGCATCCCGGGCATGCTGGTGATGACCCCCAGCGACGAGAACGAACTGCGCAAGATGCTCAGCACCGGCCACCTGTACAACGGCCCGGCCGCTGTACGGTACCCGCGTGGTACCGGCCCGAATGCGCCGATCAGCGGTGACCTGCAACCACTGGAGATCGGCAAGGGCGTGGTCCGCCGCCAGGGCGAAAAAGTGGCCCTGCTGGTGTTCGGCGTACAACTGGCCGAGGCCATGCAAGTGGCCGAACAGATCAACGCCACGGTGGTCGACATGCGCTTCGTCAAGCCGCTGGACGAGGCGCTGGTGCTTGAGCTGGCAGGCAGCCATGAGCTGCTGGTAACCATCGAAGAAAACGCCATCATGGGTGGCGCAGGCGCTGCGGTGGGTGAGTTCCTTGCCAGCCAGGCAGTGCTCAAGCCGCTTCTGCACCTGGGGCTGCCGGATATCTATGTCGAGCATGCCAAGCCTGCACAAATGCTGGCTGAGTGCGGGCTGGATGCGGCCGGGATCGAGGCTTCGGTGAAGGCCCGCATGGCCAAGCTCGGGCTCTAGGGCCCTTTCGCGGGTAAACCCGCTCCTACGACGGCCTGCGCCCGATCACCGATGTGTGCCCACTGTAGGAGCGGGTTTACCCGCGAATACGATAGCGGCGGCAAAGGTGAACGACTGGTGAAAATTGGCCAGCAGGACCGGCCCTTTCGCGGGTGAACCCGCCTACGACGGGCTGCGCCCGATCACCTAGGTGTGCCCACTGTAGGAGCGGGTTTACCCGCGAATACGGTAGCGGCAACAACGGTGAATGACTGGTGAAAATTGGCCTGCAGGCCCGGCCCTTTCGCGGGTGAACCCGCTCCTACGACGGGCTGCGCCCGATTACCGATGTGTGCCCACTGTAGGAGCGGGTTTACCCGCGAATACGGTAGCGGCGGCGACGGTGAACGACTGGTGAAAATTGGCCAGCAGGACCGGCCCTTTCGCGGGTGAACCCGCTCCTACGACGGCCTGCGCCCGATCACCGACGTGTGCCCACTGTAGGAGCGGGTTTACCCGCGAATACGGTAGCGGCGGCGACGGTGAACGACTGGTGAAAATTGGCCAGCAGGACCGGCCCTTTCGCGGGTAAACCCGCACCTACGGCGGCCTGCGCCCGATCACCGATGTGTGCCCACTGTAGGAGCGGGTTTACCCGCGAATACGGTAGCGGCGACAACGGTGAACGGCGGGTGAAAATTGGCCAGCAGGCCCGGCCCTTTCGCGGGTAAACCCGCACCTACGGGGACAGCACAGTGCTGTGGAAATACTTTGGAACTGCCCATGAAAAAATTAGCCTGTACCACGATTCTCTGTGCCCCTACATTCCTTCTGGCCGCTGAGCGCGACGACGCTCTCAAACTCCCCGACGTGCTGATCAGCGCCAGCCGCCAGGTCGAATCGCGTACCGCCACCAGCGCTGCCAACACGGTCTTCACCCGCACCGACATCGACCGCCTGCAACCCACCAGCGTTACCGACCTGCTCTCCCGCGTGCCGGGCGTGCAAGTGGCACCTACCGGTGGCCGTGGCAGCCTGCCGGGCATCTTTATCCGGGGCACCAAGGCCGCGCAAAGCCTGGTGCTGGTCGATGGCGTGCGCATCGCCAATGCCACCTCGGGCGACAGCGGCCTGCAGTTTCTGGACATCGAACAGATCGAGCGCATCGAAGTCCTGCGCGGCTCGCGCTCAGCGGTATACGGCAGCGAGGCCATTGGCGGGGTGATCCAGATCTTCACCCGACGCAGCAATGGCCCCGGCCTGCAGCCACGCCTGCGCATGGCCGCCGGCAGCAACCAGACATTCCAACGCAGCCTGGGGCTTTCTGGCGGCAACGACTCGACCCGCTTCAACCTTGGCGCCAGCCTGGATGAAACTGCCGGTATCGACTCGACCGGGCCATCCTTCGCCAGCGATGGTGACCACGACGCCTACCGCAACAAGGCGTTGAACCTGAGCCTGAGCCACACCTTCAGTGAGCGCTTCGAGGCCGGCTTGAACCTGCTCGACAGCCGTGGTCGCAGCGAGTACGACAACCCGTTCGGCGGCTTCGACCCCGTGACCTTCGAGAGCTTCGGTCAACAACCCTACACCGACTTCAGCGTCAGCAGCCTGGGCAGCTACGTTGACGTTCAGGTCACCGAAACCTGGCACTCACGCCTTGAACTGGCACATAGCGAGAACCGGGACGACAAACGCGACAAGCTCAGCGCTGAGCGCTTCGTGTTCAACACCTACCGCGATCAGGCTACCTGGCAGAACGACCTGGCCCTCGGCGAACAGCACACCATACTGATCGGTGGCGACTGGTACGAAGACCGCGTACACGGCAGTACCGACTTCACTGAGGACAGCCGCTGGAACCGCGCCGTGTTCGCCCAGCACCGCTACCGGGGCGATCAGTTTTCCACTGAGCTGGGGGTGCGCCATGACCGCAACCAACAGTTTGGTGGCCAGACCACCTGGAGCGGCAGCCTGACCGTACCGCTGAACGCGAACAACGATGTGCTGCTGTCCTACAGCGAAGGCTTCCGCGCGCCAACGTTCAACGACCTGTATTACCCACAGTTCAGCAACCCGAACCTGGACCCAGAGCACTCCAGAAGCTACGAGCTGCAATGGCGCAGCCAGCTGACTGCAGAGAGCAGGCTGGAGACTTCGCTGTACCGCACCGACCTGCGCGACGCGATCATCTTTGGCCAGGACTCGATACCCCGTAACGTCGCCTCGGCACGAATCAATGGTGTGGAAATGGCGCTGGCGCAGCAATGGGGCGCCTGGCACAGCCAGCTTGGCCTGGCGCTGATCGACCCACGCGACCGCGACACTGGCCACACCCTCGCCCGCCGCGCCCGCCGCACCTTGAGCCTGGACCTGGACCGAGAGTTCGGGCGTTTCAGCGTGGGTGCCAGCTGGCAGGCGGTCAGCAACAGTTATGACGATGAGGCCAACCGCAACCGCATCGGTGGCTATGGTCTGCTGGGTTTGCGCAGCAGTTGGGCGGCTAGCGACGAACTTAAACTCGAAGCCAAGCTGGATAACCTGCTGGACCGCAGCTACAGCCGCGCCCTTTACAGCTATGAGGGTGCGTATCACCCTTACCGCGAAGAGGGCCGCACTGTGCTCTTGAGCATCACCTGGACACCGGCGCTTTAGCGTCCAGCAACGCACACAAGCGGGCGGTGGCTTCGATCATCTGCCCGCTGGGGCGCTCCAGCCCTTTGTCCGGCACCACCAGCAGGCGCCCATCAGCCACCGCCCGAATCTGCGGCCAGGCCTTCCAGCTGGCCAGTTGCGCCTCATCAGCGGCCAGGATGACCTGCGGATTACGCAGCAACACGGACTCCACATTCACCTGTGGCGCCGGCTGGCCAAGGTCGGCGAACACATTGCGCGCCCCGCACACGGCCAGGGCGTCGGTCACCACCTGGCGGCCACCGAGCGTGTACAACGGCCGATCCCAGACTTGATAAAACACCTGCAAGGGTTCGTCACGCCGATACTGCTGGCGCATCTGCTGCAGCCGCTCACGCAGGGCTCGCGCGTATGAATGACCCTGCTCGGCACGCCCGACACGCTCGGCAATGGCCTCGATCTGCTCGATCAGCTGGCTGATGTCATGGGGTTCGGCGCTGAAGGTGGCGATACCCAGGCGCTTGAGTTGGTCGCGCTGGGCCGGCGGCACACTGCCTGGCCACAGCAGCAACAGGTCGGGGCGCAGGCTGAGCAGGCGCTCCATGTCCAGTTGCCCTTGGCGCCCGACCGAAGGCAAGTGGCGCAGTGCAGCCGGCCGTTCGCCGCCATCGAGCACGCCCACCAGCAGGTCGTCGGCCTGCAGCTCAAGCATGATCTCGCTCATCGAGGGGGCCAGACTGACGACACGTAGCGGTTCTGCAGCCAGTACGGTGCAGGCGAACAACGCCAGCAGGCCAGGTAGCAGTCGCATCAGCCCAGCTGGCGCGGAATGCGATAGAGGTACAGCACTACAACGGTAGACACTGCGAGGAGGATCTGCGGCACTGCCTCCAGGCCGACCAGCACCGACAATGCGGCGACCCAAGCCGGGAAGCAGGCATATAGCATGGCCATGCGCCGCACCCGCGCCAGTTCGATCCAGGCAGTAGCTTCTTCGCCCGTACCGAGCACCTTTGAGGTGGCAATAAGTGCGCGCTTGTAGGCACCGAAGCGCGGCAGGCTGAGGAACATGGTGGCCGCACCGGCGATGAACAGTGGCATGGCCAACACCGGGATCAGTGCATCACCGCCCCCAAAGGCCCAAGCCATGACTGGCAGCGGCACCAGGCCCACCGCCAGGTACTGCCACCAGGCCAGCGCCAGGCGCCGCTTGACCTCGGCGCGGGTCACGCCTGGGGCACCTCGCCCTGGTGTTCGTTGCCCAGCATGTGGCCCAACTTGCCGGCCTTGGTCGCCAGGTAGTAGCGGTTGTGCGGGTTATGCCCGGTGTGCAGCGGCACACGCTCGGCAACCACGATGTTCATGTCGGTCAGGGCTTTGACCTTGCGCGGATTGTTGGTCATCAGGCGCAGCGACTTGACGCCCAGGTGCTCAAGCATCGGCAGGCATATGGCGTAGTCACGCTGGTCGGCAGCGAAGCCCAGGCGCTCGTTGGCTTCGACGGTGTCGGCGCCGCCATCCTGCAGCTCGTAGGCGCGGATCTTGTTCAGCAGGCCGATGCCACGGCCTTCCTGACGCAGGTACAACAGCACCCCACGGCCTTCGCGGGCGATGGCCTGCAGCGCGGCTTCCAACTGCGAGCCGCAGTCGCAACGCTGGCTGAACAGTGCATCGCCGGTCAGGCACTCGGAATGCAGGCGCCCCAGTACCGGCTGGCCGTCCGCGATATCACCCAGGCTGAGCACCACATGCTCACGGCCTGTGGCTTCGTCGAGAAAGCCATGCATGGTGAAGGTCGCGAAGGGCGTCGGGAGTTTAGAGGCGGCAACAAAGACGACGGGCACGTTGTGCTCCTGGAGTAAGTAGGAAATTTCTCGTGGGCCGATTGTATCAGCAGGTTGGGGAATGTGGGCTGGCTGTATACAGTGGCTTAAGATCGAAAAGTTCGATACTTATTAAAAGCCATCGCTCAACCCCAAGCCCGCAGCCCAAGAGGGCCGCGATATACCTTGGTGAATTCGGCTTCAGTGTGGGTGACTGTCCGCGCTGAACGGATAGGGCTGTTTCCAGTGCTCGAAAATCGGCTTCAGTTCGCCGCTACGTATCAGCTCCTTCATGCGCTTGTCGAACAGCTCGCACAGAGCCTTGGCCTGGTCGTTACGGGCAAAGGCCAGGTACAACGGCAACTCGGCCACATGGGTACGGCGGAAACGCTCCGGGTGAGAGGTTTGCCCGAGCACGTAGTCGACCTCGGTCAGTGCGTCGATGTAGTAGTCCACCCGGTCATGCTCGAGCATCGGCAGAATGCCCTCGCGACGCTGGATTTCGCGGAATTCGCGCACATTGGGCAAGTAGCTGCCGTAATCATAACCACGCACCCAGGCCAACCGGTACTTGCCGATGGTATCCAGGGTAGGCACAGGTTTGCTGGCCAGCCCCAGGGCATAGATATGGTCCATGTCGAAGTGCCAGCGCGGGTACAGGTTGTCGTCGTTCTCTTCCTTGTACGAGCCGACCCAGGCATCAGCCTCGCCGCGTTTGACCAGGCCAACCGCCCGGCTGTAGGGCGCGCTCTGGGTAACCACCTTGACTCCGGCCGGCTCGAACACTTTGCGCAGCACATCCCAGGCCACCCCGGTACCGTCGGCGTTGGTGTAGTCGAGCCACTCCTCGCTAACCAGATGGATCTGTTTCGGCATGCCCTCGGCAGCCGTCACCCACGGGGCAACGCTCAGCAGCATTGCCAGCAGTACAGTCCTTAAGGCCATTCACGCACTCCCTGTTTCAGGCAACCGCCCACACCAGAACCTGCATGCCCAGCCAGGCAAACACACCGGCCAGGATATCGTCGAGCATGATGCCGACGCCCCCGTGCACATGGCGGTCGATCCAGCGAATCGGCCACGGTTTGAGGATGTCGAAGAAGCGGAACATCAGGAACCCTGCCAACAGCCACTGCCAGCCCTCCGGCACCAGCCAGAGGGTGATCCACATGCCGACAATCTCGTCCCAGACAATGCCTTCATGGTCGTGTACGCGCAAATCATTGGCAACTTTGCCGCACAACCAGAAGCCAAACAGCATGCTCACGCCGAGCAACAACCAGTAGCCCCAGTCGGGCAGCAGCTGCCACAAGGGGATGAACGGTATGGCGACCAGCGAGCCCCAGGTACCCGGAGCCTTGGGCAGAGTGCCGGAACCGAAGCCAAAGGCGATGAAGTGCCACGGGTTGCGCCAGACCGAAGGCGGAACGAACTCCGCAGGCACCTGGTTGGGGTGATCGGTCACGGTCTCTCCCTAAAGTGTTGATAGCCCCGCTGGACGGGGGTTATGTCCTGGCCCTGTGAGTCGCGCAAGGTCACACCCTGCCCTTCGAGCACACGACCAATGATATGTACCTCGATGCAACCGAGACCAGCCAAGGGCGCCAGCGCTTCGGGCGGCAAGGTGAAGGCCAGTACATAGTCGTCGCCACCGGTGAGTGCTGCCTGCAACGCCGCTTCGCGCCCGAGGAATGCCTCTAAGGCAGGAGACACTGGCACCTGCGCCAGGTTCACCTCCAGCGCCACGCCGGAGGCCTTGGCGATATGCCCGCAGTCAGCGAGCAGGCCATCGGAAATGTCCAGGGCCGCAGTGGCCTTGCCACGCAGCAGAGCCCCGAGGGTGAGCTGCGGCATCGGTGACCAGTAATGAGCCAGCAGCGGCTCGGCCTGCGCGGCAGGCGCCTCGCGCTCACCCAGCACCAGCGGCAAGGCACCGGCGGCCTTGCCCAGCGAATCACCAACACACAACAGATCACCCGGCCTTGCACCGCTGCGGCGCAAGGCCTGGCCAGCCGGCACGCGGCCGAACACGGTCACGGTGATGCTCAACGGGCCGCGCGTGGTGTCACCACCGATCAGGCTCATGCGGCAACGGTGGGCCATGCGACCAAGGCCGTCGGCATAGGCCGCCAGCCAGTCAGGGCCAACGTCAGGCAGGGTCAGTGCGAGGGTGAAGCCGATTGCAGTCGCACCCATGGCTGCCAGGTCACTGGCCGCCACAGCCAACGAACGCTGGCCAAGCAGCAACGGATCGCAAACAGCAGGAAAGTGCACCCCGGCGACCAGGGTGTCGGTCGACACCGCCAGTTGCTCACCGGGGGGAAGGTCCAGCAGGGCGCAGTCGTCGCCGATACCCAGCGCCACGCCCTCGCCGCCCTGCGCACAGGGCGCTGCGGCGAAGTAATGGTTGATCAGCTCGAACTCACCCATGGCCAGGCAGCGCCAGGATCAGCGCTTGTTCGCCTTGACTTCTGCTTCACGCAGCGCCGGGGCGAGCTTGTCCAGTACGCCGTTGACGAACTTGTGGCCGTCAGTGGCACCGAAGACCTTGGCCAGTTCCACACCTTCGTTGATCACGACGCGGTAAGGCACGTCGACGCGTTTGATCAGTTCCCAGGTGGACAGGCGCAGCACAGCCAGCTCGACCGGGTCGAGCTCTTCCAGTGCGATGGTCATGCAAGGCACCAGCGCTTTGTCGATTTCGCCCTTGATTGCCGGGACCCCATGCAGGATCTCGCGGAAATAGGCACCGTCGACATCGGTGAAATCGTTATCCACCCGGAACTGCGCTTCGATCTCGTTCAGCGAATGCTGGGCCATGTGCCACTGGTAGAGGGCCTGGGTCGCGAGCTTGCGGGCTTCGCGGCGCTTGGCGCTCTTGGAGGGCTTGCCGGCATCCGCAGGTTTTGGATCGCGCGGGTTGAAACGATCGCTTTCGTCGCTAATCACTTGGCCTCCAACTGCGCCAGCAGGCTGACCATTTCCAGTGCGGACAGGGCAGCTTCAGCACCTTTGTTGCCGGCTTTGGTGCCAGAACGCTCGATGGCTTGCTCGATGGAGTCGACGGTCAGTACGCCGAAGGCCACCGGAACACCGAACTCCATGGACACCTGGGCCAGGCCCTTGGTGCACTCGCCCGCCACGTATTCGAAGTGCGGGGTACCGCCACGGATCACGGCGCCCAGGGCGATGATCGCGTCGTAGGCGCCTTGCTGGGCGACCTTCTGTGCCACCAGCGGGATCTCGAATGCACCCGGGGCACGGATGATGGTGATGTCGCTTTCGCTGACACCGTGGCGTACCAGGGCATCAACGGCACCGCTTACCAGGCTTTCGACAACGAAGCTGTTGAAGCGGCCAACCACCAAAGCATAGCGACCTTTGGGGGCGATGAAGGTACCTTCGATGGTCTTCAGGGTCATTCCGATATTCTCATCTTCAAGAGCGAGGCCGCATACAAGCGGCCTCGACAGGGGTCTGGACTCGAGCAGAGGGCGTCAATGCCGCCTCAAGTCACTCGGAGGGCACGTATTCTACAACTTCCAGATCGAATCCGGATATCGCGTTGAACTTCATCGGCGAACTCATCAGGCGCATCTTGCGCACACCGAGGTCGCGCAGGATCTGCGAACCGGCACCTACAGTGCTGTAGGTGGTCGGTGCCTTGGCCGGCGCATCGCCCGCGCTTTCGCGGATGTGCGCCAGCAGCACGTCGCCGTCCAGCGGGTGCCCCAGCAGCAACACCACACCACTGCCGGCCTCGGCCACTGCGGCCATGGCCGCGCGCAGGCTCCAGCGGCCTGGCTGCTTGACCAGCAGCAGGTCGCGCAGCGGGTCCATGTTGTGCACGCGCACCAGGGTCGGTTCTTCCGCGCAGATCTTGCCCAGGGTCAAGGCCATGTGCACGTCGCCTTCGACCGCGTCACGGTAGGTGACCAGGTTGAACTCACCCAGCTCGCTCTCCACCGATTGCTCGGAAACACGCTGCACGGTGCGCTCGTGGATCATGCGGTAGTGGATCAGGTCGGCAATGGTGCCGATCTTCAGGCCGTGCTCGGCGGCGAACACTTCCAGTTCGGCGCGGCGCGACATGGTGCCGTCGTCGTTCATCACTTCGCAGATCACGCCGCTTGGCTCGAAACCGGCCATGCGCGCCAGGTCACAGGCGGCTTCGGTGTGGCCGGCACGCGCCAGCGTACCGCCTGGCTGGGCCATCAGCGGGAAGATGTGACCAGGGCTGACGATGTCTTCGGCCTTGGCGTCCTTGGCAGCGGCAGCCTGCACAGTGCGTGCGCGGTCGGCGGCGGAAATACCGGTGGTGACGCCCTCGGCGGCCTCGATCGACACGGTGAACTTGGTGCCGAAGCCCGAGCCGTTGCGCGGCGCCATCAACGGCAGCTTCAGCGTTTCGCAACGCTCGCGGGTCATCGGCATGCAGATCAGGCCACGGGCGTGCTTGGCCATGAAGTTGATGTGCTCCGGCTGGCAGCATTCGGCCGCCATGATGATGTCGCCTTCGTTCTCGCGATCTTCGTCATCCATCAGGATGACCATTTTGCCCTGGCGGATGTCTTCGACCAGTTCTTCGATGCTGTTGAGCGCCACGCGGCACCCCCTTCTCAATCAGGATTTCAAGAAGCCATTGGCGGCCAGGAAGCTTTCGGTAATGCCACTGCCCTTGCTCGGTTCGGCGGCCTTGTCACCCAGCAGCAAGCGCTCCAGGTAACGGGCCAGCAGGTCGACCTCAAGGTTTACCCGACGCCCTGCACGGTAATCGGCCATGATGGTTTCGGACAGAGTGTGCGGGACAATGGTCAGCTCGAATTCGGCGCCATTGACCTCATTGACCGTCAGGCTGGTGCCGTCGACGGTGATCGAACCCTTGTGGGCGATGTACTTGGCCAGTTCCTTCGGTGCACGCACGCGGAACTGGATGGCGCGGGCGTTATCGCTGCGCGAAATGATTTCGCCAACCCCGTCGACGTGGCCGCTGACCAGGTGCCCGCCCAGGCGGGTAGTGGGGGTCAGGGCTTTTTCCAGGTTGACCTTGCTGCCGCTCTTGAGGTCGATGAAGGCGGTGCGCTTGAGGGTTTCGACGCTGACATCGGCCCAGAAGCCGTCGCCCGGCAGTTCTACGGCCGTGAGGCAAACACCGTTGACGGCGATGCTGTCGCCGAGCTTGACGTCCCCCAGGTCGAGCTTGCCGGTTTCTACGTAGACGCGCACGTCACCACCCTTGGGAGTCAGGCTGCGGATGGTGCCGATGGATTCGATGATGCCGGTGAACATGGGGTCTTCCTCAAAAACGGTTTGCGCGGGGCAAGCCCGGCATTATACGCCGGGCGCCGGCAGGGGGATGGCCGTGACCCGCCAGTCATCGCCCACTGCGCGCATTTCGGTAATTTTCAGCCGTGGTGCTTCGCTCATCTTGTCCATCGGCCAGTCCAGCAGCGGCCGGGCCTGAGAGCCGAGGAAGGTGCCAGCGACGAACAGCTGGTACTCATCGACCAGGCCTTGCCGTGCGAAGGCACCGACCAGGCCGGCACCGGCTTCCAGCAGGATTTCGTTGACGCCGCGGGCGGCCAGGGCGTGAAGCAGCGCCCCCAGGTCGACCTGGCCATTGTCGCCCGGCAAGCTGAGCAATTCGTGGCCGGCAGCGGCATAGCGCGGGTCATCTGCGACAGCAGTCACCACCAGAGCCGGGCCGGCCTGGAAGAACGGCGCCGCCAGTGGCAGGCGCAGACGGCCATCGACCAGCACCCGCAAGGGTGTGCGGCTAAGAGCCAGGGCAGTAGTTTCGGCATCCAGGCCCAGCTCGGCACCACGCACGGTCATGCGTGCGTTGTCTGCCAGCACGCTGGCGGCGCTGGTCAACACCACGCTGGAGCGGGCGCGCAAGCGCTGCACGGCTGAGCGGGCGGCCGGGCCGGTGATCCACTGGCTCTCACCACTGGCCATGGCGGTGCGGCCGTCCAGGCTCATGGCCAGCTTGGCGCGAACGAACGGCAGGCCGTGCTCCATACGCTTGAGGAAGCCTGGGTTGAGGGCGCGGGCCTCGGCTTCGAGCACCCCGCTGGCCACTTCGATTCCGGCTTCGGCCAGGCGCCGCAGGCCCTGTCCCGCCACTTGCGGGTTAGGGTCCTGCATGGCTGCGACTACACGCGCCACACCGGCCTTGACCAGCGCTTCGGCACACGGCGGCGTACGGCCATGGTGGCTGCATGGCTCCAAGGTGACATAGGCACAAGCACCCCGGGCAAGTTCACCGGCCTGGCGCAGGGCATGCACTTCGGCATGTGGCTCGCCGGCGCGAACGTGCCAGCCTTCGCCAACCACTTCGCCATCACGCACGATCACGCAACCTACGCGCGGGTTCGGGTGGGTGGTGTACAGGCCTTTACGCGCCAGCTCCAGCGCACGGGCCATGTAGTGGGCGTCAAGGATGGCGGCTTGGCTGGGCATGTTCACTCTTTAGCTGGCTCACGGGCCAGGCGGTCGATTTCTTCGCGGAACTCGTCGAGGTCCTGGAAGCGCCGGTACACCGAGGCAAAGCGGATATAGGCCACTTCATCGAGTTTGCGCAACTCGGCCATGACCATTTCACCGACCACCAGCGATTTGACTTCGCGCTCGCCCGTGGCACGCAGCCGGCTCTTGATGTGCGCCAGCGCAGCTTCCAGGCGCTCGACGCTGACCGGACGCTTTTCCAGGGCCCGTTGCATGCCAGCGCGCAGCTTTTCTTCGTCGAAGGGCTGGCGCGTGCCGTCCTGCTTGATCAGCCGGGGCAGCACCAGCTCGGCGGTTTCGAAGGTGGTGAAGCGCTCGCCGCAGGCCACGCATTCACGGCGGCGGCGCACCTGCTCGCCCTCGGCGACGAGGCGAGAGTCGATGACCTTGGTGTCGTTGGCACCGCAAAAGGGACAGTGCATGGTGGCAGGCAACAAAAAAAGGGAGGGCCATGGTAGCGCATTGCACTGGCAAGACAAGCCAAAGGGGTTAACATCCATGGGAAATATGCCCGTGAAGGACTCCCCCATGCACTACCGAGCGCTCGTCGTGCTGTGCTGCGCCGCTTTGCTTGCCGCCTGCGGCAGCGACAGGCCAAAGACCGACAACCCGGCGCCCGCGCCAGCCCCCTCGGCCAAGGCCGAAGTACCGGGCCCGTTGCCGGCCTACCAGCGCGAACTGAGCGGCACCTTGCTGGAAATTCCGGCGGGGGCCGAGGTGGAACTGGCCTTGCTGGTGATCGACGAGCGCGACCGCCCGCAGCGCCTGCTGGCCAGCAGCAACCTGACCGGTACCGGCCAGGCGTTGCCCTACCACCTGCGTTTCAACCCCGAAGCCTTCCCGCCCGGTGCCCGGGTCGAACTGCGTGGCCGCGCCAGCAACTCCGGCCAGCTGATCATGCACCTGCCCCCGGTGCGCATTACCCAGGCACAAACCCAGGCCACCGGCCCGCTGCGTTTCGAGAAGGCGCCTTAAGTGATGCCGCTGGCCCTGCAACAGGCCCTCAGCGGCCTGATCGGCGAAGCACGCCTGATCGTCAGCGAACTGCCCGACTGTGACCTGAAGCTATGGCTGATCGACGACCAGAACATGGATCGCGCCTTCAGCAGCGAAGAAACCCGGCGCATTCTTGAAGAACCTCCCTATTGGAGCTTCTGCTGGGCCAGTGGGCTGGCAATGGCCCGCTACCTGGCCGAACGCCCGGAATGGGTGGCAGGCAAGCGCGTGCTGGACTTTGGCGCCGGCTCTGGTATCGCCGGCATTGCTGCTGCACGCGCCGGTGCACGAGAAGTGGTGGCCTGCGACCTCGACCCGCTGGCCCTCGCTGCCTGCCGTGCGAATGCAGCACTGAACGGGGTGACACTAAGCTACAGCAGCGATTTTTTTGCCGAGGAAGACCGTTTCGACCTGATCCTGGTTGCCGATGTGCTGTACGACCGCGCCAACCTGCCGCTGCTGGATGCCTTCCTGAGCCGCGGTCGGCAGGCCTTGGTGGCCGACTCGCGGGTACGCGACTTTCGCCACCCGTTGTACCAGCAATTGGGCGTGCTCGAAGCACTGACCCTGCCGGACCTGGCCGAGCCACACGAATTCCGCCGGGTCAGCCTGTACCACGCCAGCCGCGACACCTTATAGTGGTGCCATACACGAGTTTGCGAGAGTCGCGATGACCCAAGACACGCCTTACATTTTCGACGCCACCGATACCAACTTCCAGCAACTGGTGATCGAGAACTCCTTCCACAAGCCGGTGCTGGTGGACTTCTGGGCCGAGTGGTGCGCGCCGTGCAAGGCGCTGATGCCTTTGCTGGCAAAGATTGCCGAGGGTTACCAGGGCGAACTGCTGCTGGCCAAGATCAACTGCGACGTAGAGCAACAGGTGGTTGCCCAGTTCGGCATCCGTAGCCTGCCGACAGTGGTGCTGTTCAAGGACGGCCAGCCGGTGGACGGTTTTGCCGGGGCACAACCGGAGTCGGCGATCCGCGCCATGCTCGAGCCGCATGTACAAATGCCCGCCGCGCCCACCGCCGCGCCACTGGAGCAGGCAAAGGCACTGTTTGCCGAAAGCCGTTTTGCCGAAACCGAAACGCTGCTACAGGCGCTGCTGGGTGAGGACAACAGCAATGCCGAGGCGCTGATCCTGTATGCCCGCTGCCTGGCCGAGCGTGGTGAGCTGGGCGAAGCGCAAGTGGTGCTGGATGCGGTCAAGACTGACGAACACAAAGCTGCACTGGCCGGTGCCAAGGCCCAGCTGACCTTCCTGCGCCAGGCTGCCAGCCTGCCGGAAGTGGCTGACCTTAAAAGCCGTCTGGCGCAGAACCCGCAAGACGACGAGGCGGCTTATCAGCTGAGCATTCAGCAACTGGCGCGCCAGCAGTACGAGGCGGCGCTGGAAGGTCTGCTGAGGTTGTTCCAGCGTAACCGTGGCTACGAGAACGGGCTGCCGCAGAAGGCACTGTTGCAGGTGTTCGAGTTGCTGGGTGGCGATCACCCGCTGGTTGGTGTTTATCGTCGCAAGCTGTCGGCGGCGATGTTCTGAGTGACCTTGAAGCCTGCGCTGGACCTGTTGGAGCGAGCATGCCCGCGAAGAAACCGACACAGTGGATGGCACCGGCTCTGCCGGTGTTCGCGGGTAAACCCGCTCCTACGGGTGACAGCGCAGGCGTTTCAATTTTCAAGCAAGACAGCGCTCACCCTACCCAGTGATAAACGGGCGCATCCACGCCACTCTCCACCTTGACCTCACTGCTGTGCCGCAAGCGCACCAGCAGCCGCTTACCCGCCGCCGTACTCCCTGCCAGCCCTTCCAGGCGGTCCAGCAATTCCGGCCCGCTCATCTGTCCTGCCAGACGCAACACATCACGCGCCGCAGCCCACTGAGCGTCATTTTGGCGCGGCCCGGCCACCGCAGCGGTCGCCGCAGCCTGGGCGACCACCGGCACCTCGGTCTGTCGCCCCAGTTGCGCCCACTCTTCAGGCGTAAGCTCGATGGTCAGGTCCACCGGCCAGTCACCAATCTGTCCACGAATTCTCATGATGCATTCCTTGAGCCCAAGTCAATGCAGCCATGCTACCGCAACATGAAACATGCGCCACACAGGCTGGCGGCACGCCGAGAAGTTGTTATAACATAACTCGATCTTTCAGCCCGCTCCGGAGTCGTCCATGCGTCGCCTGCTGCTCGCCCTGCCCTTCGCTTTGCTGCCACTGGCCGTAGCCCATGCCCACGATGAACATGACCATGATCATGACCACGCCCACGGCTCCCTCGGCGCCCACGAGCATGGCGTAGCCAAGCTCAACGCAGTGCTCGATGGCAATACCCTGGAACTGGAGCTGGACAGCCCGGCAATGAACCTGGTCGGCTTCGAGCATGCCGCCAGCAGCGATGCCGACAAGGCCAAAGTCGCCGCCGTGCGCCAGCAGCTTGAACAACCCCTGAAGCTGTTCGACCTTTCTGCTGCCGCGGACTGCAAGGAAGAGCAGCAGGCGCTGGAAAGCCCTCTGTTCGGTGACGCAGCGAAGGCCGACAACGATGGTGACGAGCACGAACATGAACATGAACATGAGCACGACCATCAGCACAGCGACATCGGCGCCCACTATCAGCTGACTTGCGCCAACCCCGACAAACTCACACAGCTGGACCTGGCGCCGCTGTTCAAGGCCTTCCCCGCCACCCAGAAAATCAACGTGCAACTGATCGGCCCCAATGGCCAGAAAGGCGTGGAAACCACGCCAACCAAGGCAGCGGTCGCCTTCTGAATGAACCAGCCGTTGATCGATCTGCATGACCTGGTGTTCGCCTGGCCAGGTCACCCGCCGCTGCTGGATATTCCGGCATTGCGCCTGGACGCTGGTGAAGCACTGTTCCTCAAGGGCCCCAGCGGCAGTGGCAAGACGACCTTGCTGGGCCTGCTGGGCGGGGTGAACGTGCCGGTCCAGGGCCGCATCCAGTTGCTCGGTCAGGACCTCGGCAGCCTGAGCCAGGGCGCCCGCGACCGCTTTCGGGTCGATCACACAGGGTATATCTTCCAGCAGTTCAACCTGCTGCCGTTCCTCTCGGTACGTGAAAACGTCGAACTGCCCTGCCGCTTCTCGCGCAGCCGCAAGGCACGCGCCGAGCAGCGCCATGGCAGTGTTGACCAGGCGGCCAGCACGCTGCTGACCCACCTGGGCCTGGGCGACCCTGCCATGCTCGCCCGCCGCGCCGACAGCCTGTCGATCGGCCAGCAACAGCGGGTCGCCGCCGCCCGCGCACTGATCGGCCAGCCTGAACTGGTGATCGCCGACGAACCGACCTCGGCACTGGATGCGGACACGCGCGAAGCATTCATCCGCCTGCTGTTCGATGAGTGCCGCGCCGCCGGTGCCAGCCTGTTGTTCGTCAGCCACGACCAGAGCCTGGCGCCGCTGTTCGACCGCCATCTGTCGCTTGCCGAACTGAACCGCGCCGCCAAGCCCCGGGAGGCCTGATGTACCTGCTCCGCCTAGCCTTGGCCAGCCTGGCCAACCGCCGCTTCACTGCGTTTCTGACCGCCTTTGCCATTGCCCTGTCGGTGTGCCTGCTGCTGGCTGTTGAGCGGGTCCGTACCGAAGCCCGTGCCAGCTTCGCCAGCACCATCAGCGGCACCGACCTGATTGTCGGTGCACGCTCCGGCTCGGTGAACCTGCTGCTGTATTCGGTGTTCCGCATTGGCAACGCGACCAATAACATCCGCTGGGACAGCTTCCAGCACTATGCACAGGACCCACGGGTGAAGTGGGCAATCCCGATTTCGCTGGGCGACTCGCACCGCGGCTACAGAGTGATGGGCACCACCACGGATTACTTCAGCCATTATCAGTACGGCCGCCGCCAGCATCTGCAACTGAGCCAGGGGCGTGAGTTTGCCAACGACCCGTTCGAGGTAGTGCTCGGCGCCGAAGTGGCCGAGGCATTGCACTACAAGCTGGGTGACAAGCTGGTGCTGGCCCACGGCGTGGCCGCAATCAGTCTGGTCAAGCACGACGACAAGCCGTTTACCGTGGTCGGCGTACTAAAGCGCACCGGCACCCCCGTCGACCGCACCCTGCATATCAGCCTGGGCGGCATGGAGGCGATCCATATCGACTGGCACAACGGCGTACCCGCCCGTGGCGCCGGGCGCATCAGCGCCGAACAGGCCCGTACGATGGACCTGCAACCTGCCGCCATCACTGCGTTCATGCTTGGCCTGAACAGCAAGATCGCAACCTTCAGTCTGCAGCGGGAAATCAACGAATACCGCAGCGAGCCGTTGCTGGCGATCCTGCCGGGGGTCGCCCTGCAGGAACTGTGGAGCCTGATGGGCACTGCGGAACAGGCTTTGTTCGTGGTGTCGCTATTCGTGGTGCTGACCGGTTTGATCGGCATGCTCACGGCGATTCTCACCAGCCTCAACGAACGCCGCCGGGAAATGGCGATCTTGCGTTCGGTCGGGGCCCGGCCTTGGCATATTGCGGGGTTGCTGGTACTGGAAGCACTGTCACTGGCCTCGGTCGGGATCGTGGCCGGGCTTGGCTTGCTATATGCGGGTATCGCCCTGGCACAGGGGTATGTGCAGGCCAATTATGGCTTGTATCTGCCACTGGCTCTGCCGAGTACCCATGAATGGACCTTGCTGGCTATCATCCTGGGGGCCGCGTTGCTGATGGGCAGCGTGCCGGCGTGGCGGGCTTACCGGCAATCGCTGGCCGACGGCCTGTCCATACACCTCTGAGTGCGCGTAATGATCAAACACCTCACCGCCTGCTTCGCGGGCACGCCCGCTCCCACAGAGAGCCCCGCAGGCTTCGGAGCTTGTGCAGTACCTGTGGGAGCGGGCTTGCCCGCGAAGAGGCCGGCAATGCACATGCTGCTGGCCTTGCTGTTGCTGGTAGCGATGCCTCTATGGGCCGCCGAACCCAAGGAGCTGGACTGGCCCGCACTGATCCCTGAAGGCGCCCCGGTCATCCCGCCACAACTGGCGCCGCTGCACGACATGTCACAGCTCAGCAACGCCCTGTCTGCCGAATCCGCACCTCCCGCGCGTCAGCAGGCGCCCGACGCGCCAGTGGTAAAAAGCCTCGACGGCCAACAGGTCAAACTTCCCGGTTACATCGTGCCACTGGAGGTCAGCGAAGAAGGCCGCACCACCGAATTCCTGCTGGTCCCTTACTATGGCGCGTGCATCCACGTGCCGCCGCCGCCGCCGAACCAGATCGTGCATATTTTCAGCGAGATGGGCGTGCGCGTCGAAGACCTCTACCAGCCCTACTGGATAGAGGGAAAGATGCAGGTTAAAGCTTCCAGCAGCGAGCTGGCCGACGCCGGCTACCAGATGGAAGCCGAGAAAATCTACGCTTATGAGCTGAGATGAGAACTGTTTCGAATTCGTGAAGACGCTTCGTTGAGCTGGGTCAAACTTTCCGTTTGACCAGCTCCGTACCATTGGACTACTCGATTAATAACGTCCTTTGGGAGCTTCCATGAACAAGTCCTTGCTGGGTGCCTCGCTTGTGGCCCTTGCGCTCGCCGCCCCTGCCGCCCACGCCTATCAGGCGGGGGACATGATCCTGCGCGCAGGCGCCATCACCACCGCCCCGAACGAGAGCAGCGGCGACCTCAAGTTCGACGGCAACAAGGTGTCGGGCACCAAGGCGACCCTGGACAGCGATACCCAGTTGGGCCTGACCTTTGCCTACATGCTCACCGACCACATCGGCCTGGAGCTGCTGGCAGCTACCCCGTTCAAGCACACCGTCGGCGTAAAAGGTCTGGGCGGCGGGCTGGACGGCAAGCTGGCGGACATCAAGCAACTGCCGCCAACGCTGTCGCTGCAGTACTACCCAATGGAGCCAAATTCGCGCTTCCAGCCGTACGCTGGCGTCGGTATCAACTACACCCTGTTCTTTGACGAAGACTTGAGCAGCGCACGCAAGGAACAAGGCTTCAGCAACCTCAAGCTGCAGGATTCGGTAGGTATCGCCGGCCAACTGGGCATGGACTACATGCTGACCGACAACCTGCTGGTAAACGCCTCGGTCTGGTACGTCGACATCGACACCAAGGCCAGCGTCAACGGCCCGACCGCCCTTGGCTACAGCAAGACCAAGGTCGACGTCGACGTCGACCCGTGGGTATACATGGTCGGCCTTGGCTACAAGTTCTGACCTGAACATTGCAGGGCGGCCTCGGCCGCCCTCGCGCGTTGCAGCCATAGCCAGTAGCACAGTGCGACGGCACTGATGCCCATGCCAAGCCCACACACCGCAACCCAGCCCCAGTGGGCAAACACCCAGCTCGCCAACACCGCCCCCAAACCGCTGCCCAGCGAATAGCAACACATGTAGGCGCCGATCAAACGGCTAGCCATCGCACCACGCCCGGCCAGCAACAAGCTCTGGTTGGTGACATGCACTGCCTGCACGGCAAAGTCCAGCATCAGCACACCCAGCACGAAGGCCAGCAATGAATGTTCGACGAACGCTGTTGGCAGCCACGACAGCGTCAGCAGGGCCAACGACACTCCGGTCGTACGCTCACCGCGCCCAAGGTCAGCCAGACGACCAGCATGCGAAGCCGCCAGCGTGCCCGCCACACCTGCCAGGCCAAACAGGCCGATCTCGGTATGGCTCAGTGCCAGCGGCGCAGCACTGAGTGGCATGACCATGGCACTCCACAGCACGCTGAATGCGGCGAAGATCAACACACCGAATACGCCGCGCTGGCGCAGCAACCTGTCGTGCCGATACAAGCTGAACTGGGCCAAGATCAGCGCCCGGTAACCCGGCCGGCTCCCCATCGGCTGCCCGCCGGGCAGACTGCGCCACAGCACCAGCGCCAACAATATCAAGAGCCCTGCGGCGACCAGGTACACACTCCGCCAGCCGGCCAGGTCAGCCAGCCCGCCCGAAGCCAGCCGTGCCAGCAGAATGCCCAGCACCACACCACTGGTGACAGTGCCTACCGCCTGCCCTTGCTGGCCAGGTGAGGCAAGGCTCGCAGCATGAGCCACCATCACCTGCACCATGACTGCCATCAACCCGGTGATCGCCAGAGCCAGCAGCAATATTGCCCAGTTCGGCGCCATGCCAACGCCGACCAGCGCAAGCGCCGCGAACAGCAACTGGCCAAGCAACAAGCGTTTACGGTCGACCAAGTCCCCGAGCGGCACAATCAGTAGCAGCCCCAGGGCGTAGCCCGCCTGGGTCGCGCCGACTACCCAGCCAATCTGCTGCAGCGCTACCCCCAACTCAGCAGCCATCGACTCAAGCAGCGGTTGAGCGAAGTACACCGTCGCCACCGCAATTGCGCTGGTGGTGGCAAGCAACAGGGTTATCCAGCGTGTCAGCGAAGGTGTCATCGGGCAAAGCCTCTGGAATCTGGTTTCAATTTGAAACCACATGCTGGCTATTTAGCAAATGTGGTTTTAATCTGCAACCAGATAATCAAGACAGGCTTGCCCCATGCTCGATGAAAACAATGCGCAGTGCCCCGTGGCCCGGGCTCTGGAGGTGCTGGGTGACCGTTGGGCGCTGATGATCCTGCGCGATGCCTTCGACGGCCTGCGGCGTTTCAGTGAATTTCAGAAGAACCTGGGGCTGGCGAAGAACATCCTCACCTCGCGGCTAAAGCTGTTGGTGGAAAGTGGGTTGCTGATGACACAGCCGGCGTCGGATGGCAGTGCCTATAAAGAATATGTGCTGACCGATAAAGGGCGGTCGGTGTTTCCAGTGGTGGTTGGTTTGAGGCAGTGGGGGGAGCGGTTTCTGTTCGAGGCGGGAGAAGCGCGTTCGGAACTGGTGGACGGCGTGACGGGGCAGGCGCTTGAAATATTGCAGGTCCGTGGCCAGGATGGGCGGGTCTTACATCCCGAAGATTGCCAGCGCAGAAGGGTGCGGCATGGGTGATGTCAGGGCTGCTGAGCAGCCCCGCGGGGCTCAGCCTTTACCTAGAAGCTTTGTCAGGCCTTCAACCATCGGCGTTACCTGCGCAAATTTGAACCGCGCCAACAACCGCTGGTTATCCGCTCGCGAATGGCGGATATCACCCGATCGCGCCGCCGCATAGCTGATCGCTGGCAAGCTCCCCACAACCTTCTCCAGCGCGGCCAGCAACTGGTTCAGTGAGGTCGCCTGGTTCAGCCCGATGTTCACCGCCCCCTCCTCGACCTGCGGCTGCTCCAGTGCCTGCACCATCACCTGCACCAGGTCGCCCACATAAAGGAAGTCCCGGGTCTGTTCGCCGTCACCGAACACTGTAATCGGCAAGCCCTGCACAGCACGCTCGCAGAAGATGCTGATCACCCCGGAATACGGTGAGGAAGGGTCCTGCCGTGGCCCGAAGATGTTGAAGAAGCGAAACACCACCGGCTCCAGACCATGCTGGCGACGGTAGAAGTCCAGGTACTGCTCACTGGCCAGCTTGTCCACGGCATAAGGGGTCAACGGCGCCTTGGGCGTGTCTTCGGAAATCGACTCCCCTTCACCATTGTTGCCGTACACCGCTGCGCTGGAGGCGAAGAGCACCCGGCGCACGCCATGCACGCGCATGGCTTCGCAAACGTTGAGGGTACCGATGAAGTTACTCTGGTGGGTACGCACCGGGTCTTCGACCGAGGCCTGAACCGACGCTACCGCCGCCAGATGCACCACAGCACGGCAGCCAGCCGCCGCTTGAGTGACCAGCCCTGCATCGGCAACATCACCTTCGATCAGTTCCAGCCGTGGGTGATCGACCTGCAGATTGCTTCGCCGGCCGGTGGAGAAGTCGTCGAGAATGCGTACGGCGTAGCCTTTGTCCAACAACGCATCGCACAGGTGGGAGCCAATGAAGCCGGCACCGCCGGTGATCAGGATGGGGGCGTCAGCCATGGCGGTAGAACCGGTCCAGTAGAGGTGGCAAGCCAGCGCGCCAGGCACGCGGCTTGATACCGAAGGTATGAAGGATTTTCTTGCAGGCCAGTACCGCGTGCTGTGGCTCTTCGCTGGCATCCGGGCGCGCGGCATGGGCCTGCGGCGTGGGGGCCTGAACGGCCAGCTGGCGGTATTGGCCGGCCTCGGCGAGGATCGCCTGGCCCAGCGCCAGCGGCGTGGTCGCCTCATTGCCGGCGTAGTGGTAGGTGCCCCACAGCGGCGCATTGCAATCAAGTTGCTTGAGTACCGACAGGATCACTCGGGCAGCATCATCGACCGGCGTCGGGTTGCCACGTCGATCATCGGCCAGCAGCAGCTCCTGTGGTTGCTCGGCACGGGTCAGGAAGCGGCCCAATGCGCCATCGATGCTCTCGTCCAGCAACCAGCCAAAGCGCAGCAACACATGCTGCGGGCAGGCCGCACGCACGCTCTGCTCGATGCGCCATAGAGCCTGGCCACGCATGCCCAGCGGCACTGGCTCGTCCTTTTCGCTATAGGCCGTGGCCCGCGAACCATCGAACACACGGTAGCTGGATGGCTGCACCAAGGTGATCTGATGGTGCTGGCACAGCTCTGCCAACCGCTCCACCGCCCGCTCCTGTTGGGCCAGGCGCTGCTCGCTGACCGACTCGGCCTGGAACCAGTCGAAGTAGTAGGCCAGGTTGACCAGCGCGTCGGGGCGATGGTCATCGAGCAACTGAGTGAGGCTTGAGGGCGCCCAGCCGTTCTCGGGCGGGCGCGGTGCCAGGAAAGCGATGTCCTCCTCGGCCCCAAGACGAATCAGCGCTTGCCCGAGGGCATTGCCACCACCCAACAGCATTAGGCGCATACGCATAGAGTCAGCAGATCCGGAGAGGTTGATGAGAAAAAAGAGTCATTTTGCGGTTTCCTGCCCGGGAAGTCCAACACCGGACCCATTCGATGCCACAGGGCGGGATTCCACAGTTTCACCGCTCAATACCGCCACAGACAGAAATTTCCTACGACATACGAGGAATGGGCTGACTACCACGTCACGGCATAACTGCATTGAATAGTCGACTCCCCACTTGCCAGCCAGGGAGTTTCACACAAAAACGACAAGGAACGTTCAATGCCTCATTCGGAAGCTGCCTACCTGGATTTCTACCCAGAGCAAAGCCAGGCCATAACCTTTGCAAGCCAAACCCTTGCTGATTTGGGTGGACCGGAGGCTAAAGGAGTAGCACTTCAGGCTCGTATATTCGCCGATCAACTCGAGAAAGGTGCTCGCTGAAGACCCGCTGCTGGTAGGTGGTTGAGCACAGGAAAATACTCCATGATCGAAATCGACTTGACGTTTGTTCTGCTACTCGCACTGGTTGCACTGATGGCCGGCTTTTTTGATGCTATCGCCGGCGGCGGTGGCCTTATCACGCTCCCAGTGTTGTTTATTGCCGGTGTAGAACCCTTGGCAGCTATTGCCACTAACAAGTTCCAGGCAGCTTCGGCTACGGTTTCGGCTACGTGCGCCTTCGCCCGCAAAGGCATGATCGACTGGAGACGAGGCAGTCCCATGGCTGTCATGGCGTTTATCGGTGGGGCGCTGGGGGCCTTGTCGATAACTTATGTCCCCAAAAGCGTTTTGCAGGCGTGCGTCCCACCACTGCTGATCCTGATCGCCGCCTACTTTGCCTTCAGTCCAAAGCCGAATGAACAAGCGCGCAAGGCAAAGGTATCGACCAGCCTATTCTGCGTGACGGCTGCACCAATCATTGGCTTTTATGACGGCATCTTCGGCCCCGGAGTCGGCTCGTTCTTCATGCTGGCCTGCGTGGTCCTCTTGGGCCAGCACCTCATTCAAGCCGTATGCACCAGCAAGCTTTTGAACGCGGCCTGTAACCTGGGCGCACTATCCGTCTTTTCTCTCAGCGGGGCGATCATCTGGCCGCTGGCGCTGGCAATGGCGCTCGCCGCCTTCCTGGGCGCACAATTGGGGGCTCGCTGCGCAGTTCGCTTCGGCTCTCGCCTCATAAAACCGCTGCTGGTCAGCGTCTGCTGCATCATGGCACTCAAACTGCTGCTCGATACCGGCAACCCGCTCGGCGAATGGCTCAACCAGTTCTTCTAGAGAGCACCATGCACATTCAAAAGGCTTCCCCACAGCGCGAGAAGTGGCAGTTTGACGAGCCCGCCCCGGGCAAAGAACTGTTCATCAATGAAGTCTTTGGAAACTACCAGCAACAGGCGCGATTGCTGGTACCTGATATCGAGCGCGCAGCTCCCGCATTCGTCTTGGGGGGCGCGCGTTCCGACTTTACCCGGCTCAACCCCCTGCTTTATCGCCTGCAAGCCGCGGGCATTGGTTCACTCACTGGCAATCTGTCAGGTCACAGCCTCGCCAGCGAGCCAGGCGCAATGGCGCCGTCACTGGCTACGAACCTTGATGAAGCACAGCGTTTCCACGCGCATATCGCGCCTCGATGCCGAACGCTCATAGGCCACAGCCTTGGCGGGGCAATTACGCTTAAGCTTGCAGCACAGTTGCCACAAGTGGACAGCATCGTACTGATCTGCCCCGCAGTTTATCCAGACCATGCCCACCAAGCGCCGTTCGGCCCGGCATTCACTGCGGCCATCAACAAGCCTTTCGGTTTTCTGGAGAGCGATAGCTATACCTTCCTCAACCAGTTTCTTGGAAGAGTATTGATGGTGATCGGCGAGTACGACGGGCTCAACTCCCAGAGATTCGGCAAAGGCCCCGGCACCAGCGCTGGCAACCTGTGGCTTGCCGGCACTGAACGCTATAGCCCGATTCCTGAAGAAGTTAACCTCGCCTTGATGCGAGCAGTTCCAGCGTCGCGTTTGCAATGCCTGTTTCTTACCGACTGCGACCATGGCATCGCGGCACATTTGCGCAGTACTCCGGCAATAGCGGACCAGGTTGCCGACACGGTCGCAACGTTCATCCTCGACAATGCTTAAGGCGTTTAGCATTACTCGATCTCGAACAGACCATTGCGCAATGGCGCCACGCTCAATCGCTCACGCACATCGTCATCTATGCGCGGATCATCCGGCCGGTACAGTTTCACCTGCCGGTACGCATTGATGCGATTGATCTCCTCGCCCAGGTATTCCCACACCACCCGGGTACAGGCCGGGTTGCGCCGGTCGCCGCTGGATACGCCGGCCTTCAGGCCATTCAGCCGGGTAATGCGGCTTTTGAAGCTGGGGATGAGGATGGTCTGGCTCATTTCGTTGAACGTCAGCGACTCGTAGTCGATGAGGAACATCCGGTCCTGCAGCTGGAACGCCGCCCCCAGGTAGCGGCAGCGTACCTCGGCATGCTGATCGGTGGCGCTGGAGCGCTCCTGCCGTTCCTGGCGCTCGAACAGAAAACGGCCGCGTTCTTCCCACAGGTGCACCAGCGACACTAGGATCGTGCCCGGCACCGACATGCAGTTGGAGTACTCGAAGTAGTAACCGCAATAGCGCGAAAGGTTGCCGCCATGTTCGTGCAACGGGCGGAACAACTCGCTGATCGGGTCACTGGGCTGCTGGGGCTGGGGCGATACCCGCGCACCGATCAGACGGGCGAACTGCTCGGCGGGCAGGTTCAGTTCGTAATCCTCGACACCGAAGAAGTCGCCGATACGCTTCAGGTTGAAAGCCGTCGGACGGCTTTGCCCGCTCAGGTACTTGTTGAACTGCGCGCGATTGATCGACAGCTGGCGGCAAACTTCGGAAATAGAGCGGTAATGGCTGCAGGCAAGTTTGAGGTTTGTAGCGAAGTGATCGCTCATACGCGGAGTCCAGGTGACGCTAATGGCGCCATTGTAGCATCAAGTCGCATCAATTCAGAGCAATCCGCGAAATTGTAACCACTCTTGTCATAGCCAACCATGCGCCCCAACGAATAGCGGTGCGCCTGCCGTCCGCTGGTCTTTCCACACGAAGAATAAGAATCGAGGTCATTTTCCAATGCTCGAAGTAATCAACGATTTCCTTTCGGGGAAACTCCTCATCGTGCTGATCGTAGGGCTGGGTAGCTACTTCACCATCCGCTCCCGGTTCGTCCAGTTCCGCCACTTCACCCATATGTTCAGCGTGTTCAAGGAATCGCTGCGTGGCCAGGCAGGCCAGCTGAGCTCCTTCCAGGCCCTGATGCTGAGCCTGGCCGGCCGCGTGGGCGCCGGCAACATCGCCGGTGTCGGTATCGCAGTGACCCTGGGCGGCCCAGGTGCCGTGTTCTGGATGTGGGTCACCGCACTGGTGGGCATGTCCAGCAGCTTCTTCGAATGCACCCTGGCCCAGGTGTACAAGCGCGCTGATGGCGACGGCCTGTACCGTGGCGGCCCGGCCTACTACATCCAGCACGGGCTGAAGCGCAAGAGCATGGCCATCGTGTTCTCGATCTTGCTGCTGGTCACCTACGGCTTCGCCTTCATCGGCCTGCAGTCGTACACCGTCACCCACTCGCTGCAGAATGCCTTTGCCTTCGACCCAAGCCACACCGGTATTGTCCTGGCCGTGCTGCTGGCCATCACCTTCATCGGCGGCATCAAGCGCATCGCGGCGGTGTCGGACCTGCTGGTACCCGTCAAGACTCTGGCCTACATCGGCGTGACCCTGTACGTGATCGGCACCCAGATCGAACACGTGCCAGCCATGCTGGAAACCATCTTCAAGAGCGCCTTCGGTCTCGACCCGGCGTTTGCCGGCCTGCTCGGCAGCGCCATCGTCATGGGCGTGAAACGTGGCGTGTTCGCCAACGAAGCAGGTCTGGGCAGTGCACCGAACGTCGCTGCCGTGGCTGCCGTGAAACACCCGGGCGCGCAGGGCGTGGTCCAGGCTTTCAGCGTGTTCCTCGACACCTTCTTGATCTGCACCTGCACCGCACTGCTGATCCTGCTTTCGGGCTTCTACACCCCGGGCTTCGAGGGCGACGGCATTGTCCTGACCCAGAACTCGCTGGCCGCCGTAGTCGGTGACTGGGGTCGCGTGTTCGTCAGCGTGGCGCTGTCGCTGTTTGTCTTTACCTGCATCCTCTACAACTACTACCTCGGCGAGAACAGCCTGCAGTTCCTCAGCCGTAACCGCGTAGTGTTGATGGTGTTCCGTGGCCTGGTACTGGCACTGGTCGTGTGGGGTTCGATGCAAGACCTGTCGACCGTGTTCGCCTTCGCCGACATCACCATGACCTGCCTGGCCTTCGTCAACCTGGTGGCCCTGGCCATGTTGTTCAAGGTCGGCCTGCGAGTCATGCGCGACTACGACGAGCAGCGCAAGGCCGGTGTAAAGCAGCCTGTGTTCGACTCGTCCAAGTTTGCCGACCTGGACCTGGACCGCAATGCCTGGCCTGCCAATCCTCAGGTGGAAACAGCCACTGACAAAGCAGTCGGCCAAGTTCAGACGCAGCGCTGATATCCTCCCCTGCCCAGCCGCCCCTTCCGCGGGCGGCTTTTCTTTGTCCGCTCACCGCTACGGATGCTTTCCATGCGCGCAGTAAAGAATCTTCTCGTTCTCTATACCGGTGGCACCATCGGCATGCTCGAAACCCCCGAAGGCCTGGCACCGGCCGGTGGTTTTGACGCGCGGATGCGTGAACACTTTGCCCAGATGGCCAATGCACCCCAGGTGCAATGGACACTGCACGAGCTGAACCCGCTGCTCGACAGCGCCAATATGCAACAGCACAACTGGCTGGCGATGCGCGATGCCATCGTCGCGGCGGTGGATGTAGCGGGCCACGATGGCGTGCTGGTGCTGCACGGTACCGACAGCATGGCCTACAGCGCTGCAGCGTTGTCGTTCCTGTTGCTGGGCCTGCCAGCACCGGTAGTGCTGACCGGCTCGATGCTGCCGGCAGGTGCCCCCGACAGCGATGCCTGGGACAACCTGTGCGGCGCATTGCGCCAGTTCGAGCACGGCCTGGAAGATGGCGTGCAACTGTACTTCCACGGTCAGCTGCTGCATGGCTGTCGGGCGTCGAAGCTGCGTAGCGAAGCGTTCGATGCCTTTGCTGCGCTGCCGCGCCATCGTGACGCTGAGCGGGCCGATACGATCCCTGCCGAGCTGGGCTACAAGCAACCGCGCAAACCGGTCAACCTGGCGGTTGTGCCGGTGTTCCCGGGGCTTCAGGCCGGGCATTTGCAGGCCTTGCTCGACAGTGGTGTGCAGGGCTTGCTGCTGGAGTGCTACGGCAGCGGTACCGGGCCGTCGGATGACCAGGCGCTGCTGAATGTGCTGAGCGCAGCGCGCCAGCGCGGCGTGATGTTGGCGGCTATCAGCCAGTGCCCGGAAGGCTCGGTGGTGTTCGACACCTATGCGGCGGGCAACCGCTTGCGCGGGGCCGGGCTGGTCAGTGGCGGTGGCATGACCCGTGAAGCGGCACTGGGCAAGATGATGGCGCTACTGGGCGCAGGGTCGGATGCTGACGCAGCAGACCGCTGGTTTGTCCTGGATTTGTGTGGCGAGCGGGCTTGATCAGCGCCCTTGAGGGCCTCTTCGCGGGTAAACCCGCTCCTACGACGATAGCGTTTCCTGTGTAGGAGCGGGTTCACCTGCGAAGAGGCCCTAAAAGGTTGAAAAAATGGCGGAAGGCAGCGGGAGTCGAACCTGCCCGGGAACGGCTGCCGTCCCCAACCGGGTTTGAAGCCCGGCCGCGCCACCGGGCGCGATTGCCTTCCTTGAACTCAGTGCCTGGCGTGTTGTTGAGCCAGGGCGCTGTCGGCGCGGATGTGACGCTGGTCGGCCACCCTCCGGGTCAGGCCGATGCGGTCGAAGTATTCCAGAATCTGCACACTGCGCTTGCGACCGATGCCCAACATATCGCGAAACGCGGCAACCTGCACTATCGTCGTTTCACTGGCCTGCCCCAGCATCAACGCTGCCATGCGCTGTAGCGTCGCCTCGGGGTAGAACAAGTCGCGCACCACCTGATGCACCAGGCCCAGCCGGGCCAACTTGCGCAGTAACAGGCGCACATCGGCTTCGGCACGGTTCTCCTCACTCGCCAGCGTCCTGACCCAGGGTGGGTCAAATTGCCCTGCGATCAACTTCGGCTGCAGACGTGCCCACAATGCACTGTCGGCTTCGCTCAACTGTACCTTGTGATCGGGCAGATGCAGCCATGGCCCGCTGCTGGCGATGGCGCTGTCGTCGAGCAGTTCATCCAGCAAACTGACGAATGCCGGCCGTTCCAGAGGCAAGGCTACAAAGCGCCGCAAGCGATCACGGTCAGGGCCAAGCTGGTCGGGCTCTTGCTCGTGAAAGCGCGCCAGCTGCTCCAGGACCTGCTGCTTGAGCGCCTGCCATTGAGCGTTGGCGAACAGCAGTTGGCCCTGCCGGGTGGCCACCACCCGCACATCGTCCGGTAACTGCCAGGTTTCCCGCAGGCGGTTGAACTGCCGCTCGAGCCGCTGCGGGCTAATACCGCCCGGTGCACTGGCGAGCAGCGCTGGCAGTGCCTGCTCCAGATCCGCTGCGTCGCGCAGCACCTGCAACTGCTGCAGACGGGCATCGCTACGGCGTTGGCGGCTTGGTGCGAACGGGTCGAGCACCTTGCCGCCGCCCAGCGTGCGCTGGGCGCGCTGATCGCGCAGCACCAGGCGGTCGCCGTGCACGGCCTGCAACGGCGCGTTGAGCAGCAACTGGGCAAACATGCGTTGGCCGGCAGCCAGGCTTTCGCCTTCGAGCAAGGCGACCCGGGCCGTTACATCCTGGGTGCCGAGGTGCACATGCACGGCGCTGAAATGTTCGAAAGTACGCTTCTCGTCCGGTAACAGGTACAGCTCGATATCCACCCGAACACTGGGCGCATGCAACCATTCGGGCACCAGCCAGTCGCCCCGGTGCACCTGCTCCACGGCCAGGCGCTCGGCAGCGATGTTCAGCGCCACCCGTTGGCCTGCTTCTGCCACCAACGCGGCCTGGTTCTGCGCATGCAGACCACGCACGCGCACCACCTTGCCGGCCTTGCCCAGCAACAACGTATCACCCGCACTGACCCGTCCGGCCAGTGCCGTGCCGGTGACCACCACACCGGCGCCGGTAACCGCAAAGGCACGGTCGACGGCCAGGCGAAAACCACCGTGCACACTGCGTTGCCGTGTACCTGCTTCGGCCTCCAGCAGGGCCTGGCGCAACGCTTCCACGCCCTCCCCGCTGATGCTCGACAGCGGAAACTGCCGCGCACCGGCATACGGCCCAGGCGCCAGCAGTTCACTGACTTGCATCTGCACCTCGGCCAGACGCGACGGCTCTACCCGGTCGCATTTGCTGATCGCCACCAAGGCCTGGGGAATGCCCAGCAGCTCGATGATCGCCAGGTGCTCACGGGTCTGCGGCATGACCCCGTCGTCGGCCGCCACTACCAACAGCACCAGGTCGATGCCATGGGCGCCGGCCAGCATGTTGTGGATAAAGCGCTCGTGGCCCGGCACATCGATGAAGCCGGTCAGCGGCGCGCCTTCGCTCAGCGCCGCATAGCGGTAACCAAGGTCGATGGTCATGCCGCGGGCGCGCTCTTCTTGCCGCTGGTCGCCGGCCTGGCCGGTCAGCGCCAGCAGCAGTGCGGTCTTGCCGTGGTCGATGTGGCCAGCGGTACCAACGATCACTGCACCGGCCCCAGCTGCAGGGCTGGCAACTGGGCCAGCCACTGGGCTTCGTCATCCAGCTGGCGCAGGTCCAGCCACAGGGCATCGTCGTCAATGCGGCCCAGCACCGGCACCGGCAGGTCGCGCAGGGCGCGCTCCAGCACATGCAGGCTGCGCCCGCGCAACTTCTTCGACACTTGCGGGCGCAGGCACAGCGCGGCACTGGGCAGGCGCGCAACCGGCTGGCTGCCACTGCCGATCATGCCCAACGCGGGCTCTACGCTGATTGCCCATTGCTCACCGAGACGCGCCTTGAGTTCAGGCGCCAGGCGCTCGGCCTGGGCCTGAATCTCGGCCTGGCTGCGGGTCAGCAGGCGCAGGCTGGGCAGGCGCTCGGCCAGGCGATCGGGGTTGCGGTACAGCGCCAGCACCGCTTCGAGTGCAGCAAGGGTGATCTTGTCGACGCGCAACGCACGCTTGAGCGGATTTTTCTTGATCCTGGTGATCAAGTCCTTGCGGCCGACGATGATCCCGGCTTGCGGACCACCCAGCAGCTTGTCGCCACTGAAGGTGACGATATCGGCACCATCGGCCAGAGCCTGGCGTACCGTGGGTTCGGCGGGCAGGCCCCAGCGGGTAAGGTCGAGCAGGCTGCCGCTGCCCAGGTCTTCAAGCAGTGGCAGTTGATGTTGGTGGGCGATACGTGCCAGCTTGGCAGTAGGCACCTGGGTGGTGAAGCCCTGGATGCTGTAATTGCTGCAATGCACCCGCATCAGCAGGCCAGTGCGCGGGCCGATGGCGGCCTCGTAGTCGCGGGCGTGAGTACGGTTGGTAGTGCCAACCTCGTGCAGCTTGACGCCGGCACGGGCCATGATGTCGGGAATACGGAACGCACCACCGATCTCGATCAGCTCGCCGCGAGAGATGATGCCTTCCTTGCGCGCGCCCAGGCTGTTGAGCGCTAGCAGCACGGCGGCGGCATTGTTGTTGACCACGGTGACGGCTTCGGCACCGGTCAGCTCGCGGATCAGGCCTTCGATCAGGTCATCACGGTCGCCACGTTTGCCGGTGGCCAGGTCGAATTCCAGGTTGAGCGGGTAACGAGCGGCGGTCTGCATGGCCTCGATGGCTTCTTCCGGTAGCAAGGCGCGGCCCAGGTTGGTGTGCAGCACGGTGCCGGTGAGATTGAACACGCGGCGAACCTGGCTGCGTTGCTGGAGGGCGAGGCGTTCGCCGCTGCGGCCAAGGAGGATTTCCGGAGCCAGTTCGGCGCTGCCGAGTTCGCCATTACGGGCGGGCTCGCGCAGGTCATCGAGCAACTGGCGCAGGGTATTCAGCACGGCGTCACGGCCGTGGCGATCGATCAGAGGGAGGCAAGCCGGGTGGCGAAGGAGGGTATCGATGGACGGCAGGCGTGGGGTGTCGCTGGCAAGGCTGTTGGACATGCGGTACTACCTTGGACTGATCCGTTGTCTGTGCTGGCCCATTCGCGGGTGAACCCGCTCCTACAAGTACAGCGTGATCCGGAAGGTTGGCGCAATTACCTGTAGGTACGAAGGCAAGTCGGTGTTTCAGTGTAGACCCTCAGCCACTTCCCGGGGCGAGCATCAGGTTGGGCGCCAGGCGATGGAACCCCTCCCCGTCCAGGCGTATATCCAGGGCCAGGCTGGCCAGGTCATCGGCCAGCGGCTCGGCCGCCGCATCGTTCTCCAGGTAGTTCTGCTTCAGGTAGCTGTCGCACCCTGGGCAGCATTCGGCGCGCAGCGGCGCTTTGCCTGGCGCATGGCGATCATCCTCAAGGCTGGTGTAACGCAAGTCCTTGCTCGACTCGCAGTACACGCACTTGACCCGCACCACATGCCATTCACATGCACACAACGAACAGGCCAGGTAACGTAAACCGTTGTGCTTTCCACGGTTGCGCACCACCCCGGCCATCGCCGGCGAACCACAAGCCGGGCATTGGGCCAGGCTGCCGGCAGGCTCGAGCTGGTGTGCGGGCAGCGCCAGCAGCCAGCTGGACCACGCCGCCTGCAACGCGGCCCCGAGGAACGGCACCAGTGCTGCAGGCACACCATCGTACTGGCCTGCCAGCAAAGCAATGCCCCAGCCCTTGCGCTGATTGTCATCACTGCCTCGTAGCACCTGCAGCGCCTCACCCAGCGGGCCACTGCGTTCGCCGCTGAGGTGCTCTAGCAGTGCCTGCAACCAGACCAGCCATGGGCCTTCACGCACCAGGCTGTCAGCCGCCAGCGGCGGCAAACCATGGTCCATGCACAGGCGCTGACGCTCCTCGGCCACGGGCAAGCCGCTGGGCGGGTTATCCACAAGCTGCTGCTGGATGCGGCATAAACGCGCAATCAACCTCAGGTAGTCGCCAAGCGCGTTGCCCTCAGCCAGTTGCTCCAGGCGGGCGGCGCGCAGTTCAAACAGGTTGGCGGCGGGCAGGTGCAGAAATGGCGGCGTGACTGCCGACGCTTCGATCTGCCCGGGTTCGAGTAGGGTGCTCAAGCGCTTATCCTTCTTTTCGTCCGTGATCACCCGGCGTCTTGTCGCCGGTCACTTCGCGGTACCACAACTCATGATGCTTGCGGGCCCAGGCGCGGCTGACCCAGCCATGCAGCATGGCGCCGATCGAGCCCTTGATCCAGATGCCGGCGTAGATGTGCACGATGATGCTGAGAATCAGCACGAAGGCCGCCAGCGCATGCAGCAGCGCAGACAAGCGAATGGCATCGATGCCAAACCAATGGCTGAAGTATGCGCGCCAGATCACCACGCCACTGACCAGCAATACCAGCATGCACACCAGCAGGGTCCAGAACAGCAGCTTCTGCCCGGCATTGTACTTGCCGATCGGCGGTACGCCCTCCTCCTCGTTGCGCATGACCCGGTCCACCCGGCGCAGCCACAGGCGGTCATTGGCGGTGATGAAGTTGGCCCGCCAGAAGCGTAATACCAGGCCGAGGAAAAACACGAACATCGCCACACCGATGAAGGGATGCAGAATGCGCGTCCACGGCCCGCCGCCGAACAGGTTGCTGAGCCAGAATAGCGCCGGATGGAACAGCGCAAGCCCCGACAGCCCAGCCAGGATGAACAGGATCGCCACCACCCAGTGGTTGCTACGCTCGTTGGCGTTGTAGCGCAGGATGGGTTTGTTGTCGTTCATGGCCGCTGCTCCCCTTGCCCACCGGGCTGCTTCGGATCATAGACATGGACCGACGGGTCCACTTGATGCACGCTTTCGTCCGGCGGTCTCGGGTGTTCATCCTCCTCGACACGCTGTGGGCCGATCCGCACATAGTGGAAGAACCCCGCCAGCACCGCCGCGCCCATGGCCAACAGCGCCAGCGGCTTGGTGAAGCCCTTCCACAACCCTACCAACGGGCTGATCACTGGCTGGTCCGGCAGGCCGGCATACAGCTTCGGCGTGTCGGCATGGTGCAGCACGTACATCACGTGGGTACCACCGACGCCGTCCGGGTCGTACAGCCCGGCCTTGTCGTAGCCCCGCGACTTCAGATCGACGATGCGCTCGGCCGCATGCACTTTCATCTCGTCCTTGCTGCCGAACACGATCGCCCCGGTCGGGCAGGTTTTCACGCACGCCGGCTCCAGCCCCACGCTCACGCGATCGGAACACAGGGTGCACTTGTACGCCTTGTGGTCTTTCTGCGAGATGCGCGGGATGTTGAACGGGCAGCCGGTGATGCAGTAGCCGCAGCCGATGCAGTGGTCCTGGTTGAAGTCGACGATACCGTTGGCGTGCTTGATGATCGCGCCCGGGCTCGGGCAGGCCTTCAGGCAACCTGGGTCGGCACAGTGCATGCAGCCGTCCTTGCGGATCAGCCACTCCAGGTTGCCGTCGTCGCGCTCGTGCTCGGTAAAGCGCATCAGTGTCCAGGTCTCGGCAGTGAGGTCCTGGGGGTTGTCGTAGGTGCCGTGGTTGTGGCCAACCTCGTCACGCAGTTCATTCCACTCCGAGCACGCCACCTGGCAGGCCTTGCAGCCGATGCACTTGGTAGTGTCGATCAGCTTGGCGACCTGCTCCTGCTGACGCACCGAGGGCGGCACGGTAGTGGTGGCCGAGCGGGCGATGATGTCTTGGCTGGCCATCAGAGTTTCTCCACTTTCACGAGGAACGACTTGGACTCTGGCGTCTGCGTATTGCCGTCACCGAGGAACGGCACCAAGGTATTGGTCAGGTAGCCATGCCGGGTAGCGCCGGTGAAGCCCCAGTGCAGCGGAATGCCGATCTGGTGCACGGTCTGATTGTTGACCTGCAGCGGGCGAATCCGCTTGGTCACCACCGCCACCGCATCGATATGCCCACGCTTGCTCGACACCCGTACCCGGTCGCCGGCCTTGATGCCTTTCTCGTTGGCCAGCACCTCGCCGATCTCGACGAACTGCTCGGGCTGGGCAATGGCGTTGAGCCGGCAATGCTTGCTCCAGAAGTGGAAGTGCTCGGTCAGCCGGTAGGTGGTCGCCGCATAAGGGAACTCGTCATGCGTGCCGAGGGTGTCCCACACAGAATCGAAGATGCGCCCGGCCGGGTTGCTGGTGGCCTTCTTGTTCTGCGGGTGCAGCGGGTTGATGCCGATCGGTGTTTCGAAGGGCTCATAGTGCTCGGGGAACGGGCCTTCGGCCATCTTGTCGATGGCGAAGAAACGCGCCACGCCTTCGGGGTTCATGATGAAGGGGTTCATCCCCGCCTCGGGCGGCGAGTCGACCTTGAAGTCCGGCACGTCGGTGCCGGTCCAGGCCTTGCCGTTCCACCATACCAGGCGCTTTTTCTCCGGGTCCCACGGCTTGCCTTGCGGGTCGCTGGAGGCACGGTTGTAAAGGATGCGGCGGTTGGCCGGCCAGGCCCAGGCCCAGTTCTGCACCTGGTGCATGCCATACGGATCGCTGTTGTCGCGGCGAGCCATCTGGTTGCCTTGTTCGGTCCAGCTACCGGCAAAGATCCAGCAGCCAGACGCGGTGCTGCCATCGTCCTTGAGCTGGCCGAAGCCCGCCAGTTGCTGGCCCGCCTTGATCACCGCGCCAGTCGGGTCGGTGACATCGGCCACCGCCCAGCCGTTCATCTCCTTGGCCAGCTCCTCCGGGGAGGGCTCTTCAGGGATCTTGTACGGCCAGCTGATATTCATTATCGCGTCAGGATAGGTCCCCCCTTCGGCCTGGTAACGTTGGCGCAGGCGCAGGAACAGCTCGCTCATGATCTGCACGTCGGTACGTGTCTCGCCCGGGCCGTCTGCGCCCTTCCAGTGCCATTGCAGCCAGCGGCTGCTGTTGACCAGCGAGCCGTCTTCCTCGGCGAAGCAGGTAGTGGGCAAGCGGATCACTTCGGTCTGGATAGAGGCCGTGTCGACATCGTTGAACGGCCCGGCGTTGCGCCAGAATTCCGAGGTCTCGGTGGCCAAGGGATCCATGACCACCAGCCACTTGAGCTTGCCCAGTGCCGCAGTGACGCGGTTTTTGTCCGGCAGCGCGGCGATCGGGTTGAAGCCCTGGCACATATAACCATTGACTTTGCCCTGGCCCATCATCTCGAACATGCGCAGCACGTCGTAGGCCGGTACATCGAGTTTGGGCAGCCAGTCATAACCCCAGTTGTTTTCCGCCGTGGCGTTGGCGCCGTACCAGGCCTTCATCAGGCTGACGTGGAACTTGCCGTAGTTCTGCCAGTACGACAACTGCCCAGGCCGCAGCGGCTTGGAAGCGCGCTTGTCGATGTAGGCGGCGTAGTCCTGCTCGGCGTCACCGGCCAGGGTCAGGTAGCCCGGCAGCGAGTTGGACAGCAGGCCGAGGTCGGTCAGGCCCTGGATGTTGGAGTGCCCGCGCAGGGCGTTGACCCCGCCTCCGGGCATGCCGACGTTGCCGAGCAGCAACTGGACCATGGCCGCACTGCGGATAATCTGCGCACCGATCGAATGCTGCGTCCAACCTAGCGCATAAAGGATCGTCATGGTCTTGCCCGGAACCGAGCAGGAGGCGATCTCTTCCCAGACCTTCATCATGGCGTCCTGCGGCATGCCACAGGTCATGCTCGCCAGTTCCGGGGTATAGCGGCTGTAATGCTGCTTCATCAGCTGGAACACGCAGCGAGGGTGTTGCAGTGTCGGGTCGACCTTGGCGTAGCCGTCCTCACCCAGCTCGTAACCCCAGCCGGACTTGTCGGTGTACACACGCTTGGCCTCGTCGTAGCCGCTGAACAGCCCATCCTCGAAGCCATAGTTCTCTTTGACGATGAACGACACGTCAGTGTAGTTGCGCACGTACTCGTGCTGGATCTTGTCGTTGCTGAGCAGGTAGTTGATCAGCCCGCCCATGAAGGCGATGTCGGTGCCGGTACGGATCGGTGCGTAGTAATCCGCCACCGAAGCGGTACGGGTAAACCGCGGGTCGACCACAATCAGCCGCGCCTTGTTGTGCGCTTTGGCCTCGGTCACCCACTTGAAGCCGCATGGATGCGCTTCTGCTGCGTTGCCACCCATCACCAGGACCAGATTCGCGTTGGCGATATCGGACCAGTGGTTGGTCATGGCGCCACGGCCGTACGTCGGGGCAAGACTTGCCACCGTCGGGCCATGTCAGACACGTGCCTGGTTATCGAACCCCAGCATGCCTGTTGCGCGGATGACCTTGTGGGTCAGGTAGCCAGCCTCGCTGGAAGCGGCGGAGGCGGCAAGAAAACCGGTGGTGAGCCAGCGGTTGACCGTTTGGCCTTGGGCGTTCTTCTCGATGAAGTTGGCATCGCGGTCCTGCTTCATCAGGTCGGCGACGCGGTCCAGCGCCTCGTCCCAGCTGACCCGCACCCACTCTTTGCTGCCCGGCTTGCGAACCTCGGGGTACTGCAGGCGGCTCGGGCTGTGGATAAAGTCCAGCAAGCCGGCGCCTTTCGGGCAAAGTGTGCCGCGGTTGACCGGGTGGTCGGCGTCCCCTTCGATATGGATGATGTTCTGTTTGACGTTCTTACCCGCATCACCCTGGCTGTACAGGATCAGGCCGCAGCCGACCGAACAGTAGGGGCAGGTGTTACGGGTTTCTTTGGTATGCGCCAGCTTGAAGTGACGCACCTGCTCGGCGAATGCCGGCGTCGGGGCCATGCCCAACGCCGCAAGGCTCGAGCCTCCAAGGCCGACGGCGGCGACCTTGAAGAACTGCCGACGGTTCAGGTCCATCGTGCACTCCTGATCAGGTGGTGGACGCGCGGAACATTGCCGGCGCCTCTTGGTAGTCACGGTGGCGGCCAATTGATGGCCGCCAAAGGATAAGACTAGTCAAGAATCCAGAAGGTGCGATGACCTGGGTCAGTAGTGCGGCCCCGATCAGGCACGTGGCAGGTTGCGCACCACATTCAGCGCCGCACTGCTCTGCGCCACAGGCATGATCTCGATGGTATTGATATTCACGTGCGCCGGCTGCTCGGCAACCCAGGCTACCGTCGCTGCGATGTCCTCCGGCAGAAGGGCCTCTACATCCCGATACAAGGCCTGCACGGCGTCCATGTCGCCATTGAGGCGCACCACCGAGAAGTCAGTGCCTGAGCACAGCCCCGGCTCGATGTTGCTCACCCGCACCCGGGTGCCAGCCAGGTCGGCACGCAGGTTGAGGCTGAACTGGCGGACGAACGCCTTGCTGGCGCCATACACGTTACCGCCCGGGTAGGGGTAAGTGCCGGCGATCGAGCCGATGTTGATGATCATGCCGCTATCGGCTTCCACCATCTGCGGCAGGATCTTGTGGGTGACCATGGCCAGGCCGGTGATGTTGGTGTCGATCATCTGCTGCCAGTTTGCGGCACTGCTGGTTTGGGCACGGTCCACGCCCAGCGCCAGTCCCGCGTTGTTGACCAGCAGATCGATCTGCAGCGACGCCTCACGCATCTGCTCGACCGCCTTCTCGAGCGACACTGAATCAGTGACATCCAGCGCCAGCGGAATGAAATTTACGCCCAGTTCGGCCTCCAGTGCTTTCAGTTTGTCCATGCGCCTGGCTCCACCGATCACACGGTAGCCTTTGCCGATCAGGGTGCAGCAGATGGCGCGGCCAAAGCCTGAGGAAGCACCGGTTACAAATGCGGTTTTCATTCGTTGTCTCCTATAAATGGGTCAGGTGAGGTACTTCACGCCCAGGCTGGTGAACAGGCAGAGCATCGAGAACACCAACGCCTTGCGCACCACGTCGTTGCCTTTACGCAAGGCCAGGGAACTGCCCAGGTGGTTACCGAGGATGTTGCAGGCCACAAGTGGCAATGCCAGCAGGTAGACGACCTTGCCTGCGCTGACGAACGCCACCAAAGCACCGATGTTGGAAGCGAAGTTGAAGGTTTTGGAGTTGGCCGAACTGGAGACCAGGTCCATGCGCAGCAGGTAATGGAAAGCGATGATGAACATGCTGCCGGTACCGGGGCCGAAGAAGCCGTCGTAGAAGCCAATGGCCAGGCAAGTCAACGGCACTACGGTGTACAGCATTCGCGAAGACAGTTTGCGCTCCTCGACCGGACGATCCTTGGGGGTAAGGAAAATGAGAATGCCGAGGGGGATCAGTGCCAGGATGATCTTGCCCACCGTTTCCTGCGAGATCGATACGATCAGGTGAGCCCCCAGGTAGGCGCCTAATAGCGAAAACGGCACCCCGACCAACGCTACCTGCCAGACCATCTTGCTGTTGGCCAGGAAGTTGCGGATAGCCGCCAGCGTGCCGAGGGTACTGACCAGTTTTTCCTGGCCCAGTGCCACTTGGGGCGGCATGCCAACCAGCAGAAAACCCGGCACCAGAAACAAACCACCACCACCGGCAATGCTGTCGACGAAGCCCGCAACGAAGGCGATCGCGCCAAGTATGAGGACTGCCAGCAACCAGTGCTCCGCCCAGTAAGAACCCAACATTTCCATAGCGATGTCCATCCAGTGGAGCGTTATGCCAGGCACAGCCCGAGTGTGGCCGGCCTGATCGGTGCGATGATTGTAATTTCAAAAATTGAATCGATTCAATCTAAAATAAATTCAACTCAATTTAGCCAATTACCATCATTACCTGCATCCGAGCTTTCATGCTAGGCTTTCGCGCTCTTGCAAAGCCTGGTGCCATCTCCATGTGGGTCCCCCAATACAGCCATCAAACACAGCCGGTTTACCTGATGATCGCTGATGCCCTTGAACAGGACATCGAAAGTGGTCGGCTTGCAGAAGGCGATCGCTTACCCACGCTCAAGGACCTGGCCGAGGCGCTGAATGTAACCCCCGGCACTGTTGGCAGGGCCTACGACGAAGCAGCCAAGCGTGGTCTGGTGGCTGGCGAGGTAGGCCGAGGCACATTTGTCAGGCAACTGCGGCAGCCATTACCCGCCCCGTCGGTGCCCACACCCGTTGCCGGCGAGAGTAGCCAGATCGACCTCTCGATCATCAAGCCCAACGACGCTCACATGAGCGAGTGGCTAGGCACGGCTATCAGCGAACTGGCCGCCTCATCGGACTTGGGGCAGGTACTCGACTATGTGACAGAGGGTGGTCACACCTCCCACAAACAAGCCGGTGCGACCTGGATACAGCGCTGGCTGCCTGATGCTCGCTGGCAGCAGGTAGTACTGACCGCTGGCGCCCAACATGGGCTGCTGGTGGCCATCAGCAGCCTGTCGAAGAATGACGATGTGGTGCTGTGCGAGTCGCTCTGCTACCCGGGCATCATATCCCTGGCCCACAGCCTGGGCCGGCGCCTGCGCGGCGTCGCCATGGACGAAAACGGGCTCATCCCGGAGGCATTGCGCGCGGCCTGCCTGGAACACCGCCCTTCCCTGCTGGTGTGCGTCACCACGCACCAGAACCCGACCAATTCGATCATGCCCCCTGCAAGGCGCCAGGCTATCGCCGAGATCGCTCGTGAGTTCGACCTGTTCATCGTGGATGACGATATCTACGGTTTTCTCGAGCCCAGCCCGGACTACAAGCCGCTTGCAGCGTATGCGCCTGAACGCTCGGTATACCTCACCAGCCTGTCCAAAAGCGTGCTGCCGGCGCTGCGCATCGGCTACCTGTACGCCCCGCCGCAAACCCTGTCGCGGTTATCATCGATGGTACGCAGCAGCGTGTGGATGGCATCGCCTCTGATGGCGCAATTGGCCAGTAACCTGATCAACAGCGGCAAGGCCGACCAGTTGGTGCGTATGCAGCAGCAGGAGGCGGCCGCGCGCCAGCACATGGCCCGGGAGATTCTTGGCCAATACAAGATCCGCAGTCAGCCCCACAGCTTCCATATCTGGCTGGAGCTGCCAGAACCGTGGACCAGCGACGAGTTTGCCAACCTGGCTCGTGACAACGGCGTAACGGTGGTCAGCGGCAGCCAGTTCCTGCCTGAACGCAGCCACGCCACCAGCGGTGTGCGCATCGCCCTGATGGCACCCAGCCGCCAAGAACTGGGCTTTGCCCTGACCAAGCTGGCAAGCCTGCTGGATTCGCCGGAGCCCCGGTTGTTCTACTGAAAGCGATGCCAGATACGCAGTGCTGCCCATAAAAAAACCCAGGGCAACTGCCCTGGGTTTCTGGTCTTGCTGAACGCCCTACCGCTCTGATCAGAACGGAATATCGTCATCGAAGCTGTCGAAGTCAGCCGCCGGCTGCGGCGCAGGCTGTTGCGGCGCTGGGCGCTGAGGGGCCTGTTGCGGGCGCTGGGCCTGCTGGCGTGGCGGTGCCTGGTTGTACTGTTGCTGCTGGCCGCCACCATAATTGCCGCCACCCTGGTTGTACGGGTCGCCGCCCTGCTGCTGGCCCTGCGGACGACCGCCGAGCAGCTGCATGGTGCCGTTGATGTCGACGATGATCTCGGTGGTGTAGCGCTTGATGCCGTCTTTTTCCCACTCGCGGGTCTGCAGCTTGCCTTCGATGTAGCACTGCGAACCCTTGCGCAGGTATTCGCCAGCGATTTCGGCAACCTTGCCGAACAGCGACACACGGTGCCACTCGGTACGCTCGACCTTCTGGCCCGACTGCTTGTCAGTCCACTGCTCGCTGGTGGCCAGGCTCAGGTTGGTCACGGCGTTACCGTTGGGCAGGTAGCGGACTTCGGGATCCTGGCCACAGGTACCGACCAGAATGACTTTGTTAACCCCACGGGCCATAACGTTCTCCTAGGCTTCGCACGCCGAAGAGGCTGGATTCACCAGTCGCTCGAGGGTCGCACGGTCCAAAATTTTCGTATCCAGTTTGATATAGATGGCGGCTTCTTCTTCCACCACCACAGCGTCGGTCACACCCGGCACGGCCATCAGGCGCTCGGTCAGGCCGGCTTCCCGGACCGCCTCAGGCGTCAAGGGCATGCGCAGGCTGGTCACATATGGCGGCTCGTTCATGCGCAAGGCGACGATCAGCCAGATAGCACACAGCACCGCGCTACCGAGGAACACCGTGTTCAGCCCGCCGTGCTGGAACAGCCAGCCGCCAAGAATCCCGCCTAACGCTGCACCGAGGAACTGGCTGGTGGAATACACCCCCATTGCCGTCCCCTTGCCACCGGCAGGCGACACCTTGCTCACCAGAGAAGGCAGCGAAGCCTCCAGCAGGTTGAATGCGGTAAAGAATACCACGGTGCCAATCACCAGTCCGCGCAAACCGTCAGCCCACTCCCAGAAGTATATCTCCGTCAGCAGCAGGACACTGACCGCGCCGGCCAACACACGTTTCATCTTGCGCTTTTTTTCGCCGTAGATGATGAACGGGACCATTGCAAAAAATGAGATGAACAGCGCGGTCAGGTACACCCACCAATGCTGCTCCTTGGGCAGGCCGCCACGCTCGACGAACGCCAGCGGCAGCGCAACGAAGCTGGCCATGAGGACGGCGTGCAGGATGAAAATGCTGACGTCCAGGCGCAGAAGGTCCGGATGGCGCAGGGTCGGGCCGATGGCCTGGCGCGCCACACCCGACTCGCGGTGCTGCAAAATGCTGTGGGTGCTGGGCACGACAAACGCGATCAACAGCATGCCGACCAGGGCAAGCCCAGCCGTGACCAGGAACAAACCTGACAAACCAAAGGCACTTGTCAGCAACGGACCGACGACCATGGCGACAGCAAACGACAGGCCGATGCTCATGCCGATCATGGCCATGGCCTTGGTCCGGTGTTGTTCGCGGGTGAGGTCCGACAGCAGTGCCATGACCGCAGCAGAAATTGCCCCCGCGCCCTGCAGGATGCGCCCGGCAATCACGCCCCAGATAGAGTCGGCCTGGGCCGCCAGTACACTGCCCAGGGCGAAGATCACCAGCCCCAGATAAATCACCGGCCGGCGACCGATGCGGTCGGAAATCATCCCGAACGGGATCTGCAATACCGCCTGGGTCAGGCCATAGGCACCAATGGCCAGGCCGATCAGGGCAGGCGTGGCGCCAGCCAGGTCCATGCCGTAGGTGGCCAGTACCGGCAAGACCATGAACATGCCCAGCATACGAAAGGCAAAGACCAGGGCAAGGCCGCCAGCGGCGCGGGTTTCGCCGCCACTCATGCGCTCGTTGTGGGTGTCGTGCATGGATTAACCTCGTGTGAACCGGCGGCGATTCTATCAGTCCGACAGCTTGACGGCATCTACGCGACGCTTTGCCGCGTACTGGCAGGGCGCCGTATACTTCCTTGTTTATGCCCGCCGAGCGAGGCCGCAGTGGACAAGATCCTGATTCGTGGGGCACGTACCCACAACCTGAAGAACATCGACCTGACCCTGCCCCGGGACAAGTTGATCGTGATCACCGGCCTGTCCGGTTCCGGCAAGTCGTCCCTGGCGTTCGATACCTTGTACGCCGAAGGCCAGCGCCGCTATGTGGAATCGCTGTCGGCCTACGCCCGGCAGTTCCTGTCGATGATGGAAAAGCCCGACGTCGACACCATCGAAGGCCTGTCGCCGGCGATTTCGATCGAGCAGAAGTCGACCTCGCACAACCCGCGCTCCACGGTCGGCACCATCACCGAAATCTACGACTATCTGCGCCTGCTGTACGCCCGCGTCGGTACTCCACGCTGCCCGGACCACGATATTCCGCTGGAGGCGCAAACGATCAGCCAGATGGTCGACCTGGTGCTGGAGCGCCCGGAAGGCAGCAAGCTGATGCTGCTCGCGCCAGTGGTGCGCGAGCGCAAGGGCGAGCACCTGGCGGTGTTTGACGAGCTTCGCGCCCAGGGTTTCGTGCGGGCCAGGGTCAACGGCAAGCTCTACGAACTCGATGAGTTGCCCAAGCTGGACAAGCAGAAGAAGCACAGCATCGATGTGGTGGTGGACCGCTTCAAAGTCCGCGCCGACCTGCAACAGCGCCTGGCCGAATCGTTCGAGACCGCGTTGAAGCTGGCCGACGGTATTGCCCTGGTGGCACCGATGGACGACGAACAAGGCGAAGAGACGATCTTCTCCGCGCGCTTCGCCTGTCCGGTGTGCGGCCACGCGATCAGCGAGCTGGAACCGAAGCTGTTTTCCTTCAACAACCCGGCTGGCGCCTGCCCGACCTGCGACGGCCTGGGGGTCAAGCAGTTCTTCGACACCAAACGCCTGGTCAACACCGAACTGACCTTGGCCGAAGGCGCGATCCGCGGCTGGGACCGGCGTAACGTGTACTACTTCCAGATGCTCGGTTCGTTGGCTGCGCACTACGGCTTCAGCCTGGAGGAGCCTTTCGGCGAGCTGTCAGCCGAACACCAGAAAGTGATCCTGCAGGGCAGCGGCAAGCAGAGTGTCGATTTCAAGTACCTCAACGACCGAGGCGACATCGTCAAGCGATCGCACCCGTTCGAAGGCATTGTGCCGAACCTTGAGCGCCGCTACCGCGAAACCGAATCGGCCACCGTGCGTGAAGAACTGGCCAAATTCCTTGGCACGCAACCGTGCCCGGATTGCCGGGGTACGCGCCTGCGCCGCGAGGCGCGCCATGTGTGGGTGGGCGAGAAAACCCTGCCGGCGGCAACCAATTTGCCGATCGGTGAAGCCAGCAACTACTTTGGTCAACTGACCCTTACTGGCCGGCGTGGCGAAATCGCGGCAAAAATCCTCAAGGAAATCTGCGAACGACTTCAGTTCCTGGTCAATGTCGGTCTCGACTACCTGACCCTGGATCGTAGCGCCGACACCCTGTCCGGTGGCGAAGCGCAACGTATCCGCCTCGCCAGCCAGATCGGCGCTGGGCTGGTGGGGGTGATGTACATCCTCGATGAACCGTCCATCGGCCTTCATCAACGCGACAACGACCGCCTGTTGGCCACCCTCAACCATTTGCGCGACCTGGGCAACACGGTGATCGTGGTGGAACACGACGAGGACGCCATTCGGCTGGCCGACTACGTGGTCGATATCGGCCCGGGCGCCGGTGTTCACGGTGGGCAGATTGTCGCCGAGGGCTCGCCCCAGGAGGTCATGGACCATCCCGATTCGCTGACTGGCAAGTACCTGTCCGGGCGCAAGAAGATCGTCGTGCCGGCCAAGCGCACGCCGCGCAACAAGAAGCTGCAGCTCAAGCTCAAGGGCGCACGTGGCAACAACCTGCAGAACGTCGACCTGGAAGTACCGATCGGCCTGCTGACCTGCGTGACCGGTGTATCCGGCTCGGGTAAATCGACGCTGATCAACAACACCCTGTACCCCTTGGCCGCCACCGCCCTCAATGGCGCAAGCAGCCTGGAAGCCGCACCGCACAGCAGCATGGACGGCCTGCAGCACCTGGACAAGGTGGTGGATATCGACCAGAGCCCGATCGGCCGCACGCCGCGCTCCAACCCGGCCACCTACACCGGCATCTTCACGCCGATCCGCGAGCTGTTCTCCGGTGTCCCGGAGTCACGCTCGCGTGGTTATGGCCCGGGGCGTTTCTCGTTCAACGTCAAGGGTGGCCGTTGCGAGGCCTGCCAGGGCGATGGCCTGATCAAGGTGGAAATGCACTTCCTGCCGGACATCTACGTGCCGTGTGACGTGTGCAAGAGCAAGCGCTACAACCGCGAAACCCTGGAGATCAAGTACAAAGGCAAGAACATCCACGAGGTGCTGGAAATGACCATCGAGGATGCCCGCGAGTTCTTCGATGCGGTGCCGGCGCTGGCGCGCAAGCTGCAAACGTTGATGGATGTGGGCCTGTCGTACATCAAACTGGGGCAATCAGCGACCACGTTGTCCGGCGGTGAGGCGCAGCGGGTAAAGCTGTCGCGCGAACTGTCCAAGCGCGATACCGGCAAGACCTTGTACATCCTCGACGAACCTACCACCGGCCTGCACTTTGCCGATATCCAGCAACTGCTGGACGTGTTGCATCGCCTGCGCGACCACGGCAATACCGTGGTGGTGATCGAGCATAACCTGGATGTGATCAAGACCGCCGACTGGCTGGTTGACCTGGGGCCTGAGGGTGGCTCCAAGGGTGGGCAGATCATTGCCTGCGGTACGCCAGAAGAGCTGAGCGAGATGAAGCAGTCATATACCGGCCATTACCTGAAACCATTGCTGGAGCGGGATAGGGCCTGAGTATTGCCAGCGCAATGAAAAAGCCCCTGGTACCGATGGTGCCAGGGGCTTTTACTTGAGTCTGTGGATAACTTACATCTGCGACTGCAGGTAGTTTTCCAGCCCGATGGCCTTGATCAGGCCCTGCTGCTTCTCAAGCCAGTAGGTGTGATCTTCTTCGGTGTCGGCCAGCTGCGCACGCAGGATGTCACGACTGACGTAGTCCTTGTGCAATTCGCACAGCTCGATGCCTTTGCAAAGCGCACCGCGCACCTTGTATTCGAGCTTGAGGTCTGCCTCGATCATTTCCGGCACGGTGCTACCGACCTCCAGGTCATCCGCACGCATGTCAGGGGTCCCTTCGAGCATGAGGATACGACGCATCAGGGCATCGGCGTGTTGCGTCTCTTCCTCCATCTCGTGGTTGATGCGCTCGTAGAGCTTGGACAGGCCCCAGTCTTCGTACATGCGCGAATGAATGAAGTACTGGTCGCGTGCCGCCAGTTCGCCCTTCAGCAGCGTGACGAGATAGTTGATTACGTCCGGGTGGCCTTGCATCGCCCTGATTCTCCATGTGAAAACGTCTATGCCACATAGTGTGAACCAGCTTTTGTCTATGGTCACTGAAAAACGCGCAATCAGACGCAAAAAATCGGTTAAACAGTAGTGATATTCATTGAAAAACCGCCCAAATGAGGGCGGTTCTTCTTATCACTTCGACTTAGGCGAGATTGATGCCCAAAGCCTTTGCAATCCCTTCGCCGTAAGCCGGATCCGCCTTGAAGAAGTACTGTAGCTGACGCTGAATGACATCTTCGCTGACGCCCGCCATGGTACCGGCGATGTTGCTGATCAGCAGGGCCTTCTGCTCATCGTTCATCAAACGGAACAAAGCGCCGGCATGGCTGAAGTAGTCGGTGTCCTCGCGGTGATCGTAGCGATCAGCCGAACCATTCATGGCCAATGCTGGCTCAGCATGACGTGGCGACTGTTTCGGGGCATCGCTGTAGCTGTTTGGCTCGTAGTTCGGTGCACTACCGTAACTGCCGGTGGCCATCGAGCCGTCACGCTGGTAGCTGTTCACCGGGCAGCGTGGCGCGTTGACTGGCAATTGCTGGTGGTTGGTCCCCACGCGATAGCGGTGCGCGTCGGCGTAGGCGAATACGCGGCCTTGCAGCATGCGGTCCGGCGAAAGACCGACGCCGGGCACCATATTGCTCGGCCCGAACGCGGCCTGCTCGACCTCCGCAAAATAGTTGAGCGGGTTACGGTTGAGCTCCAGCACACCCACCTCGATGAGTGGATAATCCTTCTGCGACCAGGTCTTGGTCACGTCGAATGGGTTCTCGTCGCGGCTGGCAGCCTCGGCTTCGCTCATCACCTGAATGCAGACAGTCCAGCGCGGGTAGTCGCCACGCTCGATGGCCTCGAAGAGGTCGCGCTGAGCGTAATCCGGATCGGTCCCTGCCAGGCGTGCAGCATCTGCCGGGGTGAGGTTCTTGATGCCTTGTTGGGTCTTGAAGTGCCACTTGACCCAAGTGCGCTCACCCTTTGCATTGATCAGGCTGTAGGTGTGGCTGCCAAAGCCATGCATGTGACGGTAGCCGTCCGGAATGCCACGGTCGGAAAACAGGATGGTGACCTGATGCAACGCTTCGGGAGAGTGCGACCAGAAGTCCCACATCATCTGAGCATTCTTCAGGTTGGACTGCGGGTGGCGCTTCTGGGTGTGGATAAAGTCCGGGAACTTCAGCGGGTCACGAATGAAGAACACTGGCGTGTTGTTACCGACGATGTCCCAGTTGCCTTCTTCGGTGTAGAACTTCACCGCGAAACCACGCGGGTCACGCTCGGTATCTGCAGAGCCGCGCTCGCCACCAACGGTGGAGAAGCGTAAGAAAGTCTCGGTTTGTTTACCGACCTCTTCGAACAGCTTGGCGCTGGTATAGCCGGTGATATCGTGAGTAACGGTAAAGGTACCGTAGGCGCCCGAGCCTTTGGCATGGACGCGGCGCTCAGGAATGTTCTCGCGGTTGAAATGGGCGAGCTTCTCGATCAGGTGGAAGTCGTCGAGCAGCAGCGGACCGCGCGGGCCGGCGGAGCGGGAGTTCTGGTTGTCGGCTACAGGTGCACCGCTAGCGGTGGTGAGAATCTTGCTCATGGGCTCTCCTTTTCGGTCTTCAAGGGCCGGCTAATCGGCTGTAGAGAGAGTATTGACGAGCAAGATTACAGGGACAAATTCATTACATGACTTACATCAATAGAGATAAACAATAGATGTACAAACAAAAAACCGGGCACTAGGCCCGGTTTTCTGTAGCAGACAGAACGTCTTACTCAGCAGCTTCTACAGCACCGCCGACCGGACGATCAACCAGCTCGACGTACGCCATAGGCGCGTTGTCGCCAGCGCGGAAACCGCACTTCAGGATGCGCAGGTAGCCGCCCTGACGGGTGGCGTAACGCTTGCCCAGGTCGTTGAACAGTTTGCCAACAGCGGACTTCGAACGGGTACGGTCGAAGGCCAGACGACGGTTAGCAACGCTGTCTTCCTTGGCCAGGGTGATCAGCGGCTCGGCAACGCGGCGCAGTTCCTTGGCTTTCGGCAGGGTGGTTTTGATCAGCTCGTGCTCGATCAGCGACACTGCCATGTTCTGGAACATAGCCTTGCGGTGAGAGCTGGTACGGCTCAGGTGACGTCCACTTTTACGATGACGCATGATTCATTCCTTACCAAACACTACGTTCGGTGATTACGACGATCAGGCGGTCGCCTTGTCGTCTTTCTTAAGACTTGCAGGCGGCCAGTTGTCGAGGCGCATGCCGAGAGACAGACCACGAGAGGCCAGAACGTCCTTGATTTCAGTCAGGGACTTCTTACCCAGGTTAGGAGTCTTCAACAGCTCTACTTCGGTACGCTGAATCAGGTCGCCGATGTAGTAGATGTTCTCCGCCTTGAGGCAGTTGGCCGAACGTACAGTCAGTTCCAGGTCGTCAACCGGACGCAGCAGGATCGGATCGATCTCGTCTTCCTGCTCGACTACGACAGGCTCGCTGTCACCTTTGAGGTCGACGAACGCGGCCAACTGCTGTTGCAGAATGGTCGCAGCGCGGCGGATAGCCTCTTCAGGATCCAGGGTGCCGTTGGTTTCCAGATCAATGACCAGTTTGTCCAGGTTGGTACGCTGTTCAACACGGGCGTTCTCGACCACATAGGCGATACGACGCACCGGGCTGAAGGAGGCGTCCAACTGCAGACGGCCAATGCTACGGCTTTCGTCTTCGTCGGTTTGACGGGAGTCGGCCGGCTCGTAACCACGACCACGAGCTACAGTGAGCTTCATGTTCAGAGCGCCGTTCGACGCCAGGTTCGCGATTACGTGATCGGGGTTGACGATCTCGACATCGTGATCCAGCTGAATATCGGCAGCGGTAACCACCCCCGAACCCTTTTTCGACAAGGTCAGCGTAACTTCGTCACGACCATGCAGTTTGATAGCGAGACCTTTCAGGTTCAACAGGATTTCAATTACGTCTTCCTGAACACCTTCGATCGCGGAGTACTCATGGAGTACGCCATCGATCTCGGCCTCGACTACTGCACAGCCAGGCATGGAGGACAACAGGATGCGGCGCAGCGCGTTGCCCAGGGTATGGCCGAAACCACGCTCGAGAGGCTCGAGCGTAATTTTGGCGCGGGTCGGACTGACTACCTGCACATCAATGTGGCGGGGAGTCAGGAACTCATTTACCGAAATCTGCATGGATGCACCTATTTTCTAGCCCTTACTTGGAGTAGAGCTCGACAATCAGGTTTTCGTTGATGTCGGCAGACAGGTCGCTGCGAGCAGGAACGTTCTTGAAAACGCCCGACTTTTTAGCAGCATCCACGTCAACCCACTCAACGCGGCCACGCTGGGCGCACAGTTCAAGGGCTTGAACAATGCGCAACTGGCCCAGCGATTTCTCGCGGACTGCGACCACGTCACCCGGACGAACTTGGTAGGATGGAATGTTTACAGTCTTACCGTTGACGCTGATCGCTTTGTGCGAAACCAGCTGACGGGACTCGGAACGAGTCGAGCCGAAGCCCATACGGTAAACGACGTTATCCAGACGGCACTCGAGCAGTTGCAGCAGGTTCTCACCGGTTGCGCCTTTTTTCGAGGCAGCAGCTTGGTAGTAACCGCGGAACTGACGCTCCAGAACACCGTAGATACGACGGACTTTTTGTTTCTCACGCAGCTGGGTGCCGTAGTCGGACTGACGGCCACGGCGCTGGCCGTGGATACCTGGGGCTGCTTCGATATTGCACTTCGATTCCAGAGCGCGAACGCCGCTCTTCAGGAACAGATCAGTGCCTTCACGACGAGACAGTTTGCATTTTGGACCAATGTAACGTGCCATTCTTCTGTCTCCTGATTACACGCGACGCTTCTTCGGCGGACGGCACCCGTTGTGCGGGATTGGCGTCACGTCGGTGATGCTGGCGATCTTGTAGCCGCAGCTGTTCAATGCACGAACGGCGGACTCACGACCTGGACCTGGACCCTTGACGTTAACGTCGAGGTTCTTCAGACCGTATTCCAGCGCAGCTTGACCAGCACGCTCAGCAGCGATCTGAGCTGCGAACGGGGTGGATTTGCGCGAACCACGGAAACCCGAACCACCGGAGGTCGCCCAGGACAAAGCATTGCCCTGACGGTCGGTGATGGTCACGATGGTGTTGTTGAAAGAGGCATGGATGTGGGCGATGCCATCAACCACTGTCTTTTTGACTTTCTTACGAGGACGAGCAGCAGGTTTTGCCATGTCTATATTCCTGGGCGATTACTTGCGGATCGGCTTACGCGGGCCCTTACGGGTGCGTGCGTTGGTCTTGGTGCGCTGACCGCGAACCGGCAGACCTTTACGATGACGCAGGCCGCGGTAGCAACCCAGGTCCATCAAGCGCTTGATCTTCATGTTGATGTCACGACGCAGGTCACCTTCGGTGGTGAACTTCGCGACTTCGCCACGCAGGGTTTCGATTTGCTCGTCGCTCAGATCCTTGATCTTAGCGGCTGGGTTTACACCAGCGTCTGCACAAATCTTCTGTGCAGTTGTGCGACCGACACCATAGATGTAGGTCAGCGAGATAACAGTATGCTTGTTATCTGGAATGTTGACGCCTGCAATACGGGCCATTCAGTGGGACTCCAATTGACAGCTACCTACGCCCCGGAAGCCAAGAAATAGGGCGCGAGATAATATCGCTGTAGAAACGAATAATCAACCCAGCAGCACACTAGCTGCTGGGTTTGAAGCGCAGATCACACTCAGCCTTGGCGCTGTTTGTGACGCGGTTCCGCGCTGCAGATCACTCGTACGACGCCTTCGCGACGGATGATCTTGCAGTTACGGCACAGCTTTTTCACCGATGCACGAACTTTCATTACCGACTCCTCGAACCTTAGGGGCGTATCAGCGCAGCAAACCGCTGCCACCGTAGCCTTTCAGGTTGGCTTTCTTCATCAGGGATTCGTACTGGTGCGAAACGAGGTGCGATTGTACTTGGGACATGAAGTCCATCACAACCACTACCACAATCAGCAACGAGGTCCCGCCAAGGTAGAACGGCACATTTGCTGCCACCACCAGGAACTGGGGCAGAAGGCAGACGGCCATCATGTAAAGAGCACCGAACATGGTCAAACGGGTCAGAACGCCATCAATGTAGCGTGCCGACTGCTCACCAGGACGGATACCCGGAATAAAGGCACCGGACTTCTTCAGGTTTTCCGCTACGTCTTTCGGGTTGAACATCAACGCTGTGTAGAAGAAGCAGAAGAAAATGATCCCTGCACTAAACAGCAGAATGTTCAACGGCTGACCAGGAGCGATCGACTGCGAGATGTCCTGCAGCCAGCCCATACCTTCGGACTGACCAAACCAGGCACCCAGCGAAGCCGGGAACAGCAGAATGCTGCTCGCGAAAATAGCCGGGATAACCCCCGCCATGTTCACTTTCAGCGGCAAGTGGCTAGTCTGCGCAGCGAAGACCTTACGGCCCTGCTGACGCTTGGCGTAATGAACGGCGATACGACGCTGACCACGCTCAATGAACACCACAAAACCGATAATCGCTACTGCCAGCAGACCGATGGCGACCAGGGCGAAAATGTTGATATCGCCTGTGCGTGCAGACTCGAAAGACTGCCCGATTGCTCTCGGAAGACCGGCAACGATACCCGCGAAAATCAACATCGAGATACCGTTGCCCACACCGCGCTCGGTGATCTGCTCGCCCAGCCACATCATGAACATCGCGCCTGCCACGAAAGTGGAAACAGCGACGACATGGAAGCCCAGGCCTACAGAAAACGCCACGCCCTGGTTGGCCAGGCCAATGGACATGCCAATGGCTTGGACCAGTGCCAGGATAACGGTGCCGTAGCGGGTGTACTGGCTGATCTTGCGACGGCCAGCTTCACCTTCCTTCTTCAACTGCTCCAGTTGCGGGCTGACCGCCGTCATCAACTGCATGATGATCGATGCCGAAATGTACGGCATGATCCCCAGTGCAAAGATGCTCATGCGCTCGAGCGCGCCACCGGAAAACATGTTGAACAAGCTAAGAATGGTCCCCTCATTCTGCCGAAACAGATCCGCCAGACGGTCCGGATTGATGCCGGGAACCGGGATATGCGCACCTATCCGATAGACGATGATCGCCATGAACAGAAAGCGCAGACGAGCCCAGAGTTCCGACATCCCGCCCTTACCGAGCGAAGAGAGAGCACCTTGCTTAGCCATTTATTCCTCGAATTTGCCGCCAGCTGCTTCGATAGCCGCACGCGCACCCTTGGTGGCTGCGATACCCTTGATGGTGACTGCGCGAGTAACTTCGCCAGACAGCATGATTTTCACACGCTGAATGTGCTGGTTGATCACGTTGGCATCCTTCAGGGATTGCACGGAGATCACGTCGCCTTCCACTTTGGCCAGCTCGGACAGACGCACTTCAGCGCGGTCCATGGCTTTCAGGGAAACGAAGCCGAACTTCGGCAGGCGACGGTGCAGCGGCTGTTGACCGCCTTCGAAGCCAGGAGCGATCGAACCACCCGAACGGGAAGTCTGACCTTTGTGGCCACGGCCGCCGGTCTTACCCAGACCGCTACCGATACCACGACCTGGACGATGCTTCTCGCGACGGGAACCCGGCGCTGGACTCAGATCATTGAGTTTCATCGATTAGCCCTCGACCTTCAGCATGTAGTAAGCCTTGTTGATCATCCCGCGGTTCTCGGGAGTATCCTGGACTTCTACAGTGTGACCGATGCGACGCAGACCCAGGCCTTTAACACACAGCTTGTGGTTAGGCAGACGGCCCGAGACGCTCTTGATCAGCGTTACTTTTACGGTTGCCATGATCAGAAGATCTCCTCGACGCTCTTGCCACGCTTGGCGGCAATGGATTCAGGAGATTGCATGGCTTTCAGACCCTTGAAGGTGGCGTAAACCACGTTCACTGGGTTGGTCGAACCGTAGCACTTGGCCAGAACGTTCTGAACACCAGCAACTTCCAGGACAGCACGCATTGCGCCACCGGCGATGATACCGGTACCTTCCGAGGCAGGCTGCATGTAAACCTTCGAGGCGCCGTGGGCAGCCTTGGTGGCGTACTGCAGGGTGGTGCCCTTCAGGTCAACCTGGATCATGTTGCGGCGAGCAGCTTCCATGGCTTTCTGGATCGCGGCTGGTACTTCGCGCGACTTGCCACGGCCGAAGCCAACACGACCTTTACCATCACCAACCACGGTCAGCGCGGTGAAGGTGAAGATACGGCCGCCTTTTACGGTTTTGGCAACGCGGTTAACTTGAACCAGCTTCTCGATGTAGCCTTCGTCGCGCTTTTGATCGTTATTTGCCATAACTTAGAACTCCAGCCCGCCTTCACGAGCAGCATCAGCCAGCGCTTTGACGCGGCCATGGTACTTGAAGCCGGAACGGTCAAAGGCAACTTGAGATACACCGGCGGCTTTCGCACGCTCAGCTACCAGCTTGCCAACCTTAGTGGCCGCGTCGATGTTGCCAGTGGCGCCATCACGCAGGTCTTTGTCCAAGGTCGAGGCGCTTGCCAGAACCTTGCTGCCGTCGGCCGAAATGACCTGGGCGTAGATGTGCTGCGAGGAGCGGAACACGCACAGGCGCACGACTTCGAGTTCGTGCATCTTGAGACGTGCTTTGCGAGCGCGACGCAGTCGAATAACTTTTTTGTCGGTCATTTACTAGGCCCTACTTCTTCTTGGCTTCTTTACGACGGACTACTTCGTCCGCGTAACGCACACCTTTACCTTTGTAAGGCTCTGGCGGACGGAAGTCGCGGATTTCAGCGGCCACCTGACCTACCAGCTGCTTGTCGATACCCTTGATCAGGATGTCGGTCTGGCTAGGTGTTTCAGCGGTGATACCGGCTGGCAGTTCGTAGTCCACTGGGTGAGAGAAGCCCAGGGCCAGGTTCAGGACGGTGCCTTTAGCCTGTGCCTTGTAACCAACACCGACCAGCTGGAGCTTGCGCTCGAAGCCTTGGCTTACGCCTTGGACCATGTTGTTGACCAGAGCGCGGGTGGTACCGGCCATGGCACGAGCTTGCTGGTCACCATTGCGAGCGACGAAACGCAGCTCACCAGACTCTTCGGTAACTTCAACAGACGAGTGAACGTTCAGTTCGAGAGTACCTTTGGCACCCTTCACCGAAAGCTGCTGACCGGCGAATTTGACTTCGACACCGGATGGCAGCTTAACGGGGTTCTTAGCGACGCGAGACATGTCTATCCCCCCTTAGAACACTGTGCACAGAACTTCGCCGCCGACACCGGCAGCGCGCGCAGCGCGATCAGTCATCACACCTTTGTTGGTGGAGACGATAGACACGCCCAGACCGCCACGTACTTTCGGCAGATCGGTGACGGCCTTGTACTGGCGCAGGCCTGGACGGCTGGAGCGCTTCAGTTCCTCGATGACCGGACGGCCTTCGAAGTACTTCAGTTCGATCGACAGGGAAGGCTTGGCCTCACCAGTTACCTGGTAGCCAGCGATGTAACCTTCGTCCTTCAGAACTTTGGCAACCGCGACCTTCAGGGTAGAGGAAGGCATGCTTACGACGGACTTTTCAGCCATCTGGGCATTACGGATGCGAGTTAGCATGTCCGCTAACGGGTCCTGCATACTCATGGGCTAGATGCTCCTGATACAAGAATTATTAGCCTTGCGGCTATGACAACCACCCGAACGGTTTGGGCAAAAACCCAGGCTCAGGTGAGCCGGTCATTCTAGACACAAGGCAGAAACGAAACAAGCCCCATATAGGGGCTTGTTTGTTGGCAAGGTCACCGGCGGTCGGAAGATTGCTCCCCTTCCACCCGTGCCTTGCCTGCAGCGATTACCAGGAGGCCTTGACCAGACCTGGTACGTCACCGCGCATTGCAGCTTGACGCAGCATGTTACGGCCCAGGCCGAACTTACGGTATACACCGTGAGGACGACCGGTCAGGCGGCAACGGTTGCGCAGGCGCGAGGCGCTAGCGTCGCGTGGCTGCTTCTGCAGAGCGACAACGGCAGCGAAACGCTCTTCTGGAGAGGCGTTCAGGTTGACGATGGTCGCTTTCAGCTCAGCACGCTTCTTAGCGAACTTTGCTACCGTGAGCTGACGCTTCAGCTCGCGGTTTTTCATGCTCTTCTTGGCCATTTTCCTACTCCAATCAGTTGCGGAACGGGAACTTGAAAGCACGCAGCAGAGCGCGGCCTTCGTCGTCCGAACGAGCAGTGGTGGTCAGGGTGATGTCCAAACCGCGCAGAGCATCGATCTTGTCGTAGTCGATTTCCGGGAAGATGATCTGCTCTTTCACGCCCATGCTGTAGTTGCCACGACCATCGAAGGACTTGGCATTCAGGCCGCGGAAGTCGCGAACCCGAGGCAGGGAGATCGCCAGCAGGCGGTCCAGGAATTCGTACATCTTGTCGCTACGCAGGGTCACCTTGACGCCGATCGGCCAGCCTTCGCGGACTTTGAAGCCAGCGATGGATTTGCGAGCGAAAGTCACGACCGGCTTTTGACCGGTGATCTTTTCCAGGTCGGCAACAGCGTGCTCGATGACTTTCTTGTCGCCGATCGCTTCGCCCAGACCCATGTTCAGGGTGATCTTGGTAACGCGCGGAACTTCCATCACGTTCGACAGCTTAAGTTCTTCCTTAAGCTTAGGAGCGATTTCGTTCCGGTAAATCTCTTTCAGTCGTGCCATGGTCTTCTACCTAGCAGTGTTCAAGCATCAACCGCTTTTTGGGTCGACTTGAAGACACGAATTTTTTTACCGTCTTCTACTTTGAAACCAACGCGGTCAGCCTTGTTGGTTTCACCGTTGAAGATGGCAACGTTGGAAGCGTGCAGAGGCGCTTCTTTCTCGACGATACCGCCCTGTACGCCCGCCATCGGGTTAGGCTTGGTATGACGCTTGACCAGGTTCACGCCACCGATAACCAGACGGTCATCAGCCAGAACCTTCAGCACCTTACCGCGCTTACCTTTGTCTTTGCCGGCGATCACGATGATCTCGTCGTCACGACGAATCTTTTGCATGTCGGATCTCCTTACAGCACTTCAGGGGCGAGCGAGACGATCTTCATGAACTTCTCAGTACGAAGTTCACGGGTCACTGGCCCGAAGATGCGAGTGCCGATCGGCTCTTGCTTGTTGTTCAGCAGAACAGCAGCGTTGCCGTCGAAACGAATGATGGAACCGTCAGCGCGACGAACACCGTGACGGGTACGTACGACGACAGCGGTCATCACTTGGCCTTTTTTGACCTTACCGCGCGGAATTGCTTCCTTGACGGTTACTTTGATGATGTCACCGATACCGGCGTAACGGCGGTGCGAACCGCCGAGTACCTTGATGCACATGACGCGACGAGCGCCGCTGTTATCGGCCACATCGAGCATGGATTGAGTCTGAATCATAAAATTTCTCCGACCCTTAGCCCTTAGACTTCAACAGCGCGTTCGAGGACTTCAACCAGTGCCCAGGACTTGGTCTTGGCCAGCGGACGGGTTTCACGGATGGAAACCTTGTCGCCGATCTTGCACTGGTTGGCTTCGTCGTGCGCGTGCAGCTTAGTCGAACGCTTAACGTATTTACCGTAGATCGGGTGCTTTACGCGACGCTCGATCAGAACGGTGATGGTCTTGTCCATTTTGTCGCTGACGACACGGCCAGTCAGCGTACGGACGGTTTTTTCAGCTTCAGCCATGATCACTTACCTGCCTGCTGGTTGAGCACAGTTTTCACGCGAGCGATGTCACGCTTAACTTGCGAGAGCAGGTGCGACTGCCCCAACTGGCCAGTTGCTTTCTGCATACGCAGATTGAACTGGTCGCGCAGCAAGCCGAGCAGTTGCTCGTTCAGTTGCTGTGCCGATTTTTCACGAAGTTCATTCGCTTTCATCACATCACCGTCCGCTTAACAAAGGAGGTGGCGAGAGGCAGCTTTGCAGCAGCCAGGGCGAAAGCTTCGCGCGCCAGCTCTTCAGAAACACCCTCGATCTCGTACAGGACTTTGCCTGGCTGAATCTGGGCAACCCAGTATTCCACGGAGCCCTTACCTTTACCCATACGAACCTCAAGAGGTTTTTTGGAGATCGGCTTGTCCGGGAACACACGGATCCAGATCTTACCGCCACGCTTAACGTGACGGGTCAGCGCACGACGTGCGGACTCGATCTGGCGAGCGGTGAGGCGACCGCGAGCAACAGCTTTCAGGGCGAATTCGCCGAAGCTGACTTTGCTACCGCGCAGTGCCAGACCACGGTTGTGGCCAGTCATCTGCTTGCGGAATTTTGTACGCTTTGGTTGCAACATTTGGCGTACCCCTTACTTAGCAGCTTTTTTACGAGGCGCTGGTGCTTGTGGTTTCAGTTCTTCTTGGCGACCACCAATAACTTCGCCTTTGAAGATCCAAACCTTCACACCGATCACACCGTAAGTGGTGTGAGCTTCGTAGGTGTTGTAGTCGATATCGGCACGCAGGGTGTGCAGAGGCACACGACCTTCGCGATACCACTCGGTACGAGCAATCTCAGCACCGCCGAGACGACCGCTCACCTGGATCTTGATGCCCTTGGCACCAATACGCATGGCGTTCTGTACCGCGCGCTTCATGGCACGACGGAACATTACACGGCGTTCCAGCTGCTGAGCTACGCTCTGCGCAACCAGCATAGCGTCGAGTTCCGGCTTGCGGATCTCTTCGATGTTGATGTGCACAGGCACACCCATCTGCTTGGTCAGGTCCTGACGCAGCTTCTCGACATCTTCACCTTTCTTACCGATAACGATACCGGGACGAGCGGTGTGGATGGTGATGCGTGCAGTTTGAGCCGGACGATGAATATCGATACGGCTTACGGACGCGCTTTTTAGTTTGTCTTGGAGGTACTCACGCGTTTTCAGATCCTTCAACAGGTAATCTGCGTAAGTAGCACCGTCTGCGTACCAGACGGAGGTGTGCTCCTTGACGATTCCCAGGCGAATGCCAGTGGGATGTACTTTCTGACCCATCTGATCGACTCCGTTACTTGTCCGCAACCTTGACAGTGATATGGCAAGACCGCTTGACGATGCGATCAGCACGGCCTTTGGCACGTGGCATGATGCGCTTCAGCGAACGCCCTTCGTTGACGAAGACGGTGGAGACCTTCAGGTCATCAACGTCTGCGCCTTCGTTGTGTTCGGCGTTGGCTACGGCCGACTCGAGGACTTTCTTCATGATTTCAGCGGCTTTTTTGCTGCTGAAGGCCAACAGGTTGAGCGCTTCGCCCACCTTCTTCCCGCGGATCTGGTCGGCGACCAAGCGGGCTTTCTGGGCGGAGATGCGAGCGCCCGACAACTTAGCGGCTACTTCCATTTCCTTACCCCTTAACGCTTGGCTTTCTTGTCAGCCACGTGCCCGCGATAGGTGCGGGTACCGGCGAACTCGCCCAGTTTGTGGCCGACCATGTCTTCGTTCACGAGAACTGGAACATGCTGGCGACCGTTGTGAACCGCGATGGTCAGACCGACCATTTGTGGCAGGATCATCGAACGGCGCGACCAGGTTTTAACTGGCTTGCGATCGTTCTTCTCCACCGCCACTTCGACCTTCTTCAACAGGTGAAGATCGATAAAAGGACCTTTTTTCAGAGAACGTGGCACTGTCGTATCCCTCTAGTTACTTGCGACGACGGACGATCATGTTGTCGGTACGCTTATTACCACGGGTTTTAGCACCCTTGGTTGGGAAGCCCCATGGCGATACCGGATGACGACCACCGGAGGTACGACCTTCACCACCACCGTGTGGGTGGTCAACCGGGTTCATGGCAACACCACGAACGGTTGGGCGAACGCCGCGCCAGCGTTTGGCACCAGCTTTACCCAGCGAACGCAGGCTGTGCTCGGAGTTCGAGACTTCGCCCAGGGTCGCACGGCACTCAGCCAGGACTTTACGCATTTCACCAGAGCGCAGACGCAGGGTCACGTAGACACCTTCGCGAGCGATCAGCTGAGCCGAAGCACCAGCGGAACGAGCGATCTGAGCACCTTTACCCGGCTTCAGTTCGATGCCGTGAATGGTGCTACCTACTGGAATGTTGCGCAGCTGCAGGGAGTTACCGGCCTTGATTGGGGCCAGGGCACCTGCGATCAGCTGGTCGCCAGCGCTCACGCCTTTAGGCGCGATGATGTAGCGACGCTCACCGTCTGCGTAGCACAGCAGGGCGATGTGAGCAGTACGGTTTGGATCGTATTCGATACGCTCGACAGTGGCTGGAATGCCATCTTTGTCGTTGCGACGGAAGTCGACCAGACGGTAATGCTGCTTGTGACCACCACCAACGTGACGAGTGGTAATGCGGCCATTGTTGTTACGACCACCAGACTTCGATTTTTTCTCGATCAGCGGTGCGTGAGGAGCGCCTTTGTGCAGCTCCTTGTTGACCACCTTGACCACGAAACGGCGGCCAGGGGAAGTCGGTTTGCATTTAACGATTGCCATGATGCACCCCTTCCTTACTCAGCACTGCTGCTGAAATCGAGATCTTGGCCTGGCTGAAGGGAGACGATCGCCTTCTTCCAGTCATTACGCTTGCCCAGACCACGTGCGGTACGCTTGGTTTTACCCAGAACGTTAACAGTCGACACGTTTTCAACTTTTACGTTGAACAGGCCTTCGACAGCTTTCTTGATTTCCAGCTTGGTTGCATCAGTAGCAACCTTGAATACGAACTGGCCTTTTTTCTCAGCCAGAACGGTAGCCTTCTCGGAAACGTGCGGGCCAAGGAGGACTTTGAATACGCGTTCCTGGTTCATCCCAGCAGCTCCTCGAATTTCTTCACGGCCGAGACAGTGATCAACACTTTCTCGTATGCGATCAGACTGACCGGGTCGGAACCTTGTACGTCACGTACGTCGACGTGCGGCAGGTTACGAGCAGCCAGGTACAGGTTCTGATCAACAGCGTCGGAAACGATCAGTACATCGCTCAGACCCATGCCGTTCAGCTTGTTCAGCAGATCTTTGGTTTTCGGTGCTTCAACAGCGAAGTCCTGAACCACGACCAGACGGTCGCTACGCACCAGCTCAGCGAGGATGGAGCGCAGAGCTGCGCGATACATCTTCTTGTTGAGCTTTTGCGAGTGATCTTGAGGGCGAGCTGCGAAGGTTACACCACCGCCACGCCAGATCGGACCACGAGTGGTACCAGCACGAGCACGGCCAGTACCCTTCTGACGCCATGGGCGCTTACCGCCACCAGCCACGTCGGAACGGGTCTTCTGCTGCTTGGTGCCCTGACGGCCGCCGGCCATGTAGGCCACGACTGCTTGGTGAACCAGCGTCTCGTTGAATTCGCCACCGAAAGTCAGTTCGGAAACTTCGATCGCCTGAGCGTCATTTACATTAAGTTGCATGTCAGTTTCCCCTTAACCGCGAGCCTTGACAGCTGGACGTACAACCACGTCGCCGCCAGTAGCGCCAGGTACGGCACCCTTGATCAGCAGCAGGTTGCGTTCAGCGTCTACGCGAACTACTTCCAGGGACTGAACAGTCACGCGCTCGGCGCCCATGTGACCGGACATTTTCTTGCCCTTGAACACACGACCAGGAGTCTGGCACTGGCCGATGGAACCAGGAACACGGTGCGACACGGAGTTACCGTGGGTGTTGTCCTGACCACGGAAGTTCCAGCGCTTGATGGTACCGGCGAAGCCTTTACCTTTGGACTGACCAGTAACGTCTACCAGCTGGCCTGCAGTGAAGAGTTCAGCTTTGATCAGATCGCCAGCCTGGAAATCGCCTTCTTCAAGACGGAACTCCCAAACACCGCGACCAGCGGCAACGTTGGCCTTGGCGAAGTGGCCTGCCTGAGCGGCAGTCACACGCGAAGCACGACGCTCGCCGACAGTGACTTGCACTGCACGGTAGCCATCGGTTTCTTCAGTTTTGAACTGGGTGACGCGATTCGGCTCGATCTCAATGACCGTGACCGGAATGGAGACACCTTCTTCGGTGAAAATGCGGGTCATACCGCACTTGCGACCGATTACACCAATAGTCATGTTGTAAACCTCATGAGTGTACGGGGCTTTCACCCGCTATGGCCGCCCATTTCAGAGCGTTACACGACTAGACCGAAGTCTTAGCCGAGGCTGATCTGTACTTCCACACCTGCCGCCAGATCAAGCTTCATCAGCGCGTCAACGGTTTTATCCGTTGGCTGGACGATGTCCAGAACACGCTTATGAGTGCGAATCTCGTACTGGTCACGCGCGTCTTTGTTGACGTGCGGGGAGACCAGAACGGTGAAACGCTCTTTGCGGGTAGGCAGTGGAATTGGACCACGCACTTGTGCACCAGTACGTTTCGCGGTTTCCACGATTTCCTGGGTGGATTGGTCGATCAGGCGATGGTCGAAAGCCTTCAACCTGATACGGATTTGCTGATTTTGCATTGGATTTCAGACTCCAGGCTGTTCCCAACGGACGCACTACGCCCGCTAAAAGGAGGCGTGATTCTATAGACGCCCCCAATTAGTGTCAACCCAATAAAAAAAACCCCCGCTGAGCGGGGGTTTTTTCAATCGGTCGAGTGATTACTCGATGATTTTGGCCACAACGCCGGCGCCGACGGTACGACCGCCTTCACGGATAGCGAAGCGCAGACCGTCTTCCATTGCGATGGTCTTGATCAGGGTAACAGTCATCTGAATGTTGTCACCTGGCATTACCATTTCAACGCCTTCCGGCAGTTCGCAGTTACCGGTCACGTCAGTGGTACGGAAGTAGAACTGTGGACGGTAGCCTTTGAAGAACGGAGTGTGACGGCCGCCTTCTTCCTTCGACAGGACGTAGACTTCTGCGGTGAACTTGGTGTGCGGCTTGACCGAACCTGGCTTGACCAGAACCTGGCCACGCTCAACGTCGTCACGCTTGGTACCACGCAGCAGAACGCCGCAGTTCTCGCCAGCACGACCTTCGTCCAGCAGCTTGCGGAACATCTCAACACCGGTGCAGGTGGTGGTGGTGGTGTCACGCAGACCAACGATTTCCAGCGGATCCTGAACGCGGACGATACCACGCTCGATACGACCGGTAACAACGGTACCACGACCCGAGATCGAGAATACGTCTTCGATCGGCATCAGGAACGGCTGGTCGATGGCACGAACTGGCTCAGGGATGTAGGCATCCAGAGTTTCTACCAGCTTCTTGACAGCGGTAGTGCCCATTTCGTTGTCGTCTTTGCCTTCCAGGGCCATACGAGCGGAACCGATGATGATCGGAGTGTCGTCGCCTGGGAAGTCGTAGGTGGACAGCAGGTCGCGAACTTCCATCTCGACCAGTTCCAGCAGCTCAGCGTCGTCTACCAGGTCAGCCTTGTTCAGGAAGACCACGATGTACGGAACGCCTACCTGACGGGACAGCAGGATGTGCTCACGGGTTTGTGGCATCGGACCATCGGCGGCCGAGCAAACCAGGATCGCGCCGTCCATCTGGGCAGCACCGGTGATCATGTTCTTCACGTAGTCAGCGTGACCTGGGCAGTCAACGTGAGCGTAGTGACGAATGTTCGAGTTGTACTCGACGTGAGCGGTGTTGATGGTGATACCGCGCGCTTTTTCTTCCGGAGCCGAGTCGATCTTGTCGAACTCAACGACTGCCGAACCGAAAACTTCGGAGCAGACGCGAGTCAGAGCTGCGGTCAGAGTGGTCTTACCGTGGTCAACGTGGCCGATGGTGCCGACGTTAACGTGGGGAAGGGAACGATCAAATTTTTCTTTAGCCACGACAGTGAACCTCTTGCCTAAAGGGGATTAGCCTTGTTTTTTAACGAGTGCTTCGACGATGTTCGACGGAGCTTCGGCGTATTTGGAGAATTCCATGGAGTAGCTTGCGCGACCCTGAGACATGGAACGAACGTCGGTTGCGTAACCGAACATCTCTCCGAGCGGTACTTCAGCACGGACGACGCGGCCAGAGACCGACTCATCCATACCCTGGACCAGACCACGACGACGGTTCAGGTCACCCATCACGTCACCCAGGTAGTCTTCCGGGGTTACAACTTCGACTTTCATGATCGGCTCGAGAACCACGCCACCGCCCTTCTGGGCCAGTTGCTTGGTCGCCATCGAAGCAGCGATCTTGAACGCCATTTCGTTGGAGTCGACGTCGTGGTACGAACCGTCGAATACCGCGGCCTTCAGGCCGATCAGAGGATAACCGGCAACAACGCCGTTTTTCATCTGCTCTTCGATACCCTTCTGGATCGCAGGGATGTATTCCTTAGGAATCACACCACCAACGACTTCGTTGGAGAACACCAGACCTTCTGTGATGTTGCCCTTGTCGTCCACGTCCGGCTCGGAGAAGCGAACCCAGCAGTGACCGAACTGACCACGACCACCCGACTGACGAACGAACTTGCCTTCGATCTCGACGTTGGATTTGGTGATCTTCTCGCGGTACGAAACCTGCGGCTTGCCGATGTTGGCTTCGACGTTGAATTCGCGCTTCATGCGGTCAACGAGGATGTCCAGGTGCAGCTCACCCATACCGGAGATGATGGTCTGACCGGTTTCTTCATCGGTCTTGACGCGGAACGATGGGTCTTCCTGAGCCAGCTTGCCCAGTGCGATACCCATCTTCTCCTGGTCCTGTTTGGTTTTCGGCTCTACAGAGAGCGAAATCACAGGCTCAGGGAAGTCCATACGCTCAAGGATGATCGGCTTGTCGGCGTTGCACAGGGTATCACCAGTAGTGACGTCCTTCATGCCGATCAGAGCAGCGATGTCGCCTGCACGTACTTCTTTGATCTCTTCACGCTGGTTGGCGTGCATCTGGACCATACGACCAACGCGCTCTTTCTTGCCTTTGACCGAGTTGATGACGGAGTCACCGGAGGTCAGGAAGCCCGAGTAAACGCGAACGAAGGTCAGAGTACCAACGAACGGGTCGGTGGCAATCTTGAAGGCCAGGGCCGAGAACGGCTCGTCGTCGTCAGCATGACGCTCGTCGAACTGCTCTGGCTTGACTTCGTCCTTAGGCACGTCGATCAGATCAGGGTGGATACCCTTGATCGCAGGGATCTCGGTCGGAGCTGGCAGGAAGTCGATAACGGCGTCGAGAACCAGGGGAACACCCTTGTTCTTGAACGACGAACCGCAGACAGCCGGAACGATCTCGCTGGCCAGGGTGCGCGCGCGCAGGCCTGCCTTGATCTCTTCGACGGACAGCTCACCTTCTTCAAGGTACTTGTTCATCAGCTCTTCGGTGGCTTCGGCGGCGGCTTCAACCATGTTGTTGCGCCATTCGTTAGCCAGCTCGACCATATCCGCAGGAATTTCTTCCTCGCGGTAGGTAGTACCCTTGTCGTCGTCGTTCCAGTAGATAGCCTTCATCTTGATCAGGTCAACCTGACCCTGGAAGTTATCTTCCGAACCGATGGCCAGCTGAACAGGAACCGGAGTGTGACCCAGACGGTTCTTGATCTGACCTACGACGCGCAGGAAGTTTGCACCAGCACGGTCCATCTTGTTCACGTAAACAACACGCGGAACGCCGTACTTGTTGGCCTGACGCCATACGGTTTCGGACTGCGGCTCAACGCCGGAGGTGCCACAGAACACAACGACCGCGCCGTCGAGTACACGCAACGAACGCTCTACTTCAATGGTGAAGTCAACGTGGCCAGGGGTATCGATAACGTTTACGCGGTAGTTGTCATACTGACCACGGGAACCTTTCCAGAAGGTGGTAACGGCAGCGGAGGTAATGGTGATACCCCGCTCCTGCTCCTGCACCATCCAGTCGGTGGTCGCGGCGCCGTCATGCACCTCGCCCATTTTGTGGCTCAGACCTGTGTAGAACAGGATCCGCTCGGTAGTGGTGGTCTTGCCCGCGTCAACGTGGGCACAGATACCAATGTTACGGTAGCGGTTAATTGCTGTAGTACGAGCCATAAAGCCCTCGCAAAAAGATTGATGCTTGAATTAGAAGCGGTAGTGCGAGAACGCTTTGTTGGCTTCAGCCATACGGTGAACGTCTTCACGCTTCTTGACTGCAGCACCCTTGCCTTCGGCAGCATCCAGCAGTTCGCCGGCCAGACGCAGAGCCATCGACTTCTCGCCGCGCTTGCGGGCGTAGTCTACGAGCCAGCGCATTGCCAGAGCGTTACGACGGGATGGACGAACTTCAACCGGGACCTGGTAAGTGGCACCGCCGACACGACGGGACTTTACTTCGACCAGCGGAGCGATGGCGTCGAGAGCTTTCTCGAAGATTTCCAGGGGGTCGCTGTTCTTGCGTGCTTTGACGGTATCCAGGGCACCGTAAACGATGCGCTCGGCTACGGCCTTCTTGCCGCTTTCCATCACGTGGTTCATGAACTTCGCGAGAATCTGGGATCCGTACTTCGGATCGTCAAGGATCTCACGTTTTGCTGCTACACGACGTCTTGGCATGATAAGCCCTCAAACGGTCTTCAGGTTAGCCCGGGACCAGGTCATTCGACCCACGCCCGACCTTACTCTTATCGACTCAAAAAAATGGATGTCTGCAAACGACCGATTACTTCGGACGCTTGGTACCGTACTTCGAACGACCCTGGTTACGGCCTTTAACGCCCGAAGTATCCAGAGAGCCGCGAACGGTGTGGTAACGAACACCTGGCAAGTCTTTTACACGGCCGCCACGAATCAGGACGACGCTGTGCTCTTGCAGGTTGTGGCCTTCACCACCGATGTACGAGGAAACCTCGAAACCGTTGGTCAGACGCACACGGCATACTTTACGCAGTGCCGAGTTAGGTTTTTTCGGCGTGGTGGTGTACACACGGGTGCACACGCCACGACGCTGCGGGCAGTTCTGCAGCGCAGGAACGTCGGACTTCTCGACCGAACGCTTACGCGGCTGACGTACCAGCTGGTTGATAGTTGCCATCTACTAGCTCCACTGATTGTCTTGCGACTCTATTGTCTTGCAAGAAAGCCAAAAATTGGCGAGACGGAGCCTCACCAAATTTAAGGGTACAAAAGTCTAAAGAGGATCTTGCACCCAGTCAAGACGAGGCCCCGGCCCTCCCCGCCCGATCATCGGCAACATTTCATGTCGCCGATGATCGCCCGAGGCTTGCCGGGGCCTTGCCCTGTACTTAATTACCGCTGGAATTCAGCGCTTCGGTCAGTGCAGCTTCCACTTCACTGGCGCTTACACGCAGCGGTTTGTCGGCATCACGGCGACGCTTGCGCTCGCTGTGGTAGGCCAGACCAGTACCGGCCGGGATCAGACGACCCACGACCACGTTCTCTTTCAGGCCGCGCAGGTAGTCGCGCTTGCCGGTTACCGCCGCTTCGGTCAGTACGCGGGTTGTTTCCTGGAAGGAAGCCGCGGAGATGAACGACTCGGTGGACAGCGAGGCCTTGGTGATACCCAGCAGCACTCGGGTGAACTTGGAGATGAACTTGTCCTCGCTAGCGAGACGCTCGTTCTCTACCAGCACCTGGGTCAGTTCCATCTGGTCGCCCTTGATGAAGCTGGAATCGCCCGACTCGGAGATCTCAACCTTGCGCAGCATCTGACGCAGGATGGTCTCGATGTGCTTGTCGTTGATCTTCACGCCTTGCAGACGGTAAACGTCCTGGATCTCGTTGACGATGTACTTCGCCAGCGCACTCACACCCAGCAGACGCAGGATGTCATGCGGATCGCTCGGGCCGTCGGAGATAACTTCGCCGCGGTTTACCTGTTCACCTTCGAAGACGTTCAGGTGGCGCCACTTTGGAATCAGCTCTTCGTACGGATCGCTACCGTCGGTCGGAGTGATCACCAGGCGACGCTTGCCCTTGGTCTCTTTACCGAATGCGATGGTGCCGCTGACTTCAGCCAGAATCGAGGCTTCTTTCGGACGACGCGCTTCGAACAGGTCGGCAACGCGCGGCAGACCACCGGTGATGTCACGGGTCTTCGACGTCTCTTGCGGGATACGCGCGATAACGTCACCAACACCGATCTGAGCACCGTCAGCCACACCGACAAGGGCGTTGGCCGGCAGGAAGTACTGGGCAGGTACGTCAGTACCTGGCAGGTACAGGTCCTTGCCTGCAGCATCGACCATCTTGATTGCCGGACGGATTTCCTTGCCTGCGGCAGGGCGATCCTTGACGTCCAGTACTTCAATGTTGGTCAAGCCGGTCAGTTCGTCGGTCTGACGCTTGATGGTGATGTTTTCTTCCATGCCCACGAAGGTCACGGTACCTTTCAGCTCGGTAACGATCGGGTGGGTGTGTGGGTCCCACTTGGCGACGATGGCGCCAGCTTCGACCTTTTCACCTTCCTTGACCGAAATCACCGCACCGTAAGGCAGCTTGTAGCGTTCACGCTCACGACCGAACTCGTCAGCAATCGCCAACTCACCCGAACGCGATACGGCAACCAGGTTACCGTCGGCACGCTCAACCTGCTTCAGGTTGTGCAGACGCACCATACCGCCATTCTTAACCTGGACGCTGTCGGCAGCCGAGGTACGGCTTGCAGCACCACCGATGTGGAACGTACGCATGGTCAGCTGGGTGCCCGGTTCACCGATCGACTGGGCAGCGATAACGCCGACAGCTTCACCGATGTTCACCTGGTGACCGCGAGCCAGGTCACGACCGTAGCACTTGGCACAGATGCCGTAGCGGGTTTCGCAGTTGATCGGCGAACGCACGATCACTTCGTCGATGCTGTTCAGCTCGATGAACTCAACCCACTGCTCGTCGACCAAGGTACCGGCCGGAACGATAACGTCCTCGGTGCCTGGCTTGAACACGTCACGGGCGATGACACGACCCAATACACGCTCACCCAGTGGCTCTACAACGTCGCCGCCTTCGATGTGTGGCGTCATCACCAGGCCCTGATCGGTGCCGCAATCGATCTCGGTCACTACCAGATCCTGGGCAACGTCCACCAGACGACGAGTCAGGTAACCGGAGTTAGCGGTTTTCAGTGCGGTATCCGCCAGACCCTTACGAGCACCGTGAGTCGAGATGAAGTACTGAAGTACGCTCAGACCTTCACGGAAGTTCGCGGTGATCGGCGTCTCGATGATGGAGCCGTCCGGCTTGGCCATCAGACCACGCATACCGGCCAGCTGACGGATCTGGGCTGCGGAACCCCGCGCACCCGAGTCAGCCATCATGTACATCGAGTTGAAGGACTCTTGCTCGACTTCCTTGCCTTCGCGGTCGATGACCTTCTCTTTCGAGAGGTTGGCCATCATCGCCTTGGACACTTCGTCGTTCGCCTTCGACCACAAGTCGATGACCTTGTTGTACTTCTCGCCCTGGGTTACCAGGCCGGAGGCGTACTGGCTCTCGATTTCCTTCACTTCGTCGGTAGCGTTACCGATGATGCGGGCTTTCTCGTCCGGGATAACGAAGTCGTTAACACCGATGGAAACGCCGGAAATGGTCGAGTATGCGAAACCGGTGTACATCAGTTGGTCGGCGAAGATAACGGTCTCTTTCAGACCAACCACGCGGTAGCACTGGTTGATCAGCTTGGAGATCGCCTTTTTCTTCATCGGCTGGTTGACCACGTCATACGGCAGACCTGCCGGCACAACCTGGAACAGCAGCGCACGGCCGACGGTGGTGTCGACGATGCGGGTGTTCTTGACCACCGAGCCATCACGCTCTTTCACGGTTTCGTTGATACGAACCTTGATTTTCGCGTGCAGGGCGGCTTCGCCGGCGCGGAATACGCGGTCGACTTCCTGCAGGTCGGCGAACACGCGACCTTCGCCCTTGGCATTGATGGCTTCCCGGGTCATGTAGTACAGACCCAGTACAACGTCCTGCGACGGAACGATGATTGGCTCACCGTTGGCTGGCGACAGGATGTTGTTGGTCGACATCATCAGCGCACGCGCTTCGAGCTGGGCTTCCAGGGTCAGCGGCACGTGAACGGCCATCTGGTCACCGTCGAAGTCGGCGTTGTACGCAGCACAGACCAGCGGGTGCAGCTGGATAGCCTTACCTTCGATCAGTACGGGTTCAAACGCCTGGATACCCAGACGGTGAAGGGTCGGTGCACGGTTGAGCAGTACGGGGTGTTCGCGAATCACTTCAGCGAGAACGTCCCACACCTCTGGCAGCTCGCGCTCGACCATCTTCTTGGCAGCCTTGATGGTGGTCGCCAGACCACGCATTTCCAGCTTGCCGAAAATGAACGGCTTGAACAGCTCGAGGGCCATCTTCTTCGGCAGACCGCACTGGTGCAGACGCAGGGTCGGACCTACGGTAATTACCGAACGGCCGGAGTAGTCAACACGCTTACCGAGCAAGTTCTGACGGAAGCGACCTTGCTTACCTTTGATCATGTCGGCCAGGGACTTCAGCGGACGCTTGTTCGAGCCAGTGATGGCGCGACCACGACGGCCGTTGTCCAGCAGAGCGTCAACCGCTTCCTGCAGCATGCGCTTTTCGTTGCGCACGATGATGTCCGGCGCCGACAGATCCAGCAGGCGCTTCAGACGGTTGTTACGGTTGATCACCCGGCGATACAGGTCGTTCAGGTCGGAAGTCGCGAAACGGCCACCATCCAGCGGAACCAGCGGACGCAGGTCCGGCGGCAGCACTGGCAGGACGGTCAGGACCATCCACTCAGGCAGGTTGCCCGAGCCCTGGAAAGCTTCCATCAGCTTCAGACGCTTGGAAAGCTTCTTGATCTTGGTTTCCGAGTTGGTCTGCGGAATTTCTTCGCGCAGGCGGCCGATCTCGTGCTCCAGGTCGATAGCGTGCAGCAGCTCGCGGACAGCCTCGGCACCCATACGGGCATCGAAGTCGTCACCGAACTCTTCCAGCGCTTCGAAGTACTGCTCGTCGTTCAGCAGCTGGCCCTTTTCCAGGGTAGTCATGCCCGGGTCGATAACGACATAGCTCTCGAAGTAGAGCACGCGCTCGATATCACGCAGGGTCATGTCCATCAGCAGGCCGATACGGGACGGCAGCGACTTCAGGAACCAGATGTGGGCAACCGGCGAGGCCAGCTCGATGTGCGCCATGCGCTCACGACGAACCTTCGCCAGGGCAACTTCAACGCCGCACTTCTCGCAGATTACGCCGCGGTGCTTGAGGCGCTTGTACTTGCCGCACAGGCACTCGTAGTCCTTGACTGGGCCAAAGATCTTGGCGCAGAACAGGCCGTCACGCTCAGGCTTGAACGTACGGTAGTTGATGGTTTCCGGCTTCTTAACTTCACCGAACGACCACGAACGGATCATTTCAGGCGACGCCAGACCGATGCGGATGGCGTCGAACTCTTCGACTTGACCCTGGTTTTTCAGCAAATTCAGTAGGTCTTTCAAGGCCTTTCCTCCTGGCGGAGCAGGGAGCGGGCATTACCTGCCCCACTCCCCTTCGCGTCACGTGTTATTCGGTTTCCAGATCGATATCGATACCGAGCGAACGGATCTCTTTGATCAACACGTTGAAGGACTCGGGCATGCCCGGCTCCATACGGTGATCGCCATCCACGATGTTCTTGTACATCTTGGTACGGCCGTTCACGTCGTCCGACTTCACTGTGAGCATTTCTTGCAGGGTGTATGCCGCGCCGTATGCTTCCAGCGCCCACACTTCCATCTCCCCGAAACGCTGACCACCGAACTGCGCCTTACCACCCAGCGGCTGCTGGGTAACCAGGCTGTAGGAACCAGTGGAACGCGCGTGCATCTTGTCGTCCACCAAGTGGTTCAGCTTGAGCATGTACATGTAACCAACGGTCACAGGACGCTCGAACTTGTTGCCGGTACGGCCGTCGAACAGCACCATCTGGCCGCTCTCTGGCAGGTCGGCCAGTTTCAGCATGGCCTTGATCTCGCGCTCCTTGGCACCATCGAAGACCGGGGTAGCCATCGGCACGCCTTTCTTCAGGTTGTTAGCCAGGGCCAGGATCTCTTCGTCGGTGAATTCGTCGAGATTTTCCTGACGACCGCCGATCTCGTTGTAGACCTCGGTCAGGAACACGCGCAGCTCAGCGGCTTTACGCTGCTCTTCGAGCATGCGGTCGATCTTCTCGCCCAGACCCTTGGCCGCGAGGCCCAGGTGGGTTTCAAGGATCTGACCAACGTTCATACGCGAAGGTACACCCAGCGGGTTCAGTACGACGTCAACCGGAGTACCGTTGGCATCGTGCGGCATGTCTTCAACCGGCATGATGACCGAGACGACACCCTTGTTACCGTGACGACCGGCCATCTTGTCACCCGGCTGGATGCGGCGGCGGATTGCCAGGTAAACCTTGACGATCTTCAGTACGCCCGGTGCCAGGTCATCGCCCTGCTGCAGCTTGCGCTTCTTGTCTTCGAACTTGTCGTCCAGCAGACGGCGACGGTCGACGATGTACTGCTGAGCCTTTTCCAGCTGCTCGTTCAGTGCATCTTCAGCCATGCGCAGTTTGAACCACTGGCCATGCTCCAGACCGTCCAGCACCTCGTCAGTGATCACGGTGCCTTTCTTCAGACCTGCACCACCATCAACCACTTGGCCGTTCAGAGCAGAACGCAGACGCTCGAAGGTTGCACCTTCGACAATGCGGAACTCTTCGTTGAGGTCCTTGCGGATCTCGTCGAGCTGCATCTTCTCGATGGCCAGCGCGCGGCTATCGCGCTCCACGCCATCACGGGTGAAGACCTGTACGTCGATGACAGTACCCTTGGTGCCGGTTGGCACACGCAGGGAGGTGTCCTTAACGTCGCTGGCCTTCTCACCGAAGATTGCGCGCAGCAGTTTTTCTTCCGGAGTCAGCTGGGTTTCGCCTTTTGGCGTGACCTTGCCGACCAGGATGTCGCCAGCGCCAACTTCAGCACCTACGTATACGATACCGGCTTCGTCCAGCTTGTTCAGTGCGGCTTCACCCACGTTCGGGATGTCCGCAGTGATTTCCTCTGGGCCAAGCTTGGTGTCACGCGCCACACAGGTCAGTTCCTGAATGTGGATGGTGGTGAAGCGATCTTCCTGAACAACACGTTCGGACAGGCAGATGGAGTCTTCGAAGTTGAAGCCGTTCCACGCCATGAACGCGATGCGCATGTTCTGACCCAGAGCCAGCTCACCCATGTCGGTGGACGGGCCGTCGGCCATGATGTCACCACGCTGAACCTTGTCACCCTTGCTCACCAGCGGACGCTGGTTGATGCAGGTGTTCTGGTTCGAACGGGTGTACTTGGTCAGGTTGTAGATATCCACACCTGCTTCGCCGGTTTCCACTTCGTCGTCGGCAACGCGAACAACGATACGGCTGGCGTCGACCGAGTCGATCACACCACCGCGGCGAGCAACCACGCAGACACCGGAGTCACGGGCAACGTTGCGCTCCATGCCAGTACCTACCAGCGGCTTGTCGGCACGCAGGGTTGGTACAGCCTGACGCTGCATGTTCGAACCCATCAACGCACGGTTGGCGTCGTCGTGCTCGAGGAACGGAATCAGCGACGCTGCAACGGAAACAACCTGCTTCGGCGAAACATCCATCAGGGTGACGTCTTCCGGCGCCTTGACGGTGAATTCGTTCAGGTGACGAACTGCTACCAGCTCATCGATCAGTTGCTTCTTGTCGTTCATCGCGGCCGAAGCCTGTGCGATAACGTGATCTGCCTCTTCGATTGCCGACAGGAACACGATGTCGTCGCTGACAACGCCTTCCTTCACCACGCGGTACGGGCTTTCCAGGAAGCCGTACTGGTTGGTGCGGGCATAGGCCGCCAGGGAGTTGATCAGACCGATGTTCGGACCTTCAGGGGTCTCGATCGGGCACACACGGCCATAGTGGGTCGGGTGTACGTCACGGACTTCGAAGCCGGCACGCTCACGGGTCAAACCGCCAGGGCCGAGTGCGGAGACGCGGCGCTTGTGGGTAATCTCCGAGAGAGGGTTGTTCTGGTCCATGAACTGGGACAGCTGGCTGGAACCGAAGAACTCTTTCACCGCTGCCGCTACCGGCTTGGCGTTGATCAGGTCTTGCGGCATCAGGCCTTCGCTTTCCGCCATCGACAGGCGTTCCTTGACCGCGCGCTCGACACGCACCAGGCCAACGCGGAACTGGTTCTCGGCCATCTCGCCGACGCAACGTACGCGACGGTTACCCAGGTGGTCGATGTCGTCGACGATGCCTTTGCCGTTACGGATATCGACCAGGGTCTTCAGAACCTCGACGATGTCTTCCTTGCTCAGCACGCCCGAACCCTCGATCTCGGTACGACCGATACGACGGTTGAACTTCATGCGGCCTACGGCGGACAGATCGTAACGCTCGGCACTGAAGAACAGGTTGTTGAACAGGGTCTCGGCTGCGTCCTTGGTTGGCGGCTCGCCTGGACGCATCATGCGGTAGATCTCGACCAGCGCTTCCAGTTGGTTGCTGGTGGTATCGATCTTCAGAGTGTCAGAGATGAACGGACCGCAATCGATGTCGTTGGTGTACAGGGTCTCGATACGGACAACCTGCGCCTTGGCGACCTTGATCAGCAGCTCGGTAGTCATCTCGGTGTTGCATTCGGCGAGAATTTCGCCGGTAGCCGGATGCACGATAGCCTTGGCGGTAGTGCGGCCCAGGACGTATTCCATTGGAACGTCCAGTTGCTTGACGCCGGCCTTCTCGAGCTGGTTGATGTGGCGCGCGGTAATACGGCGGCCTTGCTCGACGATGACTTTGCCGGTTTCGTCATGGATGTCCATGACTGCAACTTCACCACGCAGACGCTGCGGTACCAGTTCCAGGCTGAGTTTTTCGCCGGAAATGTGGAACACGTTGGTGGTGTAGAAGGTGTTCAGCACTTCTTCAGTGCTGTAACCCAGGGCGCGCAGCAGCACCGAGGCCGGCAGTTTGCGGCGACGGTCGATACGCACGAACACGCAGTCCTTCGGGTCGAACTCGAAGTCCAGCCAGGAACCGCGGTAAGGGATGATGCGAGCGGAGTACAGCAGCTTGCCCGAGCTGTGGGTCTTGCCACGGTCGTGGTCGAAGAACACACCAGGCGAACGGTGCAGCTGGGAAACGATCACACGCTCGGTACCGTTGATAACGAAGGTACCGTTCTCAGTCATCAGGGGGATTTCACCCATGTAGACTTCTTGCTCTTTGATGTCCTTGATCGCTTTGTTCGACGATTCCTTGTCGAAGATGATCAGGCGCACCTTGACCCGCAGTGGGACCGCGAAGGTCACGCCACGCAGGACACATTCCTTCACATCGAAGGCGGGTTCGCCCAGGCGATAGCCTACGTACTCCAGGGCAGCATTGCCGGAGTAGCTGATGATCGGGAATACCGATTTGAAGGCCGCGTGCAGGCCGACGTCGCGGAAGTGATCCTTGGATGCTCCCGCTTGCAGGAATTCGCGATACGAATCCAGCTGGATGGCCAGGAGGTAAGGCACATCCATGACGTCCGGCAACTTGCTAAAGTCCTTGCGGATACGTTTTTTCTCAGTGTATGAGTAAGCCATCAGCGTTCCCCAGCTTGGTCACCTGCTTGTTTGGCTTCTCCCGGCGGGAGCAGCCAGAAAATCGTGCAAACCCCTTGGTTTGCGCCACCCACATGGGTGTCTTGCAGCTCGTTATCGGGACCGGCCTGACCGGCCACCAATAACGGAAAAAGGCCGGTGGCATAAGCCACCAGCCATCAGCCTTTCGCTCAACGCTCAGGCTGGCATCGCAAGGTCGAGATTACTTCAGCTCGACTTTAGCGCCTGCTTCTTCCAGCTTCTTCTTAGCGTCTTCAGCGGCTTCTTTCGAAACGCCTTCAGCTACAACCTGAGGAGCGCCATCGACTTTCTCTTTGGCTTCTTTCAGGCCCAGACCGGTCAGTTCGCGAACGGCCTTGATCACGTTCACTTTCTTGTCGCCGGCTTCAACCAGAACAACGTTGAACTCGGTCTGCTCTTCAACAACGGCAGCAGCAGCAGCTGGGCCAGCAGCGGCAACAGCAGCGGTAACGCCGAAGGTTTCTTCCATTGCTTTGATCAGCTCAACAACTTCCAGAACGGTTTTCTGGCCGATTGCTTCGATGATTTGTTCGTTAGTCAGAGACATGACTTAAATCCTGTATTGGGGTGACAGCCTACGCAGCCATCAAATTAAACGTATGATTTTGAAAGAATTCGCGCGCCTTAGGCGGCGGTAGCTTCTTTCTGGTCGCGAATGGCTGCCAGAGTACGAGCCAGCTTGCTGGTGGCGCCTTGAATAACGCTCATCAGTCGTGCAATAGCTTCGTCGCGGGTCGGCAGGGTAGCCAACACGTCGATCTGGTTCGCTGCAATGAAATTGCCGTCAAACGCAGCTGCCTTGATCTCGAACTTGTCCTGACCCTTGGCGAACTCTTTGAACAGACGAGCAGCAGCGCCCGGGTGTTCGTTGGAGAAAGCAATCAGGGTCGGGCCTTTGAACGCGTCGTTGAGGATCGAGAATTCGGTGCCTTCAACAGCGCGCTTGAGCAGGGTATTACGCACTACACGTACGTATACGCCAGCTTCGCGGGCCTCTTTACGGAGTCCGGTCATTGCGCTTACAGTCACACCACGGGCATCAGCCACGACAGCGGACAGAGCGACTTTGGCAGCCTCGTTGACTTCAGCGACGATGGCCTTCTTGTCTTCGAGTTTAATTGCCACGGGTTTACTCCTGGTTTTTACCGTTTCATCTGGCCGAGGCCGGATGTCGTTTTGGTGTCTGATTCGGTAACGAATCGGGAGCACCATCTGCGTGGGCTGATGTTTTAAGGCTTGCGCCGCCTACGGTCTTGGATAGCCCCCGCCAGGCAGGGACCCCAATTTTTGCTGGCGGCGCGACTGGTCGCGCCGCCATGTTCTTACACGTTCAGCGAGCTCTGATCGATGACCAGACCTGGGCCCATGGTGGTGCTCAGGGTAACGCGCTTAACGTAGATACCTTTCGAGGAAGCTGGCTTGATACGCTTCAGGTCAGCGATCAGGGCTTCAACGTTTTCCTTCAGCTTGTCAGCTTCAAAGCCGATCTTGCCAACGGAGGTGTGGATGATACCGTTTTTGTCGGTACGGTAGCGAACCTGACCAGCCTTGGCGTTTTTCACGGCAGTGGCTACGTCTGGGGTCACGGTACCAACTTTCGGGTTAGGCATCAGGCCGCGAGGACCCAGAACCTGACCCAGCTGACCTACAACGCGCATGGCATCAGGCGATGCGATAACGACGTCATAGTTCAGGTCGCCGCCTTTCATTTCGGCAGCCAGATCGTCCATACCTACGCGATCAGCGCCGGCAGCCAGAGCAGCTTCAGCTGCTGGACCCTGGGTGAAGACAGCAACGCGAACGGTCTTGCCAGTGCCGTGTGGCAGCACGGTAGCGCTACGTACGACCTGGTCGGATTTACGCGGATCAACACCGAGGTTAACGGCGATGTCGTAGGACTCGACGAACTTGGCAGCAGGCAGCGAGGCCAGCAGAGTTGCCGCTTCTTCGAAGTTGTAGGCCTTGCCTGCTTCGATTTTCTCGGCGATTGCCTTTTGGCGTTTGGTCAGCTTAGCCATTACACACCCTCCACGTTCAGGCCCATGCTGCGGGCAGAGCCAGCGATGGTGCGTACAGCAGCGTCCAGGTCAGCGGCAGTCAGGTCAGCCTGTTTGGCTTTCGCGATGTCTTCCAGCTGAGCACGGGTAACGGTACCGACTTTAACGGTGTTCGGGCGAGCCGAACCACTGGTCAGGCCAGCAGCTTTCTTCAGCAGAACCGAGGCAGGGGTGCTCTTGGTCTCGAAGGTGAAGCTACGGTCGCTGTAGACAGTGATGATCACTGGAGTCGGCAGGCCGGCTTCTTGACCCTGGGTACGGGCGTTGAAGGCCTTGCAGAATTCCATGATGTTCACACCATGTTGACCCAGTGCTGGACCAACGGGTGGGCTTGGGTTGGCCTGGCCGGCCTTAACTTGCAGCTTGATGTAAGCCTGAATCTTCTTAGCCATGAGCTACTCCAAAATCGGGTACGAACGCCTGATGGCTCCCCGGATGACTTGCGTTTTATCCCAGTGACGACAAAACCCCGCAGCACACAGGGCTGCGGGGTATGGGATGCTTCGTCCGCCTAGACCTTTTCGACCTGGCTGAACTCGAGCTCCACCGGAGTAGAGCGACCGAAAATGAGCACCGCAACCTGCAGGCGACTCTTTTCGTAGTTAACTTCTTCGACACTACCATTGAAGTCAGCGAACGGACCATCAATGACTCGAACCACTTCACCTGGCTCGAACAGCGTCTTGGGCTTCGGCTTATCGCTACCGTCGGCAACGCGACGCAGGATGGCCTCAGCTTCTTTATCGGTAATCGGCGCAGGCTTGTCAGCAGTACCGCCAATAAAGCCCATCACGCGAGGGGTGTCCTTGACCAAGTGCCAAGTCCCTTCATTCATCTCCATCTGGACCAGTACATAGCCAGGGAAGAATTTACGCTCACTCTTGCGCTTCTGGCCGTTGCGCATTTCGACGACTTCTTCGGTCGGGACCAAGATCTCGCCGAAACCGTCTTCCATGCCAGCCAGCTTGACGCGCTCGATGAGGGAGCGCATTACATGCTTCTCGTAACCCGAGTAAGCATGCACAACATACCAACGCTTAGCCACGGGACACCTTTAGCCAACGATCAAGGAGACCGCCCAGCCGAGCAGGGAGTCGAGCCCCCACAGCAGCAGTGCCATAACCAGCACGACAGCCACGACAATCAGCGTGGTCTGGGTGGTTTCCTGGCGGGTCGGCCACACGACTTTACGAATCTCGGTACGAGCTTCCTTCGCCAACGCAAAGAACGACTTGCCCTTCGCAGTCTGCAGAGCTACAAAGCCCGCGACAGCAGCAAGGACGAGAAGAACAAGAACGCGATACAGGATTGGAGAGCCGGAGTAATATTGATTACCCACAACACCAACAACCACCAAAGCCACTACAGCCAGCCACTTGAACAGATCAAAACGCGATTCTTGGGCTTCAGTTTTGGGGGTCATCGAGGAGGATCCTGTAAGAAGAAAGCCATCACACCGAGGTGAAATGGCAGGTCAGGAGGGAATCGAACCCCCAACCTACGGTTTTGGAGACCGTCGCTCTGCCAATTGAGCTACTGACCTGTAACGCTGTATCAGGCCGGCCATTATACCGGCCTGATCAAGTAAATCAACTACTTATTCAATAATTTTTGCTACGACGCCGGCGCCGACGGTACGACCGCCTTCACGGATAGCGAAGCGCAGACCGTCTTCCATTGCGATGGTCTTGATCAGGGTAACAGTCATCTGAATGTTGTCACCTGGCATTACCATTTCAACGCCTTCCGGCAGTTCGCAGTTACCGGTCACGTCAGTGGTACGGAAGTAGAACTGCGGACGGTAGCCTTTGAAGAACGGAGTGTGACGGCCGCCTTCTTCCTTCGACAGGACGTAGACTTCTGCGGTGAACTTGGTGTGCGGCTTGACCGAACCTGGCTTGACCAGAACCTGGCCACGCTCAACGTCGTCACGCTTGGTACCACGCAGCAGAACGCCGCAGTTCTCGCCAGCACGACCTTCGTCCAGCAGCTTGCGGAACATCTCAACACCGGTGCAGGTGGTGGTGGTGGTGTCACGCAGACCAACGATTTCCAGCGGATCCTGAACGCGGACGATACCACGCTCGATACGACCGGTAACAACGGTACCACGACCCGAGATCGAGAATACGTCTTCGATCGGCATCAGGAACGGCTGGTCGATGGCACGAACTGGCTCAGGGATGTAGGCATCCAGAGTTTCTACCAGCTTCTTGACAGCGGTAGTGCCCATTTCGTTGTCGTCTTTGCCTTCCAGGGCCATACGAGCGGAACCGATGATGATCGGAGTGTCGTCGCCTGGGAAGTCGTAGGTGGACAGCAGGTCGCGAACTTCCATCTCGACCAGTTCCAGCAGCTCAGCGTCGTCTACCAGGTCAGCCTTGTTCAGGAAGACCACGATGTACGGAACGCCTACCTGACGGGACAGCAGGATGTGCTCACGGGTTTGTGGCATCGGACCATCGGCGGCCGAGCAAACCAGGATCGCGCCGTCCATCTGGGCAGCACCGGTGATCATGTTCTTCACGTAGTCAGCGTGACCTGGGCAGTCAACGTGAGCATAGTGACGAATGGTCGAGTTGTACTCGACGTGAGCGGTGTTGATGGTGATACCGCGCGCTTTTTCTTCCGGAGCCGAGTCGATCTTGTCGAACTCAACGATTGCCGAACCGAAAACTTCGGAGCAAACGCGAGTCAGAGCTGCGGTCAGAGTGGTCTTACCGTGGTCAACGTGGCCGATAGTGCCGACGTTAACGTGGGGAAGGGAACGATCAAACTTTTCCTTAGCCATCGATACAATCCTCCGCAGAAGAAATAGTCTTGCGCTGATAAAACAAAGGCAGATATTTTCATATCTGCCTTGTTTATATGGAGCTCTTGAGCGGACTTGAACCGCTGACCTCACCCTTACCAAGGGTGTGCTCTACCAACTGAGCTACAAGAGCGAAACACTTTGTGCAAAATCCGGCAAACTTGGAGCGGGTAGCGGGAATCGAACCCGCATCATCAGCTTGGAAGGCTGAGGTTCTACCACTAAACTATACCCGCGGAGCTTGCGGCTCTCGCTAAAACTGGTGGAGGGAGAAGGATTCGAACCTTCGAAGCTCTCGCAACGGATTTACAGTCCGTCCCCTTTGACCGCTCGGGAATCCCTCCAGATGTGGCCGGCATTCTATTTGTCTGCCGTCCTAGTGTCAAGCATTTTTTCAAATTTTTTCAATCAAATCTGAAACTTAGCTGCTTTGACACCGCTTCCAGCTCTACCACCTGAGTGGTGTTCCCTGTGAAGCGGGCGCCATTCTATCAAGCTATTCGTCAGTTGCAATACCCTGGCAGAAAATAATTTTATGTTTTAAGTCTTTGAAATCATTGGAAAGAGCCAAGAGCACCGTTTGGTCCAGCAAACGCTCGCTTTCGGGGGCAACCTTGAGCCAGCGACCATCCGCCCCCGGCAGCTGTCCTGACACCGGCAAGGTGGCAATATCCAGACTCAGCAGGCGTTGACGCAGCGCATCCAACTGCTCCTGCCCCTTCACGCCACCGACCACCAGGCATTCATCACGACGCTTAGGCGGTGCCGACACACCTGTTTCACGCAACAGACGGATTTCTTGCTGATTCCCCTTGTACAGCGACAACGGGGCGACTTCCTTGACCTTCAGCGGGGCTTCCTGCTGATGCCATACGTAATAAAAGACGTTGAGCACCAGTAACAGCAGAAACAACCAGCGCATAGGCACCTCAATCCAATGGGCAGGCCATTGCCAGGCCAACGAAAACCAGGTCAGGCACGACACGCGCCTGTGGTAGGGCCGCCCTCACCAGTGGCGCATCACCGCCAGTGAGGAACACGGTGAACTCCTCACCCCATAGCACACGAGCCTGCTCAAGCTGGGTGTAGGCAAAGCCCTGGAGCATCAATACGCAACCGCGCTCTACCGCTTCGACAGTCGAGCGACCTGGTGACAAGCTGCTCAATGCGCGCTCCGCGGAGGCGTCGTCATAGCGGATACGACGGGTGTGAGTGCGCAGCTGGCTACGCATCAATGGCATACCCGGGCAGATGTAGCCCCCAAGATGCTCGCCATCTGCAGAAACGAAGTCCGCTTTTGCCGCGGTACCCAGGTCAATCACCAGGCACGCACCCTTGGCCAGGTGAAATGCCCCCAACGCCGCCAGCCAACGATCCATACCCAGGCGCTGATAGTCGTCATAGCCATTGCGCACACCTGCCATTTCACGGACAGGGTGGGCAACCTTCGCCTGCACGGCAAATGCCTGAGCAATCAACGCGCAAAGCGCATCGGTCTCTTCTTCGCTGCGCACACTGACAATACGGCAACCCGTGAGACGCACTGAAGCGAGCGCAGCCACTTCCGCCACCAGCGCCTGATCGGAATCGACGATCCCACCACCTTCAATCACAGCATCGGCGACATGGATCACCCGCCACTTGATGAAGCTGTTACCGCAATCGAGCTCAAGAATCATCACGCAACCTCAAACTGAGCTCACCACCACTGAAGCTCTTTTCCATCCCGTCCACCTCAAGGCGCAAACCACCCTGCCCGTCGACGCCAAGAACCACGCCATCAATACGTGTACTACCAGCAACCAGCGATACATTGCGCCCCTGCCACAAGTGCGCCTGCTCCCACTCCTCCTGGAATGCGGCAAAGCCGTAGCGGCGATGGCGCGCCAATTCGTGCTGTAGCTGCTGACTGAGCAGCGCGACCAAGTGATTGCGATCTATGGCTGCACCAACCTCACGCCGCATAGAAGTCCACTGCTGATCGACCTGTTCGTTTACCTGCATGTTTACATTGATACCAATGCCTAGCACCACATGACAGACATCTGCAGGATCGCCCACCAACTCCAGGAGGATCCCGGTGATCTTCTGCCCACGCACCAACACATCGTTAGGCCATTTGAGCCCGACATCCTTTACACCGAACGCCTGTAAGGTGCGCATTACCGCCAACCCCACTACCAAGCTCAACCCCTCGAGCTGACGCATGCCTCCATCAACGCGCAGCACCAGGCTGTAATAGAGATTTTCAGCAAATGGGCTGACCCACTGCCGGCCGCGCCGACCGCGTCCGGCGCTCTGGCGCTCAGCCAGAACCAGGAATGGAGCCGCCTGCCCTTCACTGGCAAGGCGCAAGCCTTCGGCATTGGTCGAATCGATGGTTTCGTGGATGAAGACCGGCCACTGTTCGCCCACGGCGAATCCGGCGATTGCCTGCGCCTCAAGCAACGCCAGTGGCGCGGCCAACTGGTAACCGCGCCCACGAACTTTGTGAATGGTGAGGTTCAGCTCACTTTCCAGATGCTGCAGCTGCTTCCAAACTGCGCTGCGACTCACCCCTAGGGCTGCCCCCAGAGCTTCTCCGGAATGGAACCGACCGTCCTTGAGGAGATTCAACAACTTCAGCATGCCAGTCTCGACTTGGAATAAGGCAGGCATGATAGCCATGGGCTGTTGGCTTGCATAGGAAAAGGGCCTGCAGGAGAGGCCGCGTATCGCAATCACAGGGAGGAGCATTGGCAAGGCTAGGATTTTTAA